>JAILIF010000043.1 GCA_024695405.1 Bacilli bacterium
ATTAGACAGTTTAACCTTATGTTCAAGACTTTCCAGGGTGTTACAGAAGATAATAGATCTACTGTTTATTTACGTCCTGAAACTGCTCAAGGTATGTTTGTTAACTTTAAAAATGTTATTAGAACTACTAGAAGAAAATTGCCTATTGGTATTTGTAATGTAGGTAGAGCATTTAGAAACGAAATTACTCCAGGTCAAATGACTTTCAGAATGAGAGAATTTGATCAAATGGAAATGGAATTCTTCTGTAAACCAGGAACTGACTTAGAATGGTTTAGCTATTGGAAGCAATATTGCTTAGACTTTATTGCATCTTTAGGTATTAAGAAAGAAAACTTAAGATATAGAGACCATGAACCAGAAGAATTAGCATTCTATTCAAAAGCTACTACAGATATTGAATATTTGTTCCCATTTGGCTGGGGCGAAATCTGGGGTATCGCAGATAGAACTGATTACGATTTAGGTAGACACCAAAAATATAGTGGTGAATCTCTTGAATATCTTGATCCAGAAACAAATGAAAAATATTTACCATATTGTATTGAACCATCAGTTGGTCTTGATAGATTGGTATTAATGACTCTAGCGGATGCTTATGATGAAGAACCTGTTGGAGATAACGATACACGTATTGTTATGCACCTTTCTCCAGCTGTTGCTCCAACAAAAGTTGCAGTTCTTCCATTAAGTAAGAAGTTAGAACTAAAAGCAAGAGAAGTCGAACAAATGCTTGCAAAATATATGACTGCTGTTTATGACGATACTGGTAGTATTGGTAAACGTTATAGAAGACAAGATGCAGTTGGTACTCCATTCTGTGTTACTGTTGACTTTGATACTGAAAATGATGGAGCAGTCACAATTAGAGATAGAGACACTATGGAACAAATCCGTATGCCTATCGCTGATTTAGTTAAATATCTTAACAATAAAATCTTCTTCTAATTAAAGGAGTTATATGCCTGTTGATAATGATTTAAAAGAAGCTGTTTTAAAGCACGCCGACATAGTCGAAGTGATTAAATCATTCATTCCTGTTACTAAAAAGGGAAAGAATTATTTTGCTGTGTGTCCATTCCATGACGACACAAACCCTTCTTTATCAATATCACCAGAAAAACAAATATTTAGATGCTTTGTTTGTGGAACTTCTGGAACCGCAATATCGTTCGTAATGAAATATAAGGGCTTATCATATTTCGAAGCTCTTAAAACGGTTGCGGAAATATCTGGATTTGATGATCCTAGATTACATTCACAAACTGTTAAAGTAGTTAAAAAAGATGAAGTTGCTGAGCCAATGCTTAAGTGCTTAAAAGATTTAACTCTTTATTATCAATATGCTTTAACTACCGAAGAAGGAAAAGAAGGACTAGAATACTTTAATTCAAGAAATCTAGACGATTCCTTAAAAGAGAAATTCCTTCTCGGATATGCTTACAAAGACGGAAAAGCTACTTGTGATTATTTACAGAAAAAAGGCCATTCAATCAAAACTATTGAAGATATCGGAATTGGAAAGATGAGCAATGGCACAATTACTGATAAAAACGCAGGCAGAGCAATATTCCCAATATGTAACGCTAATGGTGATGTAGTTGGCTATAGCGCTAGAAGAATAGGAAATGGTAGCGAAGCAAAATATGTTAACTCACCAGAAACCTATTTATTCCATAAAAGTAAAATTTTATATAACTATCATAATGCAAAAGATAAAGCTCGTAATAAAAAACACATCTATGTGTTAGAAGGGTTTATGGATGTATTTGCATTAGAAAAAGTAGGAATAGATAACTGTGTTGCCTTAATGGGAACAGCGTTAACTAATGATCACATAACTATGTTAAGAAGCCTTAACTGCGAAATAAGAATGTGTTTAGATGGCGACTTACCTGGACAACACGCAATGATGGAAGCATGTAAACTGTTCTCTAAAGCAGGAATGTCTTGTAGAATCGTTTACAACAACAATTCAAATAAAGATCCAGATGAAATTCTTAATACAGAAGGTAAGGATGCATTAATAAAATATTTAAACACTTTACTAACTTATCCAGAGTTTGCACTGAATTATTATCAAAACTCAAATCCATTAAATACAGCAGAGCAAAAGAAAGCTTTAATTAGTGAATTTATACCCATATTGTTATCTTTAGATAGCCAATTAGAATTAGGCACTTATTTAAGGAAGTTATCAAAAATAACCGGATATGATATAGAAAGTATTAGAGAACTTCTTAAAAAAGTTAAAGTTAAGAAAACAGATGTTACTAAAGCAATTGCTTCATTCCATCCAGAAAGAAAAGTATTAGCAAAACTTGCTCTTGCTGAAAGAGAAATGCTCTTCCAAATGTTAAACAACAAGAGTGCAGTTAACTTTTATGAATCTAAACTTGGTGGATTCTACGATGAAATATATAGAAACATCGCTAACTATATTGTTGAGTATACAAAGGCACATGAAAACATTGATATACCCGCAATAATAAACGAAATTGAAGGTTCTGACTTAGACAATAGGGACGAGCTAATAAATGAATTGACTGGCTTATTATATGAAAGAAGAAGCCATCCAAGTTGTGATGATAACTTGTTAAGTGATTTATTTGATTCGATTAACAAAGAGAAAGAAAGAATCTTTGAAAATGACATACTTGAACAATCACTTCAAGGGAAATCCGAGTTAGAGAAAGCTCGACTGATTAAAGAATTTAATGATAGAAAATTCAAAAATAAATAAGAGGAAAGGTAAATACTTATGGCAAAAAAAGAAAGTAAAAAAGCAACAATCGTCAACGAAGATGGCGAAATTATGAATCTTGATGAAATCAAGAAAAGTTTATTAAAGAAAGCAAAATCTGCTGGATCGCTTGATCAAAGCGACATTTATGACGCACTTTCCGCTTATGAAATTGATGATGATACAGTTAATGAATTAATTACATTCTTCAAAGAACAAGGCGTAGAAGTTATCTCTGAAGATGACGAAGAAGAAGATGAAGAATTTGAAGAAGATTTCGATTATGAAAAGATGAATAAGGGCGCTACTGAGGATGATTTTGAAGATTTCGAAGGAGACGAAAACTTAGAAGAAGATATTGATATTGAACATCTTGATGTTACTTTAGGCGGAGAAGTTAAAGTTAATGACTCTGTTAAGATGTATCTTAAAGCAATTGGTGCTTATGCACTTATTGATGCTGATAGAGAAATCATTCTTGCTAAGAAAATCTTGGAAGGTGATGAAGATGCTAAAAACGAATTAATCAACGCAAACTTACGTTTAGTTGTTAATATTGCTAAGCATTATGTTGGTAGAGGTATGCTCTTCTTAGATTTGATCCAAGAAGGTAACTTAGGCTTAATGAAGGCTGTTGATAAATTCGATTACACAAAAGGATTTAAGTTCTCAACATATGCGACTTGGTGGATTCGTCAAGCAATTACACGTGCTATCGCAGATCAAGCTCGTACAATTCGTATTCCTGTTCACATGGTTGAAACAATTAACAAAATGACAAGAATTCAACGTCAATTAATTCAAGAATTAGGAAGAGAACCAACTGCAGAAGAAATTTCTGATGCTATGGGTGGTGAACTTCCTCCAAAGAGAATTAGAGAAATTCAAAGAATTGCTCTTGAACCTGTTTCATTAGAAACACCTATTGGTGAAGAAGATGATTCACATTTAGGTGATTTTATCGAAGATAAAGAATCAGAATCTCCTGTTGAATTCACTACAAGGCAACTCTTAAAAGAAGAATTATATTCAATTCTTACTGAACTTTCTGATAGAGAAGAAAGAGTTATTAGATTACGTTATGGTTTAGATGATAATCGCCCAAGAACTCTTGAAGAAGTTGGTAAAGAATTTGGTGTCACTCGTGAAAGAATTAGACAAATTGAAGCTAAAGCTATTAAGAAATTAAGACACCCTACTAGAAGTAAGCGTTTAGGCGATTACAAGGAAAAACTATAATGGAGATTAAAATATCCAAACGATTAGAAACAATTGCTGCAATGGTTCCAAAAAGCGTTGTAGCAGATATTGGCAGCGATCATGGAAAACTAATGATTGAATTATTTAATAGTGGAAAAATAACCAAAGGTTACGCTGTTGAAAATAAGAAAGGTCCTTATAATCGTTTGGTGAAAGCACTGGAAGAAGAGGGGATTATTGACCATGTTATTCCTATGCTTTCAGATGGAATTACTGAGCTTCCTAAATGTGTTACAACAGTAGTTGTTGCAGGAATGGGAGGAAAAGCAATTGTTAATATCCTCAAAAAGGATTTAAGCAAGTTAAATAATGTTCAAACATTAGTTATTGATGCACATTCATGTATTCCTTATTTAAGAGACGAAGTATCTAAAATTGGTTATTCTATTTCGGATGAAAAGATAATCAAGGAAGATGGAATTTTCTACGAGATTATTCGTTTTACCAAATCTGATATCGCTTTCTATAGTGATGACGATATTGAGTTCGGACCAATTTTAAGAAAAGAAAAAAGCGCTCTTTTCAAAGAAAAATATCAAAGTAGAATTGATGAAATTGACAATTTAATTAGTTCTAATAAATTACCCTACAATAGAATTGCTATTCTAACTGCAGAAAAAAATAAACTGGAGACTATCTTATGATAGAAATGAAAAAGATTTTACAAAAGTTGTCCATTAATTTTCCAAAAAGATTAGCTGCAAAATATCATGATCATGTAGGATTGATGACTGGTAAAATGCCTGGAAAAGTTAATAAAATCTTTTTGTGTTTAGATTTAGATTTTGAGGTTTTGCCTGAAGTTATTAAAACTAGACCTGATGTTATTATTACACATCACCCTTTTATATATGGAACAAAGGCAAAAGTATTTAAATGGGACTTATATAAGAAAGAACTATGCGAAAAAATTGATTCTTTAGGAATACCTGTTTATTCTTTCCATACAAACTTTGATGAAGGAAATGGCGGCATGAATGACGCTTTTGCGTCAGCGCTTGGATTAAATGATGTATATTCTAATCCTTTAGATCCAATGATGAGAATTGGATTTTTGCCAAAAGAAATGGATGTTAAAGAGTTTAGCAAATTTGCTAAAGAAAGATTTAATGTTTCTTATGGTCTTTTAGTCAATTACGGCAAAGAAAAAGTTAAAAAGGTAGGAATTATTGGCGGCGGTGGTTCCCGCAATTATGTAAACGCAATTAAGGAAGACTGCGACATTTACATTTCTGGCGATGCCCCACATTATGTTAGACGCGATGTTGTAACTAGAAAATTTAATTATTTAGATTTTCCTCATGAAATAGAAAAGATCTTTATGCCTACAATGAAAAATATCCTACTTTCTATTGATGGTTCTTTAGAAATCATTACTATTGATCACGAAAAACTTCCAACTGTTATTTAGTGATTTTACTAATTTTTTCGTAAACCGAATTTATTACTTCACGAGGTGTAGATGTTCCTGAAGTAATAACAATGTGATTCTTATTATTAAACATTTCTGTATTAATATCGTCTTCGCTTGACACTAGATAAGTGGAGGCTTTTTTATTTCTAAAAGAAGAAATTTCAAATAAACGTTTTGTGTTCGAAGAATTTTTATCTCCAACAACAATAACTGTATCGACATCGTCATCAATTTTTAAGATACTTTCTTGCCTTATTCTTGTTGCTGGGCAAATTTCGTTATTGAATTCTGCATCAGGATATTTTTCTTTAATATAATTAAAGATATCTTCTAATTCTTTGAAATTTAAAGTGGTTTGATTTGTTACAAAAACTTTCTTTTTTGTATCGAATTCTTCAAAAACATTCGTTTTTGCATCGTATAAATGAATGTATTTGGATATTGATAAGCACGCTGTTGTTTCAGGATGATTTTTTATTCCAACAAAAATTATATTGTAATTCGATGCTATTTTTTCTTTTATCAGGCTCATATTAGCTTTTACTATTGGGCAAACACAGTCATATATAATCATGTTTTTATTTCTGGCAATTTCGTCTACTTTTTCATCATGACCATGCGCAGTAAAAATAATAATACTTCCATCGTTTAATGAACTGATTTTCTCTTCTAACGAAGTATTATCAGCAAGATTAGTTATTCCAATTGATTCTAAAGAATCAATAACATGTGAATTGTGGACTAAACTCCCTAAAATATAAACTGGCTTATTAGAATGTTCTTTTTTAATTTTAATTGCTTTTAAAATTGCGTTGTTAACGCCAGAACAATATCCAACGGGTTGTAAAATTTCAATTTTCATCTTAAATATGATACCATAATTTAAGGTAAAAATTATGAACGAAAAATTATTAATAGGATCTCATGTAAGTATGAATGCTCCAGATTTTTATTTGGGATCTGTTAAAGAAGCGATTTCTTATGGCTCGACAGCCTTTATGTTTTATACTGGGGCACCGCAAAATTCATTTAGAAAACCATTATCTGAATTAAAAATTCAGGAAGGTAGAAAGCTTCTTTTAGAAGCAGGAATTGATGAATCAAAAATCGTGGTTCATGCTCCATACATCATAAATGCTGCTAATAAAAATAAACCAGATTTATGGGAAATGAGTATTAAAACAATTACAAATGAAGTAAAAAGAACCGCTGGATTTAATTGTAAAACTTTAGTTTTACATCCTGGTAATCACGTTGGCAATGGTAATGAAGTAGCTATAAAAACATTAGCTGAAGCTCTTGATCAAGTATTTGAAAATGACGGCACTGATGTAAAAATCGCACTTGAAACGATGTGCGGAAAAGGAACTGAAATCGGAATTACTTTCGAAGAAATAGCAAAAATTATCTCACTTTGTAAATACAAAGATAGATTGGGCGTATGTTTAGACACATGCCATACATCTGATTATGGCTATGATTTATCTGATTTTGATTCTATGCTAGATGAATTTGATAAGGTAATTGGATTGGATAGATTACTAGTTATTCATTTAAACGACTCTAAGAACCCTAAGGGCGCACATAAAGATAGACACGAAAATATTGGCTATGGTTATATTGGATTTGACTCTTTGAATAAAATTGCTCATAACCCTAGAGTTGCTAATATTCCAAAAATTCTAGAAACTCCTTATATAAATGAAAAACCACCTTACGGCAAAGAAATTGAAATGCTTAAAAGTGGTAAATATATTGACAATTGGAAAGAAAATTTTTAAAGCTTATTAATTTCGGCTACAAGAGCATCGAAGACTTTGCCTTCGGAGTATCTTCCCAATATTCGTTCTTTCTTAAAAATCACAAAATCATTAACGCCGCCAGCAATTCCTATGTCGGCGTTTTTTGCTTCGCCAGGACCGTTTACGACACATCCCATTACGGCAACATGAATAGGCTTTTGAATTTTTTCTAAATAATTCATGACTTTTTCAGCAATTGCTTTTACATTCACCCTTGTTCTTCCACAGGTCGGACAAGCAACGATTGTAGGATAATTTGGATATAAACCACAATCGTGTAATAAACGCTTAGCTGCGATGACTTCTTCTTTAGGATCTTCAGTCATAGAAATTCTAATTGTGTCACCAATTCCATCAAGCAGGAGTGGTGCAAGACCAGCTGAACTTCTTATTAAGGAAATATCTTTATATCCAGCTTCGGTAATTCCTAAGTGTAATGGATATGGGAAAGTTTCACTTGCTAATCTATATGCTTCAATACATTCTAAGATATTACTTCCCTTAAGGGAAATCGCAATATCATAGAAGCCTAAATCCTCTAAAATCTTTACGTGTTTTTTTGCGGATTCAACTAAAACTTTTGCGGTATATTGAGTGGAATAATCATGAATTTCCTTATCTAAACTTCCTGAATTAACGCCGACTCTGATTGAAATACCTTTTTCTTTAGCCATATCGACAACTTTTTTGATATTTTCAATTGAACCGATGTTACCTGGATTGATTCTGATTTTGTCTACTCCAGCTTCCATAGCCATTAAAGCTAACTTGTAATCAAAATGAATATCTGCGACTAGTGGAATATTAATTTTGGATTTTATTTCTTTAATTGCTTTAGCATCTTTTTCGTCCATCACGGAAACTCGCATATAATCAGCGCCTAATTCCGCGCATTCGTTTATTTGTTTTGCAACTTCGTTAACTTTTTCAGTTTTTATATTGCACATTGATTGAATTAGGACTTTATTTTGACCACCTAAAACAATATTTCCTATTTTAATTTGTTTTGTTTCTGTTCTTTTCATGTGTAAATTATAACATTTTAATGTTTTTGTAGAACAAAATATATTTACAATATCTTTTACCTGTGGTAATGTTAATTGCGGCTTAAGGAGAAATAATATGGCAAAAGACGATAGAATCTCATTAACTCTTAAATGCACAGAATGTGGTGAAGAAAACTACTTAACAAGTAAAAACAAGAAAAAACATCCTGAAAGATTGGAACTCAATAAATACTGCAATAAGTGCAAAAAAGTTACTCTTCACAAGGAGAAAAAGAAATAATAGGCACCGCCTATTTTTTTCTTATATTTATATAAGATGTTAGAAGTAATACCATTCTTATACGAAGATATTGAAGAGTTAAAATCAAACACATATTTAATTAAAGATAATAAGAAAAAGTGTGTTGTAGTTGATCCTGGAGTGGATAATGACAAGCTTGGAGATTATATCAAAAAGAATAAATTATCACTTGAGGCAGTACTTTTAACACACTCACATGTTGACCACATGAGAGGTGTTGATAGATTAATTGATCGTTTTAAATGCAAATTATACGTTGGTTTTGATGATGAAATTGGTCTAACTGATGAAGAATATAATTGTGCTTTAGAAATAGATGAAAGATTAGTTGTTAAAGCTAAAGCAATTACAGTTGCAGATAATGAAATTCTTAAAATTTTAAAAGAAGATATTAAGGTAATTTATACTCCTTTCCACACAAGAGGGTCAGTATGCTATTACTTTAGTAATAGTGGCTTATTATTTTCTGGCGATACTTTATTTAAAAATGTTATTGGTAGAACTGACTTAAAATCATCTATTAGAAGCAGTATGCGTGATTCATTAGCAAAGCTTAGAATTTTACCTGATGATGTTAAGGTTTATCCTGGGCATGGTGAGTTTACTACTATAGGAATTGAAAAGGTAAAGAACTTATTCCTCAATAGATAAGATTTTGATATAATATCAAACGAAAACTTTTAGAAAGGATATAAACAAATGGTTAACGTTACAGAATTAAGACCTGGAAACTACTTCATTGATGAAAATAATTTATATCTTGTTCTAGACATTTTATTAAACAAAACAGCAATGAGAAAAATGGTTGCTAAAGTTAAAGTTAAAAACGTTAGAACAGGAACAATTAATGAAATTGCTCGTAACTCTGGTTACATGGTTGAAAGCATTAAATTAGACAAGAAAACAATGCAATATCTTTATGATTCAGGAGATTTCTTAGTATTCATGGATAATGAAACTTATGAACAAATCGAAATCAGCAAAGATAGATTAAAATGGGAAATGAATTTCTTAAAGAGTGAATGTAATGTCGATATCACCTCTTATGATGGAGAAATCCTTGGAATTCAATTACCACCAAAGGTGGCTTTAAAAATTACAGTCTGCGAGCCTGCAATTAGAGGTGACACAGTCAATAAGCCAATGAAGCCTGCAACAGTCGAAACTGGCTTAGAAATTAAAGTTCCTTTATTCATTGAAGAAGGCGAAGAAGTATTAGTTCGTACTGACAATGGTGAGTACGATTCAAGAGCGTAAATAGAAGGGGAAAAGTATTATTATGGAAATCGAAGTTTGGCAATTAATTCTTTACATTGTATTAGCATTGATTGGTGGGGGTGTAGCTGGATTCTTTATTAGTAAATCATTATTTACAAAACAACTTAAAGAAAATCCTCCAATTAACGAAAAAATGATTCGTGCCATGTTTAGATCAATGGGTAGAAACCCTAGTGAAAAACAAGTTCGCGAAGTTATGAGAAATGTTAATAATCAACGCTAAGTAAAACTACAAAAACTAAAAGGCAGCGAGGTGCTGCCTTTTTTGTGCCATAAGTATGTATGTAGGTTAAAAAAACATAAAAAATAACCCGAAAAATAGAACAAAAATTCTTTTATATTAATATAAGTGCCAATTTTCATCGTATTTGAAATGTCAATTTTAAATGCCTAAAATGCAGTTTTTGTAATTTTTACTAATTTTGATTAATCAAAATGAATTTTTTTTCGAAGGTTAATATATTTTATTAAAATATATTGTTGTTTTAGGCGTCTCCTAGGGCGTTTTTATTGCTTTTAGTTATAACTAATTTTCGATATAATTTTATTCTGCAATAAGGAGGATTTATCATGGCTGACGAAATTAAAAAATCTAGTTATACTGCTGACGACATCCACATAATGAAGGGTCTTGAAGGTGTTAGAAAGAGACCTGCTATGTATATTGGTAGCTCAAATGGAGCTGGTTTACATCATTTAGTTTGGGAAATTGTTGACAATGCAGTTGATGAAGCTCTCTCAGGATATGGTAAAACTATCGAAGTAACAATTCACTCAGATGGATCGCTTTCTGTTTTAGATGAAGGCCGTGGTATTCCTTGTGGCATTAATAAAGAGACAGGCAGACCTGCTGTTGAAATTGTTTTCACAGAACTACACGCTGGTGGTAAATTCAATTCCGCAGTATATAAAAGTGCTGCTGGTTTACACGGTGTTGGTGCTGCAGTTACTAATGCATTGAGCGAATGGCTTGATGTTCAAGTTTATCAAAATGGCAATATTTATCACTTAAGATTTGAAAAAGGTGGTAAGTTAAAACAAAAATTAGAAATCATCGGACAAAGCAAAAAACATGGTACTTTTGTCAGGTTTAAACCTGACAAAGAGATTTTCTCTACAGTTGATTTTAAGTGGGATACCATTGCAAACCACCTTCAAGAAAGTGCTTTCTTAATGAAGGGTGTTCACTTTGTTTTAAATGAAGAAAAAACTGGTCAATCCCAAGAATTTTATTACGAAAAAGGACTAGTTGAATATATTCAAATTATGAATGCTGATAAGAGTGCATTAACTCCTGTTATTGATTTTGAAGGTGTTGATGAAACAACTCAAATCGGTATGGAAATTGCTCTTCAATATTGTAACGAAGACTACAATGAAACAATCTATTCTTACGTTAATAACGTAAGAACTAGAGATGGCGGTACCCACGAATCAGGCTTTAGAAGTGGTATTGGTAAATGCGTAAATGACTTCGCAGAAGCTAATGGGTTATTACGCGGAAAGAAACTTGAAGGTAGTGATATTAGAGAAGGTATCACTGCTGTTATTTCTTTAAAAATTCCAGAACAATATCTTGAATTTGAAGGACAAACAAAAGGCAAATTAGGTACTCCAGAAGCAACTGCAATTGTCTCAAATTTTATTAATAATAAATTCACATATTATTTAACCGAAAATAAAGAATTAGCAGTTCAATTAATCAATAAATGCATCGCTAGCGCATCTGCAAGAATGGCTGCCCGTAAAGCAAAAGAAGAAGCAAGAACTTCTAAAAAAGCTAAACAAGAAGTTATTCTTTCTGATAAATTAACACCTGCTCAATCTAAAGAATATTTAAAAAACGAACTCTTTATTGTTGAGGGTGATTCCGCTGGTGGATCTGCTAAAAAAGGTAGAGATAGATTGCATCAAGCAATCTTACCATTAAGAGGTAAACCTCTTAATACTGATTCAATTTCTATGGATAAATTACTCCATAACGAAGAAATTGCAACAATTATTAACACAATTGGTGCAGGCTTTGGACAAAGTTTTGATTTAGAAGATATACATTATGGCAAAATCATTATCATGACTGATGCTGATACTGATGGTGCTCACATTCAAACTCTTTTGCTTACATTCTTCTATCACTATATGAGACAACTCATTGTTAGCGGTCACGTTTATATTGCTGTTCCTCCGCTTTATAGAGTTTATAAAGAAGAGGGAAAAAAGGTCATTCAAGAATATGCTTGGGATGATGCTGGACTTGAAGCTGCTAAGAAAAAAGTTGGTGGTGGATACAAAGTATCCAGATATAAAGGTCTTGGTGAAATGGATGCAGTTCAACTTAAAGAAACAACTATGGATCCTAAGACAAGATTATTGATCCAAGTTGATATCGAAGATCCATTTGTTGTTGAAAAACGTGTCGCTGTTTTAATGGGCAAAGATACATCTGTTCGTAAGAAATGGGTTGAAGAAAACGTTGATTTCAACGTTGTAGATACATTCATGAAGGAGGTTAGATAATTATGGGAAGAAGAAAAAAAGACTCTCCTATTGAAGAAGTAATTCAAGAAAATATCTCCGTTGAACCTATGGAAGAGGTCATGGGTGATAGATATGCAACTTATGCAAAATATGTCATTCAAGATAGGGCTATTCCAGATGTTAGAGATGGTTTAAAACCTGTTCAAAGAAGAATTATTTTCTCGATGTATAAGAGCAATAATGTCTTCAATAAACCTACTAGAAAATGCGCTCACACAGTTGGTGCTGTTATGGGTACTTATCACCCTCATGGTGACACTTCGATTTATGAAGCTTTAGCTCGTATGTCACAAGATTGGAAAGTCAGATATCCACTTATCGATTTCCAAGGAAATAATGGTAGTATTGATGGCGACTCTCCTGCTGCATATCGTTATACAGAATCAAGATTATCTGAACTCTCAAATGAGCTCGTTAAAGACATCGAAAAGAAGACAGTTGATATGCAACTCAACTTCGATGATACAGAGCTCGAACCGGTCGTTTTGCCATCAAGATTCCCTAACCTATTTGTTAATGGTACTGAAGGTATTGCAGTTGCTTTAGCAACTGAAATTCCTCCACATAACCTACGTGAAATAATTGATGCTACTATTTATAGAATCTCTCATAAGACTGCTACAATTGAAGAGTTGATGCAAATTGTTAAAGGCCCAGATTTCCCTGGTGGTGGCTATATTTATAACTCAGACGGACTTAAAAATATCTACTTAACAGGTAGAGGAAGAATTGAACTTTCTGCAAAGTGTGAAATTGTTCAAAATCGAGAAAATCAGCAAATTGTTATTACTGAAATTCCATATAAAATTGTTAAGATTCAATTGGTATATGAAATCGATAAAATTATTCATTCAAAAGTAGTTGATGGAATGCTTGAAGTTAGGGATGAATCTGACTGGAAAGGTATTAGAATCGTCATCGACTGTAAAAAGGAAGCAAAATGTGAACTCCTTTTGAAATATTTAATGAGCAAAACTTCACTTGTTTGTGGATATAGCGCTAATATGGTTGCTATTGTTAATGGACGTCCAAAAACAATCAATTTATTAGATTATATTGATGCTTATATTGCACACCAAGTTGATGTTGTAACTAGAAAGAGCAAATTTGATTTACAAAAAGCCAGCGATAGATTACATATTGTTGAAGGTTTAATCTTAGCTTCATTAAATATTAATGAGGTTGTTGATATAATCAAAAAGAGTAAAGACAAAGCTGATTCTAAAGTTAACTTAATCGCAAAATATGGATTAAGCAACGAACAAGCAGAAGCTATTGTTACAATGCCTTTATATAAGTTATCTCACACTGATGAAATAATTTTAGAAAAAGAAAAAGAGACATTACTCGATGAAATTAGCAATTTAAAAGCTATTCTAAGTAATCCTGACAAACTCAATCGCGTATTAATTAAGGATTTAAAGGAAATTGCAGATAAATATGGAGATGAAAGACGTACTCAAATTATTGAAAAAGAAGGCACAACCGAAGTCGATAAGAGAGAATTAATCGCCAAAGAAGAGGTTATGGTAGCCGTTACTAGAGATGGCTATGTCAAACGTTCTACTATGAAATCATATAGAACAAGTGGTGATAACGCTCTTCCTGGAATTAAAGATGGTGATGCTCTTGTTTCATGCGGTTTAGCTAATACAATAGATTACTTAATCGCATTTACTTCATTAGGAAATTATGTTTCAATTCCAGTACATAAATTAACTGAAACTAAGTGGAAAGATGAAGGCGTTCACTTAAATCAATTCGCAACATTGTCTGCTGGTGAAAAAATTGTTAAAGCGGTTGTTTATAACGTCCTTCGAGATGATTTGTATATCGCTTTCTTAAGTAAATTTGGACAAATTAAGAGAATGTGTATTAACTGCTTAGATACAGATAAACACTCTAAACCACAAAGGTGCATGAAATTACTTACTGGCGATGAAATCGTTGGTGTAGAATGCTTAACTGGCAATAGTGATATCTTGATCCTTGCTGCAGATGGTCGTGGAACTTTCTTTAACGAAAACGAATTAACAATTGTTGGAGCTAAGGCTGGTGGCGTTAAATCTATGAACGGATTAAATAAATCTTCAGCAGCTTGCATGCTGGCGTTTGACGAAGATGAATATAGCAAAATTGTCATATTTACCGATAAGGGTTCATATAGAATCATCGATACAAATAGACTTACTAAAACTCAACGTTTAGGTAAGACTATGGAACTTGTTCCTTCATTCAAATATGAGAAGCACTTTGTAACAGCGATGAGAAAGATTATTACTAGAGAACCTGTTAATACTTATGGATTATATCTTTCAGATCAATCTATTTATGTATTGTCTATAGACAATTATTTCTTAACAGATGTTACTAAAAACGCTAAAAAGAATATCGATATTCCTTCAAAAGTAACTATTGTAAACGCATATTCGTTATTTATTGAAAGAATCGATGCAAAATCTGTTTCTCACCCAATAATCGAAAAAGAAAAACCTATTGAACTAACAGGAGAAGACGGAGAACAAACTGTTGATGATACTAACGAAAATGCTGATGCAAACAATAGTGCTTCCGAGGCTGAAACTAAAGAGTCAAAGATAGAACAAATTTCAATCTTTGATGATTTAGATGAATAAAACTCTATTAAAATTTTATTAACGCTCACGAAAAGTGGGCGTTTTTAATTTGAAAAGTCTATTTTTAAAGACTTTTATGTAGTATGATATTTCCATGAGTAAATTTGTACCATTTGCGCACGCTCAAAGTTTGTATGAAATTGACCCTGAGTTTTTCAAAAGTAACAATGTTACTACTCTTTTTGTTGATTTAGATAATACGTTAGATAGTTATAAACTTCATAAACCATCTGATAATGCAAAGGCATTAATCAAGAAACTTAATGAAGCTGGTATTAATGTTGTTATCATGTCAAACAATAGATATAAAAGAGTTTTACCATATGCAAATGAATTAAATGTTGAATTTATTTCTTCAACAGGGAAACCTTTTCCTCGTAAAATCAATAAATTTGTCCAGGCAAAAGGATTAAATAAAGAAAATATAATGGTGGTTGGAGACCAACTAATGACCGATACTTTAGCAGGAAATAGAGCTCATGTTAGAGTTATATTAACTGAAAAAATCGTTAAAGAAGATCAACCGACAACGCATTTTAATAGATTGTTTGATAGACCAATTAGAAAGCATTTGAGAAAGAAAGGTTTATTAGTAGATTGGAAGGACAAATATGGGACAAGGTAGAAAAGTTTTACGTTGCATACGTTGTGGGGAAGCCCTTCAAAGCACAAATCCAAAAGCAAAGGGTTATATTAGCCCTGAATTTTTAAATGAACAAAATGAAATCACCGCAATATATTGTGATGAATGCTATAACGCTATTTCTTTAATTAATGCTAGAGTTCAATCTTCACATGATGATCAAGCTGTTATTAATTATTTTAAGAAATTAAAAAAAGAGAAAACTGTTATTCTTTTTGTTATTGATTTATTTTCTTTCTCTGGTCTTATTGACGATGATGTTGCTGAATTAATTAAAGGTAAAGATGTAGCGGTTGTTGGAACTAAAAGAAAATTATTTGGAAATTATTTTAATGCTAAAAAAATGGAAGCATCTATTAATGCTGCTTTTGAAGAAAAAGGAATTAAACCATTAAAGATTTATATGGTCGATAGAAATGATAAATCCATTGATGATGCAATTGATGCATTTAAGCGCCATTTCTTGGATGATGGTGGTGATTTAAAAGGCCGTGATGCATTTATGGTTGGAAGAAAAAGTTCTGGTAAAACAACTCTAATTAGTTCTTTTTTAAAGAAATTTAGTAACCAAAGTAATGAAAACATTAGTGTTGAGTGGCTAAACAAGAATTTAAAAGCGACAATTATTCCTTTACCAGATGGAAATAAATTCTATGAATTGCCTGATTTGAGTATTAATAATTCAATTATTTCTAAAGTTGAAAAACCTGTTCAAAATCTTTTAATTCCTAAAGGAACACTTGATACACATAGTGGTTCTTTGAAAGGTGGAGACGCAGTTCAAATTGGTTCCATCGCTGGAATTGAAGTTACAAGCGGAGAATCAACTTACTACAAATATTATTGTTCTAGATTAGTTGAAGCTAAGAAAGTTTCTGCTGCTAAGTTCAATGATTCATTTAAAAATAACATGATTAATAAACTTGTTAGACCTGTTTCTAGTAATTTTATTACTATGCTAGACTTTGAGGTATTTGAATTTGTTTATAAAAAAGACGGAATTTATCACGAAATAGCCGCTGAGGGACTTGGATTTATAGTCTTTAAGGGAGTTGGACAAACAATTAGAATTTGCGTTCCAAAAGGCGTTTATGTAAGTAGTAATTTAGCGAGGGTTTAATATTATGTTAACTAGTAATGATAAAAAGACTTTAAAAAGTATCGCAAATACATTGGAAACAAAATATCAATTAGGAAAAAGCGGAATCACAGATACATCTGTTGATATGTTTGATAAAGCATTAACTGCTCATGAATTGATTAAAATTGATGTTATGAAAAATGTTACAACTGAGGTTATGGAATTAGCTTTAGATTTATCTAGCAAATTAAAAGCTGAAGTTGTTAATGTTATTGGAAGAACAATTCTTCTTTATAGAAAAAATCCTAAAAATCAAAAAATTAAGTTATAAAAATGAAAAGAATTATATTTGGTGGTGCATTTGACCCAATTCATAACGGTCATATAAATATGGCTTTATCCGCAGCAAAACAAATTGGCGGAGAAGTTATTTTTGTGCCTTCCAAAGTTTCGGTTTGGAAAACAAAATCTGTCGAAATTAAACATAAAAAAAGAATGGTTGAACTCGCGATTAAAGATTTTGATTGCTTTTCTTTATCTGATTTTGAGTTAACCCACAAAGATAATTTTGTTTATTCTATTTTTACAATTAAGCATTTTTTAGAAAAATATCCAGATGATAAGATTTTCTATTTA
This sequence comes from Bacilli bacterium, assembly GCA_024695405.1. GTDB lineage: Bacteria > Bacillota_I > Bacilli_A > RFN20 > CAG-826 > RGIG9670. Next base: position 17,340 of record JAILIF010000043.1, read on the forward strand.
ATCGGGGGAGATCAAGCTAATAAATTCCATTTATGGAAATACTGCGATGATATTGCAAAATTCGCTCAAATTCTCGTTTTTCCTAGAAAAGATGTGAAATTATCTAAGAAAAACGTTGATAGATTCAACATGATTGTTTTGGACGGCGAAGAAAGAAGCGATGCTTCAGTTAATATTAGAGATTTTAAAGAAATTGATATTCCATATCCTGTTATTCAATATATTGAAGAACATTCATTATACTACATCCCTAAATTAAAAGAATGGTACGGAGACAGATATAATCACGTTAGAAGCGTTGCAAATTTATCTTACCAAATTGCAAAAAATAATGGATTTAATCCACAAAAAGCTTATATTGCTGGATTCTTACACGATTTAGGAAAAAAAGTTCATTTAGAAAAAAATGAATCTGAATATAAAGATGAAATTAAATTTTTAAACACTGCGTATAATGGTCAATTCAAAAATTTACCTCCATATGCAGTTCATCAAGTTTTAGGTGTTTATTACGCTAAAAAAGAATTTTATATCGAAGATCCAAAAATTTTAAACGCAATTTTATATCATTGCACTGGAAATGAAAATATGAATTGGATTGAGAAGATAGTTTATGCTGCGGACAAAATTGATCCATGCAGAGGCTATGATTCTTCAAAATTAATTCAAGCAATGATGGAAGATTTAGATAAAGGATTTGTAACGGTATTAAAAGCGAACATTGATTATATAAATCCAAAAATGAAAATTACAGGAAGTAATGAATTCACGAATAAGTGTATTGATTATTATTTAAAATAACTTTAAAAATAACTTCGCATAATTATCATTATGTTAACAAAAAATACGACAAAAATTAATTAAAGACGATTGTTAATCGTCTTTTTACTTAATTTCTTATTCAAATATTTTTATTTATTAAAATCGTTTTGTGAATAATCTTCAAAAGGATCTTTATTTGAATCGTATTTTTCGAATGGATCTATTTCGTCATCTAAAGGATGTTCTTTGCAATATTCTTCAAATGCATCTTCGCCTTCGAAATATTTTTTTGCGTTTCCGTTTTTAATTTCTTCTTCAATGAATGTGACTTGTTTCTTTTTAGAGATAATTAATCCAACGCCAGCTAAAATTGAAATTGCAGAAACTGTTACTAATAAAGTGAAAATAACCCAATCAACAGAGTAAACGTTTTCATTTGTATCAATTACAAAAGTTATGTTGTAATTTGTTAAATTATAGAAAGTATTCATGCTACTTATTAATTCATTTTTTCCGTTTAAATTATCATAAGCATATGATGTGTTATTAATTAAATTACAATTTTTATTATTTTTATGATCGTTAGAAACAAAAACCCCATAAAGAGTTGAGCTGGTGAATTTTTTATTTGTTTCATTTAATGCCTTAGATAAACCTAAATAAAGATTGCTACGATGATTACTTACTGGAACATTTTCTTTAAGTGCTTTTCCAAAATCACTTTCAAAACCTCCAAAAGATACATCTACATACCAATCAACATCGTCTCCGTTTATACAAACGTATTCATACTGGTTATCGCTATTATAATCAGCGATTGTTATTAAGATATTTTTCTCATAAAATTGAGAGTCTTCGTGATAAACTTCGGCATATTTATCTAAGCCATAGTCTTCTATTTTATCTTGGCTAAATTCGCCTTTTTGAGAACAAACGTAAGCTGAAAAGAAAATTAAAACAATTGCTGTGATAAAAAGGAAAATTGAACCAGCGAAAAAGTGTAGACCTCTTCTTTCTCTATATGAATAAGGAATATAGTGAGAATGGTAATAAAAACCAGGTCTTATATAATAAGTAGAATGTAAATTTCCGTGCTTATCAAATCTAGGAGTAGAAGATGAGGATGAGTGAACTCCACCAAATGAATGGAAACCTCCTCCACCAACGTGTCCCCCTCCACCAACATGTGGCATAAATATTTCCTCCTAAATTATTCAAGTAGCTCTTTGATTGAAGTTCCTAACAGATTTTCTGGTTTTTTAAGACCAAAATTCTCTAAAATAGTAGCTCCTAAATCTGCAAAGCTTTCTCTTTCTTCTAATAGTTTTCCATTCTTAAATGATTTAGAAAACATAATAAATGGAACTTTTTCTCTTGTGTGATCAGTTCCATACCAAGTTGGATCGTTTCCGTGATCAGCAGTTACGATAATTAAATCATCTTTTTTTGAGTATTTAATTGCATCTGCTAATTGAACATCGAATGTTTCGATACATTTTCCGTATCCAATTGGATCTCTTCTATGGCCATATTCTGAGTCAAATTCAACAAGATTTACAAAGCACAATCCTGTAAAATCGTGGTTTTTAACCTCTTCAATGGTCTTTTCCATACCATCAATATTTGAGACAGTTTTTTGCGTTTTTACTACACCATATCCGTCAAAAATATCTGAAATTTTACCGATACAGCTTGTCATAAAGCCGTTATCTTGTAAAACATTCATTGCTGTAGGAACGCTCGGTTTTAAAGCTAAATCATGTCTATGACCAGTTACACGTTTAAAATTATCTTTATTAGTTCCGATGTATGGTCTAGCGATAATACGTCCAACCATCCATTCAGGCTTCATACAAATTTCACGTGCGATTTCACAGCATCTATATAATTCATCTAAACCTGTTACTTCTTCATGAGCAGCGATTTGAAGAACGGAATCAGCACTTGTATAAACAATTAAAGAATTATCTCTAACTTGTTCTTCACCTAATTCTTTTAGAATTTCAGTTCCACTAGCCGCTTTATTTCCAATAACTTTATGACCAGTTTTTTCTTCTAATTCTTTGATTAATTCAGGCGGGAAACCTGTATCAGTGAAAGTCATAAATGGCTTTGTTGTGTGAACACCCATCATTTCCCAGTGTCCTGTCATTGTGTCTTTTCCGTTACTAATTTCACGTGAAGCTGCAACATATGAATTTGGATGGCTGACTTTACTAGTTCCTTTGAAATTTCCTAAATCAGCGATTCCTAAGGAATTTAAACATGGGATATTAAGACCATTTGGCATTTTTTCTGAAATATGAAGTAATGTATTACTTCCTACATCGTTATGACCAGCATTAAAAAACTTATCTGCATCTGGTTCATAACCAATTCCGACTGAGTCGGCAACTATTACAAATATTCTTTTAAATTTTTTCATCTTTATGTACCTCCAATTATAATAAACTATTTTTTGTTCATGAACAAATCATAAGTGTTGATAAGCTTAGCTTTGCTAACATGTGTATAAATTTGAGTTGTTTGTATGTTTTCGTGACCTAACATTTCTTGGACTGCTCTAAGCTGTGCACCACCATCTAATAAATGAGTTGCAAAACTATGTCTTAAAGTGTGAGGAGAAATCTTTTTCCTAATTCCAACATATTCAGCGTATTTTTCTATTTGTTTATAGAAATAAATTCTGCTGATTTGGTCTCCTTTCTTATTTAAAAATAAGATTTTAGAATTTTTACCAGGATTTTTGTTACGGACTTTTTGCATATATTGTTGGACAAATTCTAAAGAAAATTCTGATATAGGAACTTTTCTTTCTTTGGAACCTTTGCCAAATACATTAATTACTTTCTTTTCAAAAGATATTCTATCTAGAGTTAAAGAGAGCAATTCACTTACTCTTAATCCACTAGAATACATGACTTCTAACATCGCTTTATCTCTTAATCCACTTGGTGAATCAATGTCAGGTGCACTCAATAAAAGATCTATCTCGTTTTTAGATAGGCAAACAGGTAGTCTTTCTGGCTTTTTAGGTAATGAAATTTCAGGAATTTCGTAGTTGAAATAGCCACTATTTTTAAGAAAAAGTAAATACGATTTTATAGAGGAACTTATTCTTAAAACTGAAGAAGATGTATAGTTTTGATTAAGACAATAAGAAATATATTGAGGTAAATTATCTTCATATAAATCTTTAGTTTCTTTAATGCTTGGAAAATGAGTAAAAAATCCCTTTAAATCATTTAAGTATGATTTCCAAGTATTATTTGATAATCCTTTTTCTACTAAAAGGTATTGTTTATACATGTCTAAAGAATCAATTATATCCATATTATTTCTTTTTAATTTCACTTGCTCTCATAAGCAATGGTTTATCTAATTTCCTATTTAATTCTTCAATTAATAATTTCGTTTGAGATTGTTCCTCATGCTCTTCATAATCAAAGAAAGTCATTTGAATTACTAAGTCTTTTGGATCTATGAGATTTTGTAATGTAACGCCTACTAATCTAACAGTAATTCCTAAGAAATATTTTTCATATAATTTGCAAGAAATATCAAAAATTACTTTGTAATCATTAGTTGGTTTATCTAACTTTATAGACTTATTTTTTATCTTAAAATCAGGAGTTTTAATAACAATTTGCAAAGTGTTTCCTAATTTGTTTTCTTTAATACATCTTTCGCTAACTTCTTTACATAAATTGCTAATTGTTTCTTTTATATCTCTAAAATCATCAGTGTCTTCAATCAATGTTGTTGAATTACCAATGGATTTAGGATCCCAAGGTTCTAAATCTAATTGGTCATTACTTTTTCCTTCTATTAAATCAGAGATTATATAAAAGAATTTACCTAACATCATTTTTGCGTTTTCATCATCTTTTTTAACTAGACTATATAAATCTCCAATTGTATTAATTCCTGCGTTAATTAATCTAGGAGCAGTCTTTTTTCCTATACCAAAAAAGTCTCCAATAGGTAAAGGAGATAAAATATTTACTGCATCTTTTCTATGAATTATTGTTATTCCCATAGGCTTTTTCATATCGCTAGCCATCTTAGCTAGGAATTTAGTTGGTGCTATACCAATAGAGCATTTTAATTTGGTTTCTTTAAATAATTGTTTTTGAAAATCTTCAAAGAATTTATGCGGATTTTTATTATTTTTAATAACGTTAGTAAAATCAGCGTAGCATTCATCTACAGAAGCAATCTCCACTAATTTAGTAGTTCTTTTAACATAGTTAAAAAATTCATGAGATTTTTTCTGATAATATTTAAAATCTACAGGAAGAATTATAAGACTTTGGCAAAGTTGTTTAGCCTTAAACATAGGCATTCCACTTTTAACTCCAAATTCTCTTGCTTTATATGAACAAGTAGAAACTATTCCGCCTCTACCTTCATGACCGATTGCGACTGGCTTACCTTCTATTAATGGATTTTTTAGTTCTTCACAACGCACAAAAAAAGCATTTAAATCAATATGACAAATTACTTTTGTGCTCATGATATTATGTTAACTAATTTCTATAAAATATCAATGATTTTATCAATTGATATTCCTAATTCTTCTCTTTGATTTTCAATGGTTGAATGGCCTATAAAAGCGTTTGGAACAGCCTTAACAATAATATTTCCTTTATAACCTTTTGTGATTAATAAAGCGGTTAACGTATTCGCGAATCCAACTTCTGTTGAATAAGCGTCATAAATAACAATCTTTTCATAATTGAGCAAATCTTCAATATACTTCTCTAAAATTGGACGAACATAAATGGCTTCAAAAACAGTAATATTTAATTCTTTTTTCTTTATTTCTTTAACTAACTTATTAATGATTGGACCATAACTTACTACTGCGGTTTTTTCTCCAGAAAGCAATTCTTTCCATTCACCAAACTCTACTTTTTCGTTTTCTTCAACAGCATTTTTATTGAAGGATTCTTTTGGATATCTAATCGCAAAAACGCCATGATTTTCCATTGATTCTTCTAGCAAAGAAGAAATTTGAGAAGATTTAGATGCCATAGTAATAACACAATTAGGAATTGTATATAAGAAAGAAGCATCATAAATACCTTGATGAGTATCGCCATCTAATCCAACTAAACCAGCTCTATCAATTAATAAAGTTGAATTAAGATTCATTCTTGCTAAATCATGGGAAATTTCATCATAACTTCTTTGCAAAAATGTTGAATAAATCGAAATAAATGGATGAATTCCATTTGAAGAAAGCCCAGCTGCTAAAACTACACCATGCTCTTCATTTATTCCTACGTCTTTAAATCTATCTGGGAAATCTTTTTGGATATTGGTTAAATCACTCCCTAATCCAGTTGCAGGACAAATTGTTACAGCGTTATTATGGTTTTTCATTACTTCATAAAGCCTTAACGCATATTCTTTAGACCACGAAGAAAGAGATTCGTCAGAATAAATTTTTCCAGTTAATTTATCAAATTTACAAACGCCGTGGTAAATGCCACGATTATCTTTTTCTGCACATTCAAATCCTTTTCCTTTGATTGTTTTTATATGAATTGCAACAGGGCCTTTAAGAGTTTTTGCTTTTTTAAAAGCCCTTTCCATTTGCTTTATGTTATGTCCATTAATAATTCCGATATATTTAATTCCTAATAAATCAAAAAGATTTATCTTCATAAGATGTCTTTTTAACCAATCTTTAAAAGAAGATAATTTGCGCAATATAAATCTTCCTAAAGCACTAATTGATAGCATCTTTTTAGTGGCGGATTTACTCTTTTGATATAACTTAGTATTTGATAATTTTCTAAAAGTTCTACTTAATCCACCTTCGTTTTTACCGATAGACATTTCGTTATCGTTAATAACAATTATGAATTTTGAAAGATTTTTAGATAAGTTATTCAGTGCTTCAAATACTAAGCCGTTTTCAAAGCTTGCATCACCAATAAAAGAAACGACATAGTAATCTTCTTTTTTTAAATCTCTAGCATCCGCAATACCCATTGCAGCACTTATTGATGTAGATGAATGTCCACATTCATAACAATCATAGATTGATTCGTTTCTTTTTTGGAATCCACTAGGACCATCTTTTTTACGGATATTTTTAAAATCACGTCCTGTAAGGATTTTATACGAATAACATTGATGACCAACATCGAATATGATTTTGTCTTTTGAAAAATCAAAACTTCTACAAAGCGCAATTGTGGATTCAACTACACCTAAGTTAGAAGATAAATGGCCACCATTTTCGCTTATAACTTCAATAATATATTTTCTTAAATCAGCACTTAAAACATCTAATTCGCTATAAGATAAATTAGATAAAAACTTTGGATCTTTTATAGTTGATAAGTTTACGTGGCTGATTTCTTTTTTCATTATTTACTTTCGATTACTTTTTCAATCTTATTTTCGGCCTCTTTAAGGGCTTTTTCTAAATCTTTGATTATTTTATTGCCTTCTTCATAAAGAGCAAGGGAATCGTCTAAAGAAAGCGTTTTATTGGACATAGTCTCAACTATTTCATCAAGTCTTTTTAATTTGTCTTCAAATTTAATGTTTTCTTCCATATTATTCACCTTTTGCTTCTTCTATAGTGGAAATAGTCTCACCATTAGCGTATATGGTTTTAATTTTATTTCCTATTTTTTGAGTACATGCATCAGTAATTGCCTTTCCTGATTCATCTAGAGTAATTGAATATCCTCTAGAAAGAATATTCTTGGGAGATAGAGAATGGAGCTGCTCGCTTCTTAAACTAATCTTTTGCTTCAATAGATTAACTCTTTCTTTTAGAATATCCCTTAATTTTTCTTTAATAGTAGAAATTTCTTCTTTTCTATCTTCGACATATTCTTTTAATGATTCTTTCATTGAATCGATTGCGTCTTGGAAATGTAGTTCTATTTCTCTACGATCAATTGTTGCGAGTTCTGCAGCTCCTGTTGGAGTACTTGCGCGTTTATCTGCAACATAATCTACTAAAGTAGAATCTATTTCGTGTCCAACAGCTGCAATAACAGGAATCTTACTATCAGCAATTGCTCTTACTAATTTTTCGTCATTGAATGCGCTTAAGTCTTCGCTAGCGCCACCGCCCCTTCCGATGATAATCGTATCCAGAGGATACTTCTGGGCGGTCAGAAATGCTTGCAGCAATTCTTTGGGGGCATTATCACCTTGAACTTGGCTAGGGAAGAAATATATATCTGCAATAGGATATCTTCTTTTTAAATTAAAGATTATATCTTTTATTGCAGCACTATTTGGAGCAGTAATAACTCCAATTGCGTTTGGATATAAATTGATTTTCTTTTTTCTAGAAACATCAAATAATCCTTCTGCAGCTAATTGCTTTTTAAGCTGTTCAAGTTCATAAAGAATATCGCCTCTACCAGCTTGTTCAAGTGCAACTGCAATTAACTGATAACTTCCTCTAGCAGGATATACATCTACACTTGCTAAGACAATTACTTCGTCACCGTTTTCTGGTTTAAAGTTTAATTTACTAGCATAGGTAGAAAATAAACAAACTGAGATAATTGATTCTTTATCTTTTAAAGAGAAGTAAACATGGCCGTTTGCGCCATATTTTAAATTTGATATTTCACCTTTAACAGAAATATATCTTAAATTCTGGTCATTATTTATAATGGCTTTGATATATTTGTTAATGTCAGAGACAGTATAAACTACTCTATTTAATGGCATTATTTTAATACTCCATCAAGTATTGCATTAATGAACTTTGCTTGTTTTTCTTCGACATATTTTTTTGCTAAGTCCACGGCGGTATTGATAACAACACTCTTATCAATTTTTTCTACAAAGTAGAAGTGAGCATAGCTCATTAATAAAATAGCTTGTGTTAATAAAGGAAGACGTTCCCATTTCCAATTAACTAATAATGGTCTAAATGCATCGACAATTTCACCATAATGTTGCATAGTAAGAGCAACGCTTCTTTTAATATAAGGATCAACTTCATCAAAAGGAGTTTCTGCAATTTCTTCGATTAATTCATTTGCATTTCTACTTGAAGCGCCACCACCCATAACAAAATCAGCTAGTTCATCATAGATGACTGTCATGATTACGAAGTGTGATTGATTACGTGATATTGCCATAAAAGAAACTCCTTTTTGATGTAAATTTAGTTTAATTACTCTAATTATTTAAGATTTTTAACATATGCAGCGACTTTATCTGCTGTGAAACCAAATGCATTGATAACATCTTTTGCAGGTGCGGATTTACCAAAAGAATCAATTGATAAATGATTTGCTGCGTATTTATCCCAACCAAATGAAGATAACATTTCGATTGAAACAATCTTTTCTCTATCTAAGGATAAAACTGATTTTTTGTAGTCAGCGCTTTGAGCGTCAAAGTAGCTCCAGCAAGGCATAGAAACAACTCTAACATCAATGCCATCATCTGCTAATAATTTTTGTGCTTCAACTGCTAATGAAACTTCACTACCAGTAGCAACTAAAATGTAGTCAGCTTTCTTAGCTTCTTTAGAGATAACATAAGCACCTTTGTAGACGCCTTCTTTAGAAGAGCCATCTAATAATGGTAAGTTTTGTCTAGAAAGAATTAAAGCAGTTGGACGTTTTGTGCTATCTAAAGCAGCGTTCCATGCAGCATATGTTTCTCTTTCATCACATGGTCTAATTGTATCGACATTTGGAATACTTCTTAACATAGCCATTTGTTCGATTGGTTCGTGTGTTGGACCATCTTCACCAACAGCGATTGAGTCATGCGAGAATAAGTAGATTGCTGGTAAATGACTTAAAGCAGCCATTCTGATTGCTGGCTTCATATAGTCTGAGAAGACAAAGAAACAACCAACATAGCTTCTAACACCGCCATGTAATAACATACCATTTTGAGCACTTGCCATAGCAAATTCTCTAATACCCCAGTTCATGTTGTGTCCGCTTCTATTATCTACAAAATAGTTAGTTCCGTTGTCAAGCTTAGTCATAACTGAACCAGCAACGTCAGCAGAACCACCAAATAAGTTGGTTAATTTATTCATGAAGAAGTTAAGAGCTTTTCCACTTGCAACACGAGTTGATGCTTGTGAACCAGCTTCGAATGCTGGGTATTCAACGTTATATGATTTTGCTTTTAAAGAATCAGCAAATTTAGCATATGCTTCTGGATCTTTTGCTTTAAATGCATCCATTGCTTTATTGTAGTCAGCGTATGCAGCATCACCTCTAGCACCGAATGTGTTTTTGAAGTGATCATATACTTCTTGTGGTACAAAGAAATTATCATGATCAAAACCATAAGATAATTTTGCGGCTTTACCATCTTCTTCACCTAATGGGTTACCATGGACTTTATTAGTACCTTGTTTAGCACTACCAAAGCCGATAACTGTGTGAACCATAATCATTGTTGGTTTGTCTGCTTTTTTAGCTTTGACGATAGCAGCATCGATTGCATCGACATCATTACCATCTTCAACTTCTAAAACATTCCAACCACTTGCAACGAATCTAGTTTTAACATCTTCCGAGAATGATAAGCCTAAGCCACCATCTAAAGTGACATTATTTGCATCGTAGAAAAGAATTAATTTCTTTAAGTTTAAGTGACCTGCTAAAGAGATGGCTTCTTGAGAAATGCCTTCTTGTAAGCAGCCATCGCCGCATAAAGCATATGTATAGTGATCGCATGCTGTTGGATACATTGAGTTCATCATTGTTTCAGCAATTGCCATACCAACAGCTTGAGAGATACCTTGTCCTAAAGGGCCGCTAGTAGCATCAACGCCATCAGTCCAACCATATTCTGGGTGACCTGGAGTTTTGCTATCTAATTGTCTGAATGATTTTAAATCATCCATAGTTACTTTGTAACCACAGAGGTGAAGCATTGTGTAAAGTAATGCTGAAGCGTGACCTGCTGAGAGAACAAAACGGTCTCTATTGAACCAAAGAGAATCCTTTGGTGTAGCGTTTAAATGTCTAGTAAATAAAGTGTAAGCAATAGGTGCACTACCTAATGCCATACCAGGGTGACCTGATTTTGCTTTGTTAATTGTGTCGATTGCTAAACTTCTAATTGTAGCAATTGATAATTTGTCGATGTTGTTCATAATTATTTTCCTTCCTCATCCATAAATTTAATACCTAAGTCTTCGACTTGTTGTCTTGTGACTTTATTAGGTGCTCCCGACATAGGGCATACGCCAGCTAAGTTTTTAGGGAAGGCAATGACATCACGGATGTTTTCTGTTCCCCCTAAAATCATTGTCATTCTATCTAATCCAAATGCCATACCAGCATGTGGAGGAGTTCCGTATTGAAGTGCGTTTACAAAGTAACCGAATTTATCTTGTACATCTTGGTCACTAAGTCCGAGAATATTGAAGATTTTCTTTTGTACATTTTGATCGTAAATACGAAGTGTACCACCGCCTGCTTCATAACCATTGATAACGATATCATATGCATATGAGAGCATCTTAGTTGGATCTTCATCCATGTATTTTAAGTCTTCGTCTCTTGGACGAGTGAATGGGTGATGAGTTGCAACTATTGAATTAGTTTCGACATCTCTTTCAAACATTGGGAAGTCTACAACCCATAATAAATCATATGTATTTGGTTTAATTAAACCAAGCTTCTTACCATATTTAAGTCTTAATGCACCGAGTAATGGAGTGACTCTATTATCTTTACCTGCAGCAATAATAACGATGTCATTATCTTTGAGGTCAAAGATTTTATTTAAGTCTGCTTTTTCTGCATCACTTAAGAATTTAACGATACTTCCAGAGAATTCGCCGTTTTCTTTCTTAATGACACCTAAGCCACCAAGGCCGAATTTCTTAGCTTCAAGAGTTAATTCATCAATAACTTTTCTAGAAGTTTCATTCGCTACACCATTAACAGTGATACCTCTAACGGATTCTGCTGTCTTATAAGCTTCAAATGAAGAATTAGCGAATGTTTCTTTAAGATTCTTTAATTCGAAACCAAATCTTGTATCTGGTTTATCACTACCGAATCTTTCCATTGCTTCTTTGTATGTCATTTGACGTAATGGAAGCTTTACATCGTAATTAACTATTTCTTTGAAATATCTTCTTATTAATTCTTCCATCATCGTTAAGAATTGTTGTTGATCTAAGAAAGATGTTTCAATATCAATTTGAGTGAAATCTGGTTGTCTATCAGCACGTAAGTCTTCGTCTCTGAAGCATCTTGCGATTTGATAATATCTTTCGAATCCACCAATCATTAATAATTGTTTAAACATTTGTGGAGATTGAGGAAGAGCGTAGAAACTACCATGATGTAATCTAGATGGAACTAAATATTCTTTAGCGCCTTCTGGAGAAGATGCACATAACATTGGAGTTTCAATTTCACAGAATCCTAAGCTATGCAAATAATTGTGAGTGATAATCTTGATTTGATCACGAATATCAAAGAATCTTTGCATACATGGTCTTCTTAAATCCAAATAACGATATTTTAGTCTGACTTCTTCAAGTGCATCAGTATCATCTTGAATTAATAATGGCGTTGTTTTTGCAGTATTAATTAATTCAATTTTAGAAGCAATGATTTCAATATCACCTGTTTTCATCTTTGGGTTTGGTTCTTTTCTTTTTGCAACCTCACCAGTAACAGAAATGACATATTCACTTCTAACATCTGGGATTTCCATACCTTCTTTAACGTAGATTTGGATAATTCCAGAACGATCTCTTAAATCAATAAAAAGAATTGATCCAAGATTTCTTTTTCTGCTAACCCAACCAACTAGAGTAACTACTTGGCCTACATTAGCTATGGATAATTCCGTGTTTCTACAAGTTCTCTCCATAATGATGTTTAGTTCTCCTTTTTATCGTGACAATGGCAATGGCATTCGTGACCTTCTTCTTCACAGTCACAATCACAATCATCGCCACAGCAACATTCGTGTTCCTCAAATAATTCGTCAATTGTATCTTTTAAATCATTTAATTTAACTTCAAGTTGTTCTTGCGTATGTAAGTTTTTAAGAATAACTTTTCCGTTAGCAACTTCGTTTTCACCAATGATGATAGCGAATTTTGCGTTCTTTTTTTCTGCTCTTTTGAACATACTACCAAGTTTAATATCATCTAAACACATATCAACAGAATAGCCGTTCATTCTAATAATATTAGCTACAGCAATACCCGTTGGTTGATATTTAGCACCCATTGGCATGACATAGAATTCTAAATTGTTGTATACATCGTTTGGGATTAATTCATCGTCTTTCAAGACAGAAACTAATCTTTCAACGCCAAAACTAAAACCAACACCAGGAACATCTGGTCCACCTACTTCTTTAATTAGTTTATCGTAATGACCACCAGCACCAATAGCGCCATAATCATTACCTTTAGAAGATTTATAATGGAATTCAAAAACTACATCTGAGTAGTAGTCTAAACCTCTTACCAAAGTATCATCTACTTCGTAAGGGATAGCCATTTCTTCCAGTAAAGAAAGAATATATTTAAATTTTTCTTTTGCTGCATCAGTAAGATAATTACTCATTTTTGGAGCATCTTTTACTATTTCTTTATCTTCTGGAACTTTGCAGTCAAGAATTCTAAGAGGATTAAGTTCTAATCTTTGTTTACAATCTGGGCACATTTTATCGATGCGTTTTGAGAAATATTCTTTCAATGCATCTCTATAGTTATTTCTACTTTCTTCATCTCCTAAAGTATTAATTTTAAGAGTGACATTATCTAAACCTAAAGATTGAAGAATTGTAAAAGCGAGAGAAATAACATCAACGTCAGCAATTGGATTATCGTGACCGATACATTCAACGCCAAATTGATTGAACTGTCTATATCTACCTAATTGCGGTCTTTCGTATCTAAAAACAGGGCCACAGTAATACATCTTAATTGGTAATTCTTGTAAGTTTGTTAACTTGTTTTGAACAATTAAACGAGCAATACCCGCAGTGAATTCTGGTCTTAAAGTTAAAGATCTGTCGCCTTTATCTAAAAATGTGTACATTTCTTTTCTAACGACGTCACTACTTTCGCCAACACTACGAACAAATAATTCAGAGTGTTCTAAAACTGGAGGCCTTACTTCTGTGAAAGCGAAGATCTCACTAATGCGTTTCATAACATTTTCAACATATGAGAATTCACATGCTTCGTTGTTATATATATCGTGCGTTCCTTTTACACCAATAATAATCATAATATCCTCCTAATGGGTTATTCTATTTACTTCGTAAACTCCAGGAATACCATGGAGTATAGCGAAGATATCGTTAAGTTTTTTATTGTTTTGAATCATAATTGTCGCTGATAAAGTAGCGGTTAATGTTGCCATATTTTTCTTAGCAGAGATGCTATTGATGGTAATATGGTTATTTGCTAAAGCATGCATAACATCAACAACAAGGTTAGCTCTATCCGAAGCTTCAATTGAAATGTCGACTGGATAAGTTGCGGTTTCTAAACCTTCTTTCCAGAAAACATCAATAATTCTTTCTTTTTCATTAATAATGTTAGGGCAATCTGCTCTATGGACGCTAATTCCTTTGCCTTTAGTAACATATCCAATAATTGGATCACCAGGAATAGGCATACAGCAGTTTGCTAATGTAATTGCTATGTTGTCAGCGCCGTTACAATATACTGGAGATTCGTCATACTTAGTTTGTTTTTTAACAGTACTTGCAGGTAAGACGAATTCTTTTTTAATTTTTAAGAAGTCAATAACTGCACTGGCAGTTGGTTTTCTACCAAATACTAGTAGGTATAAGTCATCAAGAGTTTCGACATTGTATTCTCTAAATACCGCAGGTGTATTAAGATACTCAAGCATTTCTTTTTCATCAATGTTTCTTTCTTTGAAAGCATCAATTAAGCACTGCTTACCCTTATTAATTCTATCTTCTCTAACAAGTTCTTCATTTTTCTTAGCAAGATATTTTTTGATTTGGTTTTTAGCGGTATTAGATTGAACAAACTTAAGCCATCCTTCAGAAGGACCTTCTTGAGCTTTGCTTGTTTTGATTTCGACCATATCTCCAGTTTTTAAAACTGTGTATAAAGGCACCATAATACCATTAACTAATGCACCAATAGTCGAATCGCCAACTTTTGTATGGATTCTATATGCAAAATCGACAGGACAACTACCTACAGGAAGCTCGATAACTCTTCCTTTTGGAGTAAAAACATAAATAGTTTTCTCAAAAATATCATGGTTTAAGTTATCCATGTATTCTGTTGCTGATTGACCTTCATCAGAAATAGAAACAAAATCTCTGAACCAGTGTAATTTATTTTCAATTTCTTTTTGTTCAGCAACGGAATTATATCCTGTCCCTTCTTTATATGCCCAGTGAGCAGCAACACCGCTTTCAGCGATTTCATCCATTTCTTTAGTTCTAATTTGAACTTCATAGAAATTACCGTCACCACCAACAATCGTTGTGTGTAGTGATTGGTACATATTTGATTTAGGCATTGCGATATAATCCTTAAATCTGCCTGGAGCAGGTGTATATGTCTTATGGATTAAACCTAATATTTCATAACATTGAATTTCAGTTTTGGTAATTATTCTAAGAGCTAAGATATCGTAAATTTCATCAAATTGATGCCCTTTAACGTACATCTTTCTATAAATAGAATAAACAGATTTAACTCTAGCAGATATTTCGAATGGAATATTGTTTTCAAATAAAATATCAGCAATTTTCTTTTTTAAAGAATCCAATGATTTTAATAAAACTTTTTGCTTTTTCTTTAATAAAGAAGTGATTTCAGCATACTTTTCAGGTTCGGCATACTTTAAAGATAAATCTTCAAGCTCGCTCTTTAATTTATCAAGACCTAAGCGGTGAGCAATTGGAACAAATACTTCTAATGTTTCTTTAGAAATAGCAAGTTTTCTTTCTTGAGAGAGCGCTCCTAAAGTTCTCATATTGTGCAATCTATCAGCAAGTTTAATAAGAATGACACGAATGTCTTTTGCCATTCCTAAGAAGATTTTTCTATGATCTTCTGCTTCAAATTCTTCTGCAGTAATATGGCTAAGCTTTAGTCTTTGAATTTTTGTAAGAGCGTCAACAATTTTAGCGACTTCAGAACCCCAATTTTTCTTTATTTCATCAATTGAGACATCTGTGTCTTCAAC
Organism: Bacilli bacterium; assembly: GCA_024695405.1. Lineage (GTDB taxonomy): Bacteria > Bacillota_I > Bacilli_A > RFN20 > CAG-826 > RGIG9670. The sequence continues at coordinate 33,293 of JAILIF010000043.1, forward strand.
AACATCGTGTAAAAGACCAGCGGTAATTGTAGATGGGCCAGCTCTTAAGTCGGCTAAGATATATGCGACTTCAATTAAGTGATGATAATAAGGTTCACCACTTCTACGTGTTTGTCCATCGTGCTTTTTTAAAATAAATTTATAAGCAGATTTGATCGATTCTCTAGCTTTCTTATCGTGGATATAATCAAAATAGATGTCTTCAACATCTTCGAATGTATGAAGTGGATATCCACCGTTAACTTTTGGTTTTGTAATTTCACTCATAAAAACACCTTATATATCTTAAGGCATTTTCTTTATAAAATAAAGACTAAGAATAAAGATTATTTTTCGGCAAATTGTACCTGGTAAAGTTTATAATAATAGCCCTTATTTTTGAGCAATTGTTGATGATTACCTTTTTCAATGATTTCACCGTTTTGAAGAACAATGATTTGATCTGCTTTTTGAATTGTAGATAATCTATGTGCAACAACTAACATTGTCCCAATATTTTTAATTTTCTCTAGAGATTCTTGAATTAAAACTTCTGTTTCAGTATCGATATTTGCAGTTGCTTCATCCAAAATTAAGATTTTTGGCTTAGCTAAAACAGTTCTAGCAAAAGAAAGTAATTGTCTTTGACCTTGAGAGAAGTTTTCGCCTCTTTCGATGATTTCCTCATCTAATCCTTTTTCAGTTTTGTCGATAAAACTATCTGCATTTACATATTTACAAACTTTCATGATTTCTTCATCAGAATATGAATCGTCATGTAGGGTAATGTTAGACCTAATTGTTCCTGTGAATAAGAATACGTCTTGTAACATTTGACCAACTGTTTTTCTTAGAGAATCGATTTTGATATTTTTGATGTTAATACCATCGATGAAAATATCACCTTTTTGAATCTCATAGTTTCTAACAATTAATTGCAAAATTGTAGTTTTACCAGCCCCTGTTGCACCTACGAAAGCACATGTTTCTTTTGGATTAATTGTGAAAGATACATCCTTAAGAATCCACATATCCTTTTCATAAGCGAACCATACGTTCTTGAATTCAATCTTACCTTTAACATCGTTTAATTCAATTGCATCTGGCAAATCTCTAACAGCAGGTTTGACATCTAGTAGGTTAAATAATCTTTCACTAGATGAGAATGCTTTTTGAATGCCATTAAGTTGATCAGCAAGAGCTTGAATAGGATTAAAGAATTTTGAAATATATAAGTAGAACGCTAAAACTGCACCGGATGAAAGTGAAAATTCTAATCCACATAAGAATACTGTTGCGATAGCTCCGAAATATAAGAATGATAGCAATGGACGATAAATACCAAACGCGATCATAACTTTATTTCTGCATCTTCTTAGAGCATCATTTTTTTTGTCAAATTCGTTTTCTTTTCTTATTTCTTGATTGAAAATTTGAATTATTTTCATACCAGAAAGATTTTCATTTAAGAATGTATTTAAGTCAGAAATTGTTTTTCTTTCTTCTGTAAAAATCTTTCTAACAATGTTTCTAAAGAAAAATGAAATAATGAAAATAACTACTAAGAATATAGTCATAAACAATGTTAAAACAACATTAATTGTAAGCATTGTTACAAAAACGAAAACTACAGTTAAAATGTTTTTAATAGCGTTAACCAGAATGTGTGTGAATAATTCACTTAAAGATGCAGTATAGTTAGCTACTCTAGTAACTAAACTACCAACAGGCATTTCATTAAGTTGGTCCTGTGACATGTTTTGGACATGTTGGTACACTTCCATTCTCAAACTATAGACTATCTTTTGACCTGCTTTATTTAAAATCCAAGTTTCTAAAAGAATAAAACCTTGGCTTAATAAAGTAAGTACTAAAGAAGATACCGCTAAAATAATAACGTATCTTGGAGCACTGACTGATGTTAGTACATCAAATATTCTTGCTTTGCCTTCAAGTTCATCTACAACTCCTGCAATAAATTTAGGAGAGATAACATCTAAAGCAACATTAAGTATAGAGAAAACAAAAGCCAAAATAATCCAAAGCATTTCAGGCTTTAAATACTTCCAAAATCTAGGAAGCATTTCTCGTAAAGACATCTTTCGATCGCCTTTTAATTTTTCTATTTCTTCAACAGCCATACGAAATTACCTCCCTTCTACTTCTTGCTCTAACTCTTGCAAATAAACCATCTTTGCATAAGTAGGAGAAGCTTTTAATAAATAAGCAGGTGTGTCAAAAGCTTCAACACTACCATCATTTAAAACAATAATTCTATCTAAGTGGCACACTGTGGAAACACGAGAAGCAACAACCAAAGTTGTTTTTCCGTTTCTTAGTTCTCTAATGTTTTTAAGAATAGTATCTTCGGTTTTTACATCAACAGCTGAAACACTGTCATCTAATATCATAATTGGACTTTCTTTAACGAAAGCTCTAGCAATACTAATTCTTTGCTTTTGACCACCAGAAAGAGTTACTCCTCGTTCACCGGTGACTGTATCATATTTGTCTTTAAATCCTTCAATATCGTTTCCAACACATGCAAAGTCAGCAGCGAATTTTACTTTTTCATCATCTAAATCAACATCTGAAAAAGCAATATTACGTTTTACTGTATCTGAGAATAAGAAATTATCTTGTGGAACATATGAGATGGCATTTCTTAATGATTTAAGTTCTGCATTCATAATATCGACATCATCAATAAAAACAGTCCCGTTATTTACGTTATAGATTCTTAATAAAGCATTAACCAAAGTGGTTTTGCCACGACCGATTCTACCAACAATGCCTATACATTCACCTGGTTGAATTACCAAGTTAACATTTTCTAAAGTATTGGTGTCTCTTGAAGGATATTTAAAGGAGAAATTTTTAAATTCAATTTTACCTTTAACATTATCTAAGATAGTTGGATTTTCACTGTTTTTAATGTCTTCTGGAGAATCCATATATTCTTCGATTCTTTTCATTGAAGCTTTGCTTCTAGAGTACATTGCAACAATTTGGCCCATTGCAATAAGTGGCCAAATTAATGTATCGAAATAACCGATTAAAGTAACAAGATTTCTTCCATTAATACTATAATCAATACCTAAGAAATTTATTGTTTCTCCTGTAACTGCTAAATAACCACCGAAACCAAGATTCATTGCGAATAATAATCCGATAACTATTTCAATAACAACATCAAAACCAGCAGAGATAAGTACAAATCTAACATTTACATCTTTATTTTTATGAGCGACTTTACTGAACGCTCTAATTTCTTGTTTTTGTTTAACGAAAGCTTTGATAACTCGGATACCTGTGAGACTTTCTTGAGTAAAATCGTACAATTCATCGAATGCTTTTTGTCTCTTTGTCCAATTATCTGCCATAAATTTTTCAACTAATAATCCCCAAACAACAATTAAAACCATTGGGATTAAAAGAATGATTAAAAACTGCCATGATAAAATAGCAATTTTAACGAAGCACATTAATCCTAGAGCAAAACCATCGACAAGCATAACAACTCCGAATCCTAAATATTCAGAGATTTCGTCAATATCATTTGTGAATGATGACATGATATTTCCTACTTTGTTACTGTGAAAATACTCGACAGAAAGCTTTTCTGCTTTGGCAAACATATCGTGTCTAAGTCCTGCTTCTACTTTGAAACTAGCGTTAAATAATGTAAAACGCCAGATCATTCTGCCGGCCATTAAGCCAGCACCAATACCTATGGTATATAAAGCTATTTTTATAATATCCGTACGCATTGTATCTGTGAAAACGCCATCTTTTGCGGCATCTTCAAATATTCCTACTAATTGTCCTAAGAATTCTGGAACAAATAGTTGGAGGTAATCGACAAATATTAAAGCAATTATACCAATTAAGTATAAATACCAATATTTTCGATAATATTTGTTTAAATATCTACTTAACAACATATTAAAAAAATGATAATTAATTTTACTTTAAAAGTAAACAATCTTGCCTTTCTATTTAATTTCAGAAATTAAAAATTCTATTGATTTTATTGATTTGTATGTTGAAACTCTTAGTGTTCCTAAAAAATCAACTACATCTTTGCCAAACAACATTTCTTTTGAGATGTTAAAACCGGTAATTTTACTATTTGTGCCGATTTGTGTGATTATGTGATTTAGGTCTTTTGAGTATTTCAATGAACCTACTCTTATATTTTCAAGATTAAAAATTGGTTTTTTCCATTCTTCTCCAAAAGGACCAAATTTAGAAATTAATTCAAAAGTTTCGAATGTAACTTCCGTAATTAATAATGGAATTGAAGGTTTTTCTGCTTTAATAACTGGATGTTTAATTGCAAAATTATTAAATCTTTTCTTAAATTCATTAAAATTTTCTTTTTTTATTGAACATCCACCAGCTAATGAGTGACCGCCATAAGCAATCATTAAATCTTTTAAATTATCAAAAGCTTCAACTACATTAAATCCTTCTTGAGAGCGGCAGCTACCTTTTAACAAGTCTTGCTCAGGATTATATGTAAAAACAATTGCTGGTTTTTTATATTTGCTCATTAAAGAATTCGCGATTAAACCTATAAGTCCTTCTTTTTCATCTACTTGTATAACTATTGAATTATCGTCGTTAGATATCTCAATATCTCCATTTAATAAAGACTTTGAAGCTTCTTTTCTTTGTAAATTCAATTCATTAATCCAATTGTAGTAGGTTAATACATCTTCTTTTGATGATGATGTAAAGAATTTAATGATATTGTTTATGGTAGAATCTTCAATAATTCTACCGACAGAATTAATTTTTGGAGCAATTGACATACCAATAGAATTTTCATCAAAAGGATCATTACCTTTTAATAAATCTACAGGATAAAATTCTCCTTCTTTATAATTAGAAAATACAATTCTTAATAAATCTCTGTTATATCCTTTTAGTGGCATCATATCGCTAATAATTGATATCGATGCTAATGTAGATAAATACTTATCGAAATGTTTTAATACATAAACTGAGAACAAGAACGCAACTGATGCACCACTTGTAGAAAATTCACTTAGTTTTGATAAAAATGGATGTAAAATCACATTTGCATTAGGCAATGCCTCAGGAGCTTCGTGATGGTCTAAAACTAAAACATCAATATTATTTTCTCTAAGATATTTTATAGGCTCGACTGCGCTTATGCCGTTATCAACGCATATGCATAATCCTATATTATCTTTAACCATTTGTTCGGCTTTAGGCATATTAATGCCATATCCATCTTTATATCTACTCGGAACACAATAAGTTACCTCATAGTTAAGATAATCAAACATTTTAACAAGGATTGAAACGCCCATTATTCCATCAGCATCATAATCACCATATATATGAATCTTTTTATTGCATTTGATAGCATTATTAACTAATTCAACTGCTTCTTTAATGTTATTAAAACGATATTCATTTACAAAAGATTGTGGGTTAACATCTTTATTTAATGAATCGAAGTCAAGTTCTGTTATTGAATAATAGTCTAATAATCTGTGGAATAAGTCTTTCATTTTACAAAAAATGGCTACATTTTCAGTAGCCATAGATTTTTTTAGTCGTTAATACCAATGAAAATTGCTTCTTCAGGTTCTGCACTCTTATTTTGGACAGGGCCTTTTGATTTTGATTTTCTTGGTTTTACTGTGCCAATGTTTGCGAATTTCTTGAAGAAGAATTGGCTAACAGGGCCTAATACAAACATTGCTAATGTAAATGCTAAAGCAACTGCAATAATAATTTCTAATGAGATCCAACGCATAGCTCCAGGGCCAAAGCCTAGGAAGATAAGTCCGAGGAATAAACCGACAAGAGCGATATTTAAAATATCACCAAAGCCGTATGAAACTGCTTTCTTCATCAATTCATTTCTATTTTCGTATGAATTGTCGTGTTTCTTATCGTCTAATACTAATTCTCTTTCTTTATTCATAAAGAGAATTGCAAATAATACTGAGATGAATTCACCAACTGCAAGACCTACGACTGCGGTATTTGTTGCAGGGATGAAGTAAAGTAAGGATAAGAGACCGCCAACGATTGTTGCACCTGCTAAGACTGTAACAAAACTTCCGAGGCCTCTTGATAATCTATATCTTAATAAAAGATACAATGTTGTTGTTAATAATGCTGCACCAACAGCAATAGCAACCTTATAAAATACTGGGTTTGATTCTGTAGTAGATTCACCACTAGCATATTCAATATTGATACAAGCTGATGAAATTCTTTCAGCGATAACGTTTGTAGAATTGTTATAAGAGAATAATTCTTCCATCTTATAGCCATTACCTTCGTAATAGACTGTTTCTGGGAGTTCACCAGTAATTTTTACGATATAGCCACCATAACTGTGTTGAACGAATGGATTTTCTTCTTCACTATCGTATTCTAAGACATTGAAATCTAATAAAACTGGGCTGTCAGTTACAGCGCTTAAAGAGTCAGCTTCAGAACCATTTGAGAGTTTTACATCATTTAAAACTGATTCAAGATTGCTTGTAATAATTGAGAAATCAACTTCGTTTTCGTTATCAATTTTTACAAAGATTTCGTTTTCATAAGATTTTGCAGGATTGTTATAAACAGATCCTTTTACAATGCCGAATACTAACATAGCTGCTAATGTTGCTACAAATCCAACACCAGCAAGAATTGATGCTAATTTTGGCTTTTTGTTGAAATCTTTATCAGCATAAGGACCAAAATAAGATTGTTTTTCTTCATCGACAAGATTTGGAACCTTAGTTTCGTCTACTCCAAATAATTCATATTTATTTTGTGCAACGGATGCGTTGGTATCTAGCCACATAAATCCTTTAAATACTGTTAAGTTGAGGATTAAGCTAACAAGACCGCCTAAAACAACAACTAGTGAGAAACTTTCTAATCCAACGCCACCAATTAAGTAAGTAAATGCACCTAATACAAGTAATGCAAAGTGAATATCAGCAACAACTAGGCTGCTCTTTTTACTAGCTTCAGTATTTGCCTTCTTAACTGAACGTCCACGATATGCTTCATCTTTAAACTTGTTAAGGTAAATACAACCACTTGCGAGTGATGCTAAAGCAACAAGTGCTAAACCAACAACAGCTAATAAGTTAAATTCGCTCTTAAATATCATTAAGAATAAGAATCCTAAGAACGCGGATGCAAAAGATGTAACTGAGATACTTAAAGCACCTAATTTATAGAAAACAATTAATACTAATGAAATAAGAACAATTGCGCATGAGAATGCAACGAATGTAGAACTTTCGAAAACGGTTTGATTCTTGCCTAATGAATACAATGCTTCAACTTTTGGAGCAGCAACTTCTTCGTGGATGCATGTAACATCATAGCCGTATGCACCAGCGTTTAATAAGTTGACATAGAATTTACCATTTTTCCAAGCAGTTGGAACATTCTTTTCATCAACATTGCCTTCTGCGTCAGCAATATTTAATACTGTACTTAAAGCATAAACGTCACCATCTTTGTAATAATCAAAGATTTTATCTTTATCGTTTTCTTCAGTACTTTCTGATTTAACTTGGAATTTTAATAATACTTTACTTTGGAAGTTTGAATCTTCGAATGAATCACGTTCTGGAACAAAGTCATAAACTAAATACATGTATTTAGCGTATTCAGCATCGCCAGCACCTTCTGAAGATTCAGCTTTAACTGTGATTTGTTCAGAGTTAATTGCGCCGATAGCAACTTCTTTATATTTTTCGTTTTCGATATCAACAGGAATGTTGATTGTTGGATAAATATCGTTAGTACCAGTTAAATAAGCTGGCTTATCGCTATTAACGAAAACTTCAGAACCAATAGAATGTGAGAGTTTTTCATTGTCGAATGAGTAGAGATATAAGCTACCATCGAAAGATAAATATTCTTTTAATTGTGAATAATCAGATTCATCAAAAAGTGTAACTTTAACTAAATCGTCACCGAATGGAGCAACATCAAAGCTTTGCATTTCAGCAGCTTTAAGACGATCTTCCATAATTTTAGCGACTTCTCCGACTGTTTTATCTGTGAATTCTTTTGGATTATTTTCACCATTATCTGTTTTTTCTGTAACATGGAATGTCAATGTTTTACCACTAGCATAATCCATACCAACATTTAACTTGTTGGATATAGTAGCAAATGTTACAACCATCATAACAATTGATGTGATAGCAATAATAATGTGAGCCCAAATTCTGCGCATATTTATGTACCTCCAGCGCGTGTGCGCTATTCATAGTCGCTTAATACTCTACTACATTTATTGAATAAATTCAATATAAGACATTTAATTTTTATTAATAATTATTAGACTTTAGATGTTCTATAGCTTTTTTAGTAGCTACTCTTCCTTTTAAAGTTTTATCAATCATTCCGAGTTTTAATAAATAAGGTTCGTAAACTTGTTCGATGTTTTCGGGTTCTTCCCCAATATAACTTGATAATGTATCAAGCCCTACAGGACCACAATTAAATCGATTGACTAAGGTATCTAAATATTTAAGATCAACTGAGTCTAGACCAAGTTCATCAATACCGATATTTTCAAATGATTTTATGCAATTTTCATATGAAATTCTTCTTAATTTTTGATAATGTGCAAAGTCTCTAACACGTTTAAAAATTATGTTTGCGATACGAGGAGTTCCTCTACTTCTTTTTGCAATTTCAATGCATGATTTTTTATCAATTGATAATCCGTAAACCGATGATGTTCTCTGAACAATTTTTGCTAATTCTTCTACTTTGTAGAAGTTTATCTTCTCAACAATACCAAATCTTGATCTTAATGGAGAAGATAAACTGCCGATTTTTGTAGTTGCTCCAACAAGTGTAAATGGAGGCAAATCAATAGTGATTGTCTTGCTTGAATTATCTCTTGAAATAATAATAGAAAGTTTGAAATCTTCCATTGCGGAATATAGAACTTCTTCTACTGAACGAGGAAGTCTATGGATTTCATCAATAAATAATATGTTGTTAGGTTCGATTTCGGATAAAATGCCCGCTAAATCGCATGGTTTTTCAATACTTGGGCCACTGGTTAAAATCAGTTTTGATTCCATTTCATTTGCGATAATATTCGCTAATGTTGTTTTTCCTAATCCTGGTGGTCCGTAAAACAAAACATGATCTAATGTTTCTTTCCTATGCTTTGCAGCACCTATATAAATCTTTAAATTATTTTTTAATTTTTCTTGTCCAATATATTCATCCAACGATTTAGGCCTTAAGAATATATCATTATCTTTCTGGTAAGCATTCATAATTTTCTTACCTCTTTAATTGCTAATTTAAGCAATTCTTCTTTGTCTATTCCTTCTTTATAGACATTTCTTAATGCAGTATCGACATTTAATGATTTAAATCCTAATGTAATTAATGCTTTTCTTACATCTGAATAAGAATCTTCTTCTTCACTTTCTGATGACACAAAATAACCCTTAAGTTCTAAGATAATTTGCCTTGCGGTTTTATATCCTACCAAAGGTAATGACTTTAAATATTTAATATCTTCATGATTAATTGCAGATATGATGTCTTGTGGAGAGCCAACAGAAAACATTGCAAGCGCAGTTTTTGCACCTATACCCTGTATTTTTATCAAAGTTAAGAATAAATTCTTTTCTTCGGCTGATGGAAAACCAACAAGATAAGATTCATCTTGCTTTTGTACATCATATGTAAGAAGCTTTATTGTTGAGCCTATTTCATAAGAAGAGGCTCTTGCTACATAGACTTTATAGCCTATATCATTAACGTCAATTACTACAGTTTCTTTTGTGGCAGAATCAATTCTGCCTTTAAGAAAACTGATCATAATTCCTCCTATTTATTGACTAAAATAAACAAAACTATCAATCCGATAGTTATTAAACCAGTTATTAATCCTATAATGACATTAGTATGTTTTTTGTTCATTTCTAGTCTCTAATAAATTCTTTTGGAGTGGGAATTGGATTTCTTTTATGTTCACTAACTAAATGTAGTCTTTCAATCTTTGCTTTTATAGCATCGTCAACAGGTTTACCTAGTAGGTAATTATCTAAATCTTTATAAGTAACACCCATTTCTTTTTCATCTGTTTGTCCTTCAAATAAGCCTGCAGTAGGTACTCTTTCTGCTAATTTATTCGGAACACCAAGCATTTTACATGCTTCTACTACTTCGCCTTTTAAAAGATGGACGATAGGCAAAATATCTACACCGCCATCACCATATTTTGTGAAGTAACCTGTATATTCTTCATCAGCATTATCTGTGCCTGTGACTATATAAGAATGTTTTTGGGCATATGCATAAAGCATAGACATTCTCATTCTTGCTTTTAAATTCCCTGCAGTTGAGATATCAAGTTCTCCGCTTGCAGTTTCTATTTCTTTTCTAAATACCTTATATGCTTCAGTAGCGTCTATTACTTTATAAGGAATATCTATTGCTTTACAAAGTTCAATCCCATCATTTAAATCAGCGATATTAGAATCTATAGGCATCAAGATACCCATCATACTTTCTTTTCCAACTGCTTTTTTAACTAAAGTTGCCACTAAAGAGGAGTCGACGCCGCCAGAAATACCCACAACGTATCCTTTTAAAAATGGATGTTTTTCTTTGTAATCTTTTAAGAAATCTACGACTACATCAATATATTCTTTGAGTGTCATAAAAATTACCTCACGTATTCAAATGAGAAATCATCAAGAATAACTGTGTCGCCATCCTCGGCGCCAAGTTCTTCTAATTTATCATCAATTCTAAGTTTTCTAATCTTACTCATTAAGACCATCATACCTTCATCAGTAGAGATATTAGTCATCTTGTAGAATTTAATCATTTTATCTCCTAAAATCTCCCAAGTATGAGCATCGAGTCTTTTAATATAGAAATATTGTTCTTCGTCTTCAAGAGTGTATGTCTTATGATCGAGTAACTCTTCTTCATCTTCGCTATAAAGTGGGAATAATGGAGTTTTCTCAATTAAATCTGCACATTTATAAATTAATAAATCTATATTATCTTCACTGATTGCGGAGATAGGAATAATCTCTTGATCTACTTTCTTCTTGAATTCTTCTAAACGTTCTTTAGCGCCTTCTTCGTCCATCTTGGATGCAACTAAAATGCTAGGACGTTTGTTTAAACCGAATCCATAACAATCTAATTCGTTAAGGATTGCTTTATAGTCTTCATAAGGATCACGTCCAGTTTCAGACATATCAATGACATGAACTATGACTCTACATCTCTCGATGTGTCTTAAGAAAGTAAGGCCTAAACCTTTGCCTAAATGAGCTCCTTCTATAAGGCCTGGAAGATCTGCCATAACAAAACTACGTCCATCTTTAGCAGAAACTAGACCTAAGTTAGGAACAATTGTCGTGAAAGGATAATCTGCAATTTCTGGTTTTGCAGCACTGACTACAGATAAAAGAGTAGATTTTCCTACACTAGGGAAACCGACTAATCCAACATCAGCGAGCATCTTTAATTCAAGAATTAATCTTTTTCTAATTCCCGGTTCACCGTTTTCTGCAATTTTAGGAACTCTATTGATAGAACTTTTAAAACAAGTATTTCCTCTACCTCCACGTCCACCTTTTGCAACAACAATGGTTTTACCATCTTCAACTAAATCACCTAAGAAAGCATGATCTTTTTCTTCGAAAATTACAGTACCTAATGGGACATCAACTATAACATCCGGACTTGCGTGTCCGTATTGATTTTTAATTCCACCATTTTCACCATCTTTTGCGATGAATGCTTTACTATGACGGAAATTAAATAATGTATTAATGTGAGAATTCGCTCTAAAAATAACAGAGCCACCACGTCCGCCGTTACCTCCGGCAGGGCCACCTTTTGCTACATATTTTTCACGTCTAAAAGCTATGGCGCCATCGCCACCTTTTCCACTTCTAACTTCAATAACTGCACGATCAATAAAAGTAGGCATAAATTCTCCGGTGATTATTTTACTATAAAGAAAAATAAAAGACCACAAAATTGAATGTGGTCTTTATTATCTTATTTGTTAAGACTTATTTTGTGATAACAGTAACAACTGTTTTATCTTTGCCTTCACGAGTATATTTAACAATACCGCTAACTAAAGCGAAAATAGTATCATCTTTTCCTTTTTTAGTATTAGCACCTGGATAGATTCTAGTACCTCTTTGACGATAGATGATGCTACCTGAATGGCACCATTGACCATCAGCAACTTTAGCACCTAATCTACGACCAGCAGAATCACGGCCGTTCTTTGTGGAACCAACACCCTTTTTAGAAGCAAAGAATTGTAAATTTAATTTAAAATTCATATTAATTGTTTCCTTTCATTTCTTGTTCATCGATGTGAACATTTTTAGGATATTCGTTTTCTATTTTTTTAAGTGAAGTGATTATTGTTTCGAGAACTACTTTATCGTGTTCTGAATTTTTACCATTACTTTCAATATAGAAGTATCCTTTTTCTTCATCTATTTCATATTTATAATTCTCTTCACAATTGATATTTGCTAAACCGCCAAATACTACTGCGCTTACTGCTGAACAAACAATATCTTGTCCATAAGCAGCTGCATTTGCATGACCTTTAACTTCAATTGATTTGAATTCGTTTTTTATGTAATAGATTTTGATTTTAATCATCTGATTAACCGTTAATAGCTTCGATAACTAAGCAAGTGTATGGTTGACGATGACCGATAGTTTTATGTTCGTTAGCCTTTGCTTTGTATTTGAAGACGCGGATTTTCTTTTCTTTACCTTGTTTTTCAACTTTTGCTGTAACAGTAGCACCTTTAACATAAGGTTTACCAACTTTAGCAGCAGAACCACCGACAAATAAAACTTTGTCTAATGTAACAGTTGAACCAACTTCAGCTTCTATTTTTTCAACGTAGATTTTTTCGCCTACTTCAACACGAAGTTGTTTTCCGCCTGTTTCAATAATTGCGTACATAATTAGCCTCCTTCTTTCTTCACTAAGTACTCGCTATGAAGGTAGATAAATCTTTAGAAACCTTTTCTATGCGGTTGTAGCTAGTGAGGCAACAACGCTAGTAATATATCATAGATAATATTATCGTGCAAACTTATTTTTTCATTTTATTCATGAACGAATAATAGCCACTCGCTCCAATGATTAAGTGATCAATGATTTTTAAACCAAATTTTTTAGAAATTCTTCTTAATTCTTCTGTGAAAATTTCATCTTCTTCACTAGGCTTTATTGTGTTATTCGGGTGATTGTGAATTACATAAAAATAGAAACCTTTTGAAAGCAAAACTTTTTGACATATCTCCTTTGGAGATAGACTAATGCCTAATTCAGTGCCTTTATACAACGTGGTTTCATAGATAATTTTCTTGTTTCGGTTCAAGACCACTAAGACCAAAATCTCTTTATCCAATCCCACCATTTTTAAATAATAACGCTGATATAAAAGCTCTGAATTAATTTCGGCATTTTGTTCTAAAAGAATGTGCTGACGATTATCAAATCTTTTTGCAATTTCAAATGAAGCACACAGTTTTAGAGCTTTAACTTTTGAAATTCCTTTGAACTGTAAAAAATATTGATAAGGACTACTTGCTAAATTAAACATAGTTAAAGAATCCGCAAGAAGACTATTAGCAAGCTGCAATACGTTATTATTCTTGCTTCCCACTCCAATAAGTATCGCTAACAGTTCGGCATCACTTAAATTATTTATGCCGAATCTTAATGCCTTTTCTCTAGGCTGATCAATATTAGGAATTTCATTCATTTTTGGCATAGTTTATTTCCAATCAAATTTCCATCCGCCTGGAACAGCTACTGTACCTTTTCCAGCACGGAATAGACGATAGATAACTACTGCCATAAGTGCAGCTACAATAATTGCCATAACTGCTGTTACGGTAATTACTTCGCCTGGCTGAATGCTTTTACATTCTTTTAGAGTTAGTTCTCTATATTTCATACAAAAACCTCCTTACTTATTTAGAGGGGGTATTTTTTAGAAATTTGACGAAAAAAGTGCAAAAAATTTTTATAAACTATGTTTATCTTTTCAAATAAAAACCTCTCTTTTGATTAGAGAGGCATTATTTTGAAATTATTTTAATGAAGATAATTTTGTTTCAAGTTCTGCTAAATTTTTCTTGTGTTGTTCTAATTTATTCTTTTCTAATTCGATTTTTTCAGCAGGCGCTTTTGAAACAAATCCTGGATTTCCAAGCATCTTTTCACAGCGTATGATTTCAGATTTAATTGATTCAATATCCTTTTCGAGTTTCTTAATCAAATCTTCTTTACCGGCTTCATTTTTAATAAGCATGCTACCTTCGTTATAAACGTTGATATCACCAGAGTTTTCAATTTCATCAACAAATTCCACATCTGAGAATGTAAATCTCTTTAAATATGTCTCAAATGCATCAAAAACATTAATCTTTAATTTAATCTTAAGTTCAAGTTTTGCATTAGGAGCTAATTTGTTTTCAATCTTATAATTTCTAACATCCTTAATCATTGCAAATAAGACGTTAACTTGCCCTTCTGAACTTTCATCAACTAATTCTTTATTATATAAAGGATATTTTTCTAACATGACACTATCCTTATGGGCAGGAATGTTTAAATACAATTCTTCTGCGATAAATGGAGTGTATGGATAAATTAATAAGATAATATTTTTAAGTACAGAATATAAAACCTGGTTAGTGATTTCTTTTGCCTTTGTGTCATCACTATTAAGAGCGACTTTGCTCATTTCAAGATATTGACCACAGAAATCATCGTAAACAAAGTTATATAAGTGACTGCTTGCAGCATTAAAATCAAACTTGTCCATGTTTGCAGTTACGTTTTTAATAGTCTCTTCCAAACGATTAATAATCCATTGATCTAATGGAGCAAAATCCTTTTTATCTAATGCTTTAGGAGCAAAATCTTCAGGTAAGATTGATAAAACATAACGTGCACTATTCCATATCTTATTCAAATAGTTGCTAGCAGCTTGGACTTTTTCATCGATATATCTCATATCTTGTCCTGGGGTTGAATTAGTGGTTAAGAAATATCTAAGAGCATCAGCACCGTATTGTTCAATAACATCCATAGGATCAACGCCATTTCCTAAAGATTTAGACATTTTTCTACCTAATTCATCTCTAACAAGACCGTGAATAACAACATTCTTGAATGGCCTTTGCTTTGTCATTTCTAAAGATTGGAAAATCATTCTAGAAACCCAGAAGAAGATAATGTCATAACCAGTGACTAAGCAGTCAGTTGGGAAATATCTATCTAGATCCTCTGTTTTATTAGGCCAGCCTAAAGTTGAGAATGGCCATAAAGCACTGGAGAACCAAGTATCAAGAACATCACTTTCTTGATCCCAATTTTCCATATCTTCTGGTGGATCCATTGAGACTCTAACTTCACCTGTTTTCTTATTGTAGTAAGCAGGAATTCTATGTCCCCACCATAATTGTCTAGAGACACACCAGTCTTCTACATTTTCCATCCAAGAAGTGAAAACTTTCTCAAATCTTTCAGGAACAAAATTAACCTTCGTTTCGCTATCTTGGTTCTTTAAAGACTGTTCTGCTAAAGGACGCATTTTAACGAACCATTGCTTACTTAACATTGGTTCAACAACACAGTTATTTCTTTCGCTATGTCCGACTGGGTGAACGATATCTTCTGTTTTTACAAAGTTACCTGCTGCTTTGATGTCTTCAACAAGCACTTTTCTACATTCAAAACGGTCCAATCCACAATATTTGCCACATTTTTCATTCATTGTAGCGTCTTTATTAAAGATAATCGGCATAGGGAAACCATACTTTTTACCAATAATAAAGTCGTTTGGATCGTGAGCTGGAGTGCACTTCATTGCGCCTGTACCAAAACCAATTTCAACATAGTCATCTCCAATAACTGGAAGTTCGTCCCCATTAGCAGGATTTATAACCTTCTTTCCAATGTATTTCTTTAAATTTTCATCGTTAGGATTAACAACAACACAAACATCACCAAACATAGTTTCTGGACGAGTTGTTGCAACAATTAATGAATCGTTTTCACCAACGATTGGATATTTAAAATAGAACATTTTTCCTGGGTCATCTTGGTGAATAACTTCAATATTCGAAAGAGCTGTTTGTTGAACTGGATCCCAGTTAATTATTCTTTCACCTTGATAAATTAAACCTTTGTTATATAAATTAACAAAAACAGTTCTAACTGCGTAGTTTAAGCCTTCATCAAGAGTAAATCTTTCTCTAGTATAATCAAGAGAAATACCCATCTTAGCCCATTGCTTATGAATATTATCTGCATATTCATCTTTCCAAGCCCAAGCCCATTTTAAGAATTCTTCTCTTGTGATTTTTGTTACATCAATGCCATTATTTACTAACTTTTGCATAACTTTTGCTTGTGTAGCAATTCCAGCATGATCCATACCTGGAAGATATAACATATCAAATCCTTGTAATCTCTTATAACGAGCAATGATATCTTGAATTGTTGTATCCCAAGCGTGGCCAATATGTAATTTACCTGTAACGTTTGGTGGAGGAATCACGATTGTGTAAGGAATTTTACTTTTATCTCCAGCAGTAAAATAACCTTTAGATTTCCAATTTTCGTATTTTCCTTCTTCAACTTGATGAGGATCATAACGTTTTTCTAGCATAAATCTTTCCTCCTAAAATAAAAACGTCCTTATTATCTAAGGACGCTATTAACGTGGTACCACCTTAGTTCGGATTTCTCCGCACTTCATTATCCTAATAAGTTTAGGTAACTATTCCTCCAAAGCGACCTTCATTGAGTTTTTCTACTAGGCTTCCACCATCCCCAGCTCTCTATAAGATACGTTCAATTACTCCTCTTTTTCTCAGGAATCGATTAAATTATACAAGATTAGACTATTTTTTCAATAACTTGTCTAACCTTATCCCAACTTCTTGTTTCTAATCTTGAGGTATATAAAACTTTATCTATTGGGAACCCGTATTCTTTAATTCTTTTCATTGTAGCAGCTTTGCCACTTTGATTTAATTTATCAGACTTAGTAATTACAAAATAATAAGGAATATTAGATTCATTTACAAAGTCGATTAATTCTTTATCAGATTCATCTATTTCGCGTCTAGAATCGAGTAAAATGAAAACTGCTTTTAAATATTTGTTATTGTAGAAATAATCTTCCATCATTTCTCCAAACAACGCATCTAGATCAACTCCACCTTTAGCATATCCATATCCAGGTGCATCAACTAAATAAAACTTATTATCTATATTAAAGTAATTTAGTAATTTAGTATGTCCTGGTTTAGATGATGTAAAGGCAAGAGATTTTCTAGAAGTAAGTGAGTTGATTAATGTTGATTTTCCAACGTTACTTTTGCCTACTACTAAAATCTCAGCAAAACCACAATCAGGTCTTTCGCCTTGCTTAGAAGCAGATTTAACAAAGTTAGCGTTTTTAAAATTAATCATTTTTTCTTTAATAATGCAAATTCAACAGCATCATCTACTGTTTCCATTGTTTTAATTGTGAGAGATTCTCTGACTTCTTTTGGAAGTTCTTCAATATCTTTCTTATTGTCTTTAGGAACAATAATAGCTTTAATTCCACTACGTAATGCTGCTAATGATTTTTCTCTTAAACCACCGATTGGTAAAGCATTACCTCTTAAAGTAACTTCACCAGTCATAGCGACGTCTGGATTAACAGGTGTATGACTTAAGCATGAAATTAATGCAGTTGTGATTGCAACACCAGCACTTGGACCGTCTTTTGGAACAGCACCTTCTGGTACGTGAATGTGAATGTCGTTTCCGACAAAAATTTCACTATCAATATGGTATTTATCAGCGTTTGCTTTGACATAATCTAATGCAATTGCGGCAGATTCTTTCATAACATCGCCTAATTTACCTGTAAGTACGAGTGCGCCTTTACCTTTGAAGTAATTAACTTCGATTGGGAGAATATCTCCACCAAATTGAGTATATGCAAGACCAGTAACAACACCAATTTGTGGTTTTGCTTCTTTTTTGCTATCTTCGAATATTGGCATTAATAAATATTCTCTAACTTTTTCTTCGTTAATTTCGATATGTTCAATACTTGGATCTTTAACAATTGCGACTGCTACTTTTCTTAAACAAGAAGCAATCTTTCTTTCTAAGTCACGGACACCAGCTTCTCTTGTGTAATGACGAATAATGTAGGTTATAGCGTCATCGGTGAAATTAACTTGCTCTGGCTTTAAACCATTGAGAGCGATTTGCTTATTGATTAAGTGATCTTTTGTGATGTGAACTTTTTCAATTTCTGTGTAGGAATTAAGTTCGATTAATTCAAGTCTGTCTCTTAATGGACCTGGAATATTTTCAAGGTAGTTAGCAGTACAGATGAATAAAACATCACTTAAATCATATGGTTCTTCTACGAAATTATCGTTAAATTGAGTATTTTGTTCTGGATCAAGAACTTCAAGCATTGCACTTGCTGGATCTCCTTTATAAGAAGAAGCAAGCTTATCAATTTCATCAAGTAAGAATACAGGGTTTGTAACACCTGCTTTTCTCATACCTTGGATGATTCTGCCTGGCATTGATCCAACATAAGTACGTCTATGACCTCTAATTTCAGCTTCATCAGAAATTCCACCTAAAGATGCTTTAAAGAATTTTCTACCTAAAGCTCTTGCAATTGATTTACCTAATGAAGTTTTACCTGTTCCTGGAGGACCATAGAAGCAAAGAATTGGAGATTTTAAGTTACCAGTTAATTTTTTAACTGCCAAATATTCAACAATTCTTTTCTTTGGTATTTCAAGGCCGTAATGGTCTTCATCTAAAATTTTTTCGACATTTTTTAAATCGTCATTATCTTCAGTTTTTTCAAACCAAGGAATTGACATTAAAACATCTACATAACTTTGAATTAAAGCACTTTCAAGAGAGCCTTGAGGCATCATATCGTATTTCTTTAATTCGTTTTTAACTTTTTTCTTGATGTAATCAGGATAAGGATTAGCTTCTAACTTTTCTAAGATAGATTCTGGTGAATTCTTATCATCAGTAGTTTCACCGAGCTCTTTCTTAATTGCTTTAAGTTTTTCTCTTAAGAAATATTCCTTTTGGCTCTTTTCGCTAGATTCACGAACAGCATTTTGAATATTTCTTTCGATTTCATCTTTTTGCTTTTCACCTGAAATAAGAAGAATGACTCTTTGCATCAATTCTTCAACGCTTAGGGATTCTAAAATAGCTTGTTTATCATCTTTACTGCCTTGTAAGAATTCTGCGACTGCAAAACAAACATTAATAGCAGAATCATTACTTGCAATAGCATTCGCAACACTCTTTGGCATTTCTGCGACAATTTGTGGAACATCTTCTAATGCAGTTTGAACCGCTTTAATAATTGAACTATTTGTGATGTAATCAGGTTCAGGAATTCTATAAATAGAACCAGTTGCGATAATGAAGCCTTCAGGATCTTCTGAAATAGTTTCGAGCTTAATTCTTTCTACAACTTCAACACGAATTCTAACTTCAGTGCCTCTAACTGTATAAGAAATAATACGACAGAGAGAGCCTATCTTATGGATTTGTTCTTCTGTTGGTGTTTCATCATCAGCATTTTTTTGACATGAAACAAATAATAATGAATCGGTTTGATTACGTGCAGCCTCAATTGCTTTCACAGAGAAAGAACGGCCTGCAGCGATGACTTGTGAATTGTTAGGAAAGATAACCTTGGATCTTGTCACTAACAGAGGAAGAGTTAATTTTTGAGCTTTATCAGCCATATTTACCTCCTTTACTAGTCGTTATTCTTATATAATAAGTCCTCGACTCTATTCATTTTGATATTGTGTCTGTATTCTTCGATTTGATTGCCAAGATTCTTTCTAATATCTTCGACTTTCATCTTGTATTGTTCTGCAATCTTAGCTAATTCGAAGTCTAAATCAGCGTCAGTTACTTCTAAGTTTTCAACTGTTGCAACTTCTTCTAATACTAAGTAGCCAGCGATTTCTTTCTTAGAATCTTCTCTTAATTTTGCTTCGAATTCTTCGGGCTTTTGGCCAAGAATTTGTAAGTATGTTTCAAGAGTTAAGCCAGATTGTTGCATTCTATTTTCTAAATCTTTCTTATGCATATTCATTTGGCTTTCAACTACTTCATTAGGAATTGAAATAGTAGCTTTTTCTGCTATAGCATCGATTAACTTGTTAATGTAATCTCTTCTAGCTTCTGCAGTTTTTTGAGCTGTTAATCTTTCTTTTTGATTTGCTCTTAAATCTTCAACAGTTTTAACATCGTTAATTTTTACATCAGCGATGAATTCTTCGTTTAATTCAGGAAGTTTCTTTTCTTTAACTTCGTGAACTTTACATTCAAATGTTGCATCTTTTCCTTTTAATTCTGGTGTGTAGTTTTCTGGGAATTTGACGTTTACATCTTTTTTATCACCTGCTTTAACACCAACTAATTGATCTTCAAAACCAGGGATGAATGTTCCACTACCTAATTCTAATTCATAGTTTTCAGCAGTACCGCCATCAAAAGCAACGCCATTTACTTTACCCACAAAGTCCATAACTACGATATCACCTTTAGCAGCTGTACCATCTTTAACGGCAACTGTTGCGTTTTTAACTCTTAATGCATCGATTGCGTTATCAACATCTTTATCAGTAACACTAACTTCACCTTTACCAATTTTTAAGCCTTTGTATTCACCTAAAGTGATTTTTGGTAATGTTGTAATTGTGAATTTAATTTCTAATTCTTTGTCACTTAATTTAGTTACATCAACTTTTGGTTGATTGAATGGTTTGATATTTTCTTTGTCTAAAATATCTTTGTAAATAACAGGTAATAAAGCGTTAATTGCTTCATCCATTACTTTAACTTGGTCGATTTTGCCTTTAATCATGTTCTCTGGGGCTTTACCTTTACGGAAACCAGGAATTGTAACGTTAGCAGCTAACTTTTTGAACGCTTTTGCTTGAGCGTCTTTCCAAGTTGTTTCTTTAACATTTACCAATACTTCAACGCGACCATCGTCGATTTGGTTTACTTTTGTTTCTTCCATATTTATATACCTCTAAATTTGTAGCGAGGTTTATTCTATATGAATAATAGACATTTAGCAAGTAAAAAAGACTCAGAAATAAATTCTGAGCCTATTTTCCTTCTTATTTAGAAATTTTTAATTAATTCAGCGAATACATCGTATAAGCGCTTTACGACTTCCTTAACTAAACTGTGTGATTGACAATACTCTTCTAAACTAGGAGTTTTTATTTTTAAACAATCGCAAGTAAGCAAATATAAAGCCGCTAACAAATTATCTTCGTTTTCTTTAACCTCGTTTGGATAAATATCAATTATGTAACTAGAGTAAATGCTAATAGCATTATCACTTATTGTCGGATTTTTGAATTCTGAAATCATTCTTTTAGACAATCTATTAAATTGTTCATCTACGAAAGGAGCTTTTGTCTTAGAAGGATTAATTTTTATTTCCCCATCTTTTGATTTATAGCTTAATTCTTTGTCAATTTTGTTTTTTACTAAAAGCATTAAAGCATAGCTTCTAATTGCTTGAGAAGGATGATTAATCATTAATAATTCAATCTCGTTTATAAATGTTTGGATGTTACGATTTCCTGCTAATTCCAATCCAGACATAGCGGTTGCTTTATCGGTGCTATTTAACCTACTTTTAATTTCGTCATCGTTTATCGATTTATTACCATATTGTTCTTTTTCTTCTGCTCTTATATGGGCAACCATACCTGATAAAAGTTCTTCGACTTGCTGAGATTCGTATGGAAGATTTTTATAGTAATCCAATTCTTCATAAGCTTCATCGAATTTTCCTAGAATAAGCAAAAGATCAATATGGACTTTAATTAAAAGTAGAAGATTTTTTTGCAATTCTAAACGATGTTCTTTTAAACATGCTAATGCTTTTTCGCCTTGCCCAACACCTAACAACGCAGATACACGATAAAAAATAGATTCAGCATCATTAGATTTCTCAGTGAGCTTAATTACAAGTTCATATTCATGTTTATCCATCAAACTTTTTAATGTATCCATATTAGTATTTATTTAGTAGATATAATACAAAGTATTACACTATTTTTTGATTTTCTCCCAATATTCTTTCAAAGTATTTTCAAATTTGTTATCACCATAGATATAATACGTTCTATCTTTTACATCATCAGGAAGATATTGTTGTTTAACCCAGTGATTTTTATATTCATGAGGGTATTTATAATTTTGTCCCTTAACTAAAGCATCTTCTCCGTCATAATGAGTGTTTTGCAAACATCTAGGAACTGAAATACCTTTTCCTTGGTTGATATCGTTAAGTGCTCTGTCGTATGCCATATATGCGCTATTACTTTTTGGGGCAGTAGCAATTAAAACAGCGGCGTTAACTAAAGGAAGTCTAGCTTCTGGCATACCTAATTGCAAAGCAGTATCAACACAAGCCTTAACTATAGGAATAATTTGAGGATATGCCATTCCAACATCCTCTGATGCACTACATAATAACCTACGAGAAGCAGCAATTAAATCCCCTGCTTCTAACATTTTTGCTAAATAAAATACTGAAGCATCTGGGTCACTGCCTCTTAACGATTTCATTAATGCGCTTAAATTATCGTAGTGCTTGTCTTCACCACGATCATAAGAGATATTGCCTTTTTGAATTATTTCGTTAACATCATCAATTGTGATTTTAGACGTTTTAATACCAGATGAAATAAATTCTAAAGAATTTAGTGCTTTTCTCATATCTCCATTAGCGCTTAAAGATAAAATCTTTAAAGCTTCTGGTTCTATTTTTACTTTAAGAGCTTTTGCTCCACGTAATAAACCTTTTTGTATTTCTTCACTGCTTATAGCTTTAAATTCAAATACACTACATCTTGAAAGCAATGCAGGATATACATAAAAATAAGGGTTCTCTGTTGTCGAAGCTATTAGTGTAATATCACCGTTTTCAACAAATTCTAATAATGATTGTTGTTGTTTTTTGTTTAAATATTGAATTTCATCTAAATATAATAAAATTCCATTTTGATTAAAAACATCACCAATTTGCTTAATAATATCTTTAATATCGTCTGTTCCACAATTTGTACCATTTAGTTTATATAAGGTCATATTTGCTTTTAGAGCAATAATATTAGCAAGTGTTGTTTTTCCTATACCAGGAGGACCATAAAATATCATATTAGGGATTTTTTCGCCCTCAATAACACGACGAAATAATGAGCCTTCACTTAACAAGTGAGTTTGGCCCACCATATCTTCAATTTTTGCAGGTCTAAGAATATCCGCTAATGGTTTTTGCATTTTTATTTTGAGTCCCTTAAATCAGAAAATACTTGGTAATGTACTTTTTTAGCACCAACTTCAAATCCATCATGATCGATGTTATTTACAAATTTTGTAATATCGCGCTTAACATTATCACCTCTATAGGCCTTTCTAATAATAGTGTCTACAGTAAGTAATTCTTCTCTAGCTTTATCAACTAAGTCAAAAAAGGATTCGTGTCTTTCTACACCACTAACACAATTAAACCATTTAGAGTGTTGCAAATTTAAAATATCGTATTTTTCGAATGCTTTTGTTTTTGAAGGAGACATCATGCAATCAATATTTTTATTTCTCGCAAAAATATTGTGAACAAAGAATTTTTTAACTCCTAATGGAGAATATAAAACTTTCTCTACAAATAGCATATCTTTATAAGCGTTATAGTAGGTTAATTCTTCAATTCCTTCATAGTTTAAGAATTTTGCTAATTCATAAAACATTTTTGAAACTTCTTTAACATCATTATCATGGCATTTAGCACATTTTCCTGAAGCTTTAAAAGTATTGTTTAATTTTCCATATATTGTGTCCAATATGCTTTCGAAACGCACATGATAATTCATGTATTTAGTTTTTTCTTCTTCAGTTGGATTTTCTGAAGTTGGGAATCCAGTTCTAAAGAAGATATATGGATGGCAATTTCTATCTAGTACATAATGCATGAATAATCCTTTTATAAAAGCGTGAAGCATTTTCTTTTCTGGATGATTCATTGAGTATTCAAGTAAAAAATTATATGCAGCAGATATATTTGTGTGATGCAAATATGTTCCGAAATCACGCACTTTAGCCTTGTTTTCACGTTTTCCTAACGAATGTCCATAAAAGAAGAAAACATCAGGTCCTTGACCACCTAATGCGCGTATACGTGCGTACTTATCTTTTTGTTCAGTGTTTTTTTCTACGAATGTGTAATGTGTATAAAATGCTGGCATAAATTAATCCTGATCTAAAGCTTCTAAACCTTTCTTAATTTTTACATTCTTTGCTTTTACGTTATTAACAAAGATAAAGACAATTAAAGCTGCTGCCATAACAATTGTTGAATAGACGAATAAAATATCCCATTTTTCAGCTTGATATACTAATAATCCTGCAACAATTGGAGTTAATGTTTGAGCAAGCATACTTGCTGCATAATATAATCCTGTATATTTGCCAACGTTTGATCCACTTGCTAGTTCAACAAACATTGGATATGAACAACAGTTAATAAACGCCCAACCAATTCCACACAATACGAAGCACGGGAATAAAGCAAATGGAGTTTTATGATAGTCTAAGTTATTTACCTTTACAAATTCTTTAGATTGAGGAATTAACGCAATAAGCATTAGCCCAACAATCATGCATCCTAAGCCAATAACAATTGTCCATTTTCTTCCGATTTTTTCTGAAATAAAGGCCGCAGGAATAAACGATGCTAATGAAGCAATTGTTAGAACAATTGTAAATAATGAATAGTTAGAAATATCTAAGTGATTTTGGCCATACGAAGACCAGAAAGTTTCAACAGCATTAAAAGATGCGAACCATAAGAAAACAGCAATAATCATAATGATTAAACTAATTTTGTTTTTCTTGCTTAATGGAGTATGTTCGGCTACTTTTTCTTCTAATTCGCTTTCTTGTTCACCGCGTCTCATTTCATCAGCCATTTCAGCTGCAATCTTATTTTCTTTGACTTTAATGAATAAAACGACAATAGTCACAATCATAGCCACACAGCAAGCTAAAAAGGGAATTAATAGCCCAAATGTATTGTGTCTATAACTTTTAAAAGGAATTATGATAGCAATAGCACCACCGAGAATAGCACCAATATAACCAACAACATTAATAATAGCATTTGCTTTACTACGTAATGGTTTTGGTGTAATATCAGGCATTAACGCAACAGCAGGATTACGATACATTTGCATAAATATAAGTGTTAAACACATCATAGCAATAATTCCTGCTAAAGAATTGATTGCATACATAACAACGATTAATGGGAATACAATTGCTGATAAAATTGTACCAATTACAATAAAAGGCATTCTTTTACCAAATTTTGTATTTATTTTGTCACTGAGTGCTCCAAAAATAGGAAGCATAATTAACGCAACCAAATTATCTAATGCCATTAAAACGCCAACAATGTATTGATAATCAGTTTCTTTACCACCATTGTTTTTAACTAAAGTTTCTGTAAGAAACAATGGGCAATATGTGTTATATACTTGCCACAACATCAAAATACCAAAGAAGGCAAATCCAATTATAAATGTACGTTTTACGTTCAGTTTTAAAGGCTTACTCTCGTTTTCCATTTTATTCTCCTACACTTTCGATAAATTCTTTAACTTTTTCTTTATATGATTCTCGATCGGCTTCTACACTCTTAGAATGATCTGCATTTTCAAATATATACAATCTCTTATTTTTAGAGCTATTAGCATTGTACAAGATTTTAGCATTAATTGGCAAAACTGTTTTATCTTTTCTTCCATGGAAGAAGCAAGTAGGAATTTGATTTTTCTTCAATACTTCTTTTGCGTTACAATCTTTAAATGAAAAACCGTATTTAATTTTAAAGAGAATATTAGCAAATATTAATGTTGGAAAAAAAGGAACAAAATGAGAAAAAGTAATGTTATGACATTGAGTTCTTAAAGATGAATAAGCACAATCAATAATCATAAATTTGACATCGTCTTGAAAATATTGACTAGCTAAACATGTAGTTGCTCCACCCATTGAATAACCAAAAACGCCTAATTCAATATCTTTTCCAAATCTATTTTTAATTTCTTTTACAATTTCTGCTAAATCTTTAGATTCGTTAAAACCCATTGTGCAAGGAACTCTTTTATTATCTCCATGCCCTCTTTCGTCATATAAAACTAAAGAATAACCTAAATCATAAAATATTTTAGTGTATTTATACGCTCCCTCACGTGTAGAGCCGTGCCCGTGCGCAAAAATAATAAATTTATTTGGATTATTAATAGAGATGTCGCCATGTATTTCATATCCATCTTTCATAATAAAGATTGTTTCTTCTCTTTTGTATGATTCTGTTCCTTCTAAAAATCCATGTTTTCTATTTCTTTCTTGTCTTTGTTCTCTGGTAGAATATTTTGGATTAGTTGTTCTTTTTACTAGAGTATTAGCAGCAACAAAAGTAAATATTAAATACGTTACTAATAAGCAAGAAATGATAATTAAAGCAATTTCCATATTTTGATTATATCAAAAAAGAACAGTTATTCACTGCTCTTTTCGTTACTTTCTTCTTTTACTTCTTCTTTTACTTCTTCATCTACAATTTCTGGAGCTTGCACATCAACAACATTAGCGTCATCTTTTTTCTCTTCTTTTTCATCTTCTTCGAATAATTCTTTTAGTGGGAAGAACCAATGATATATTCCTTGGAATGCATACACTAAGGAAATGTAGAAGAATAATGGAGTTATAAAGAATTTAGGATTATTCCAGATAAATTCATTATTTGAAAGAAATAAAATATCTACCACCAAAAGATATGGAGGAATGATGATAGTAGAAATTTTATCTACTAAGCACGCTTTTTCTCTTTTTCTCTTATTTGTAAATGTAGTAACAATATCAAATACAAAATAAGCAACACCAATTAAAGTTACAAACTTAAATATATTTAAAAATGTTTCAGAATAATTAATAACTCCCACTGTTTGTAAAATTGCCAATACTAAAAATACAATTGCGAATAATACTAATTCTCCGCTGTAGATAAGCTTTGTTTTTGTTATTTCATCAAGTTTTTTCTTTTCCATAATTTAAATATAACTTATTATATTATATTAATATAAAAACTCAAAATAAAAAAGCTGTCACTTGGACAGCTTAGTAAATAAATGTTGAATTAACTATTAATGGATTTCTTTATAACCGCTAAAGCTTGGTAATTTAACAGCATCTTTACCATATTCGAAGCTAACAGCGAAATTTGCTTTTTTAAGTTCGAAAACGTTACTACTATCGTTTTTGTTTGCAATTCTTACGTTTCCAGCCATGCCGATGTTATCCATGACACCTTCTTTGTCAAATGATAACAATGCAGCTAAGCTTCCACTAATATTAACACTATCAACAGCAATTGGAGCAGATGTTAATGCAATACGAATAGCAGCACTTTGAGAATTCTTGTCATGTGATAAAGTAACCAAGTTTTTGAGAGTGTCATCTTTTAAGACTCTATCAAATGCGCTATTTAATGTTGAAGCAGCATAAGCGATTTCTTCGTCAGTAATTTTAAAATTTTCTGATGGGAAAATGTCATCTTCAATACTCTTGACGGACGAATTACTTGGTAAAACTAATTTAGTAAGATATTCATCAGCTTCTTTTTTAGCTTTGCTAGCATATTCTTGGCCATTTGTTGTATCTTCATAACCAATGTCGATAATGTCGTGAACAGCATCTTTAAGATCCTTATCAGATAAATCTAAATAAATATTGCCACCTGAATAGTATGCTGCAGCATCAACACCAGAAACTTTTAATGATTGTTTCTTATTCTTTTCTGCGCTGTTTAATTCAAATTTAAAGCCAAGATCTGAAATTTCAACCATTGCTTTAGCTGCGTTTGCACCTTTGCCAAAATCAGTTACTGCAATTGTGAAATCCATTTCAGCGTCTGTAACCTTTACGTAGTTTCTTCCATCTGTATATGAAACTTCATCGAAACCAAATGTTCCTTTGATTTTGAATCCGTCTTTTGATGCCTCATAAGTATTAGCAACATCTTTAGCAACCTTTGCAAAGAAAGCGTTACGAGCGTTTGCATCTGCAGGATCGACTATGTCATGACCTCTTGGGATGTTAGTTTTGGCTGTTGGACTACAACCACCAAGTAATAAGATTGCTGCAGGTATGAGTAAAAATCTTCCTTTATTTTTCATAAAAATACCCCTTTTATAATTTTAATATATCACAAAATTTGAAAAATAATATTATTTTTGACTATTTATCATTCAAATTGCGTTTTTTACGCGAAGTGACAAACTAAATGCACCTTTGCAATTGGAAACTGCTTTTAGTTAGAAAAACCTCCTTTGAAGTATGATATTTATGGTTCTTCCCGGAACTAAATATCCATCTCAAAGGAGGCATTTTTATTATATGGGTAAA
>JAILIF010000044.1 GCA_024695405.1 Bacilli bacterium
TGTGTTTTTGTTATGCTCAATATTCTAATTATGAATATGTAACTTGTCAAATTTATGACATGTTAACGCAACAAAACTTAAAACATTTTTTCATCTAATAGATTTTTTTATTATCGTTGCATTAAACTTGTCATCTAACAAAAATATTTTAATTAGGCCGCTATCTTATCAGCCCATGTAATTTTATAAGAACCACTATGTTCTTTACCTTCGACAAATAAAGTATATTTTCCTACTGGAACATTTACAGTGAAATCAAAATTCTCCGTTAAATTACCACTATAATATTCTTTATCATCATCTGTACCAGTAATCTTCATAACAAGAGTTCCACTTTCTGTAGTTGTTGCTAATGAAATAGTAGTATCGTTTTTAAATTCTCTTTTATAGGTAGCCTTTCCTGTAAATTTTTCGTATGTTTTTTTGATTTGAGTACTAGTATTTTCGGTAACACAAAAAAGATATGTACCACTTTCAATATCTGAACATCCACACATAGCAAACAATAATGGTAATGTTAATAATTTTAAAGTTTTTGCTTTCATAAAAAATGCCTCTAACGATTTTACATTATAGTGTTAGAGGCATTTATTGTAAACAAAAATCTGTATTAACTGTATTAAATCTCTGGTGTATTATTTTCCATCATTCTCTTAGTTGCTTTATAGCAAGCTTCACTAAGCTCTCTAATAGCGTTAGCTTTAGTGAGAGTTTGATTTGGATATATCGGTCTACCTATTTCTATAGTTACACAAGGAGCACCATGTCTCTTCCATAACTTAAATATTCCCTTTGGAGGTCTATAAGAAATAGCTAATGGGAAAACTGGTTTATTACAAGTTACTGCATAATAGAATGCGCCAGGCATAAATTCACGAACATCTTGATAGAAATAAAACATACTTCCTTCAGGATAGAAATGAATCATCTTTTTTTCCTTAAGTGCTTTTTCAATATCATCATTGAATTTATGCATTGCTTCAATATCTCTTGTGTCAGGAATAGGCATAGAACCAACTGCTCTCATCATTTTTCCGAGGTTAGAATTATGATTGTCTCTCCAAACAGTCATATAACCTCTTTTTGGTCCCATAGCTGCTCTAACACAAATATAATCCCATTCAAAAACGTGATTGCATGTAGTAATACACCCATTTTTATAAGCACTTCTATATTGAATTAATCTTGACTTGCCTTTGATTTTTAAGCCATAACGAAAATAGTTCGCTGGAAACACGATAAGAATCATAACAATTTGCACTAACACTTGAAGTACTCTAAACCAGAATCCCTTATTATAATAAGGAAACTTTCCATCAAGTGCGACGTCTCTAACTTGTTTAGGACTTATCATGTGAGCGTGTGGATCGCTAGGATATTCAAAATATAATCCGTGCTTGTATTTCATCTACGCTAAAAAATCCCCTTTTCTTCAACAACATCATTGTCTTGTATTAATTGTATAACAATTCTGCCCCTTTTTTCTACGCAAATATTGTAATCTACGACTTTTTCATTATGTTTTTCGTTTATTAACTGTTTATGAAGAGTAAAAATATCTAAGTCTTTCTCATTCCAATTGATTGGATCTTTCGCAAATAAATCCGGTTTTTTCTTTATTCCATATTCTTGTCCAGCATATATAAAAACACATCCTTTTAAGTAATATGAAAGCTTAGTTATTCTAATTAATTGCTCCTTATCTTTTGCTAAAAACGCCATTCTTTCACAATCGTGATTTTCTATACAGTTACATCTTAAATATCCTTTCGGCATGTACTGTAAATCTCGATTGATATTATTAATTACAGAATCAAAATCTTCTCCTGCTTTTAAATATTTTTCTAATGGTCTATACCAAGAATAGTTATAACAGCAATCAAATATAGGGAATAATTCATAATCTGGTGTAGGATTAATACCACACTTTTTAACGTATTCTGCAAAGTCATCATCTATTGATTCTGCTAGGAAAATAATTTCACCACCTAGAAGACTACGGGCTTTCTTAAATAGGTTAAAATCTATCATCGATGCAACATCAAATCTAAAGCCATCAAATCCAACATTAATCCAGTATTTTAAAACTGATAATAGGTACTCTTGAGTATCTTCTCTAGAAGTGTCTAAATCAATAATATCACTCCATTCTCCTACTCTATTTCCTGGTTTTCCATTTTTCATATAATAGAATTCTGGATGTTGTTTATAAAGAATGGAATCAGGTGCTGTATGGTTAAAAACCATATCCACTATTATCTTCATTTTTAACTTATGAATTTTTTGAATTAAACTTTTTAAATCTTTTAGAGTTCCCAAGTTTTTAGAAACAGAAAAATAATCCTTGCTTGCATAAGGAGATCCGTATGTTCCTTTTCTATTTTTCTCGCCAATTTCATTAATCGGCATGAGATAAATAATGTCTACACCTAAATCTTTGATTCTAGGCAAATCTTCTTCTACTTTTTTAAAAGTTCCCTCGACAGAGTAATTTCTTACAAATATTTGATAAATTACTTCGTTCCCCTTAAGCATTATTTATTTCTTCTTTCTTCCTGATTCAATTAACTCTTTTTCGAATTCTTCTGGATGTCTCATGCAGAATTTTTGATGATGGGCTTCGGCTTCATAGAATTGTTTATATGGTTCAATAGCAATAGCAGCGTCTTTTCCAGATTCTTCTTTTTTCATATTTAAAAACTCTTCAAAAAGTTTCTTTTGCTCATCATCTTCATAATAAAACGCAAGCGTATAAGAATAACCTTTATCAATAAATTGGCCTTCAAAATCATAAGGGTCAACATTATTGAAAAATATTTCTAAAATCTCCAACGGAGATACTTTGTTTTCATCATACTCAATTTTTATAGTTTCCCTATGTCCTGTAGCTTGGCTTTTAACTTGTTCATAAGTAGGATTTATTTCATCTCCACCACAATATCCAGAGACTACATCGTTTACGCCGTCTAAATCCCAAAAGAATGCAGAAATACACCAAAAACATCCGCCTGCTAAATAGAGAGTTTTCATAACTTAAATTGCTCCTTCGAGAAACTTGTTGAAACCACTTTTACAATTCCTTCTAAACCAACTTTATCTTCTTCATCAAATCTATTCAAAGATGTACTATCTAAATCTAAAACACCTACGACTTTGTTGCCAACAAAAATAGGAACTACAATTTCAGAATTAGAAGCACTATCACAAGCAATGTGTCCTACAAAATCATGTACGTTTTTAACAATTACAGTCTCTTTTTTAACAAACGCAGTTCCACAAACACCTTTCCCAACTTCGATTTCTGTGCAAGCAGGTTTGCCCATGAATGGGCCTAATAATAGCTTTTCATTTGAATAAATATAAAATCCTACCCAACTAACATCTTTTAACGAATTAAATAATAAAGAAGAAACATTAGAAAGATCACTGATTAAATTATCAGTAGATTCTATTAATTCTTTTACTTGGTTTTTTATTGTTAAATAACTCATTTGTTTACCTAGATATATGATAAACATATATAAAAAATAAAAGGAGCAAAACGCTCCTTAAATTTAAATAGTATCTTTTCTAAATATATCTCTAATAATTCTATAGAATGCAAAGTAGATGACTAAGATTTCCAAACGACCTGCAAACATACCAACAATCATAATCCATAATACAGGAGCGTTATTGCTACATGCAGCACTTAATCCATTAGTTAATCCAGTACCTGCTAATGCATTTGAAAATTCAAACAATGAATCGTTATAAGGGAAATCCGAGAATAGAGTAACTAAGAATCCGCCAAGGAATAACACAGTAATATAAAGGATTATATAGCCAAATGCTTCAAAAGAGTCATTTGTGGTGATTTCTTTTTCTTCGCCACATCTATTGATGAAATGAGGATAAACCATTCTAGAATGGCCAAATCTTTCTCTAGTTCCCCAGTAGAATGATTTTCCTGCAACTGCAACACGGTATAGCTTAACACCACCAGAAGTAGAACCCATTCCACCACCAATAATATTAACAAATACAACTAATATCATTACGCCTTCACCAAGAAGTCTTAAATCACTTATATTAGAAAAACCAGTTGTTGTAATAGCGGAAACGTATGTAAAAGCTGATGTTCTAAATGAATCATAACTCCATCCTAAATCTCCTCTAACTGCTGCAGAAATAAAGAAAATAGGAACGAAAGCAATTGCAAATCCTGCAAATAATTTTATTTCACAGTCTTTAATTGCTTTTTTACCTTTTCCAGTAATGATTAAGAAGTGAGTTAAGAAATTAGTAGCACCTAAAATCATTAAAACGATAGATATAATCTCTACTGCAGGGAAGTTTACTCCTTCAACATTTAATCCTAATAATCCATTAGCTTTAGATGAAAATCCACCAGTAGAAACAGCACATATTGAGTGTACTAAAGCATCAAATAATGATACTCCTGCAAACATATATGAAATAGTACCAACAAAGATGATACCTAAATAAATACCAAGGATAACTAAAGCAGACTTCTTTAAATTAGGAAGAGGCTTATCACTATGACCTTCAGCAATATAAAGTTTTAATCCATATCTATCCGAAATAGCGGTTGTAATAATTAAGACTAATCCAACGCCACCAACTAAGTTACATATAGCACGGTAGAATACATAAATATGTGAATCAAAGTCTTGGAATATTGTTAAACCAATAGTAGCGAATCCAGATGTAGTCTCAAACATAGCTTGAGAGAAATTCATATCATCTCTAAGAATGAATGGAATTGCACATATGCCAATGGCTAAAAGCCATACCATAATTAAAACAACAGAGTCTTGATGCTTTCCCAATTTAGCACCTTTAAGGCCTCTAAGTAGCTGCATTAAGCCAACACCTATAGCAACTGTAGAAATACCGGGAACAAAGAACTTTAACCAATCTCCTGATTCTTCAGGATAGAATGCAAGTAAAATTAATGGAAATAAGCAAGTACATCCAATAAAAATAAGGAAAATTCCTAAATAACCAAAAATTAGTCTATAATTTGAAGATTTTTTCATTCTTTTGCTTTTCTCGTAATAAAGTTAATAATTGCTTGTTCATCAGCAGGTGATGAAACAAAAAATAATTTATCTTTAGGTAAAACCATAGTTTGACCATTAGGTATGATGACTCTAGGTTTACGATAAATACAAGAAATAGTTCCTTCTTTAGGGAATTGAATTTCAAATAATCGTTTATGACAAATTTCAAAATTAGCTTTAATTCCAACTTCAGTTAAAACAATCTTGTTATCTTCAAAAGCCATAGTTTTAACTAAAGTTTCAAGAGAAGTTTCAGATGTAATAGATGCGATAAGTAATTGAGTAGAAGAAATAACACTATCAATGCCTAAATCTTTGAAGATTTCAACGTTATTTGGGTTAGTAACAATGCAAATACATTTCTTAACTCCAAATACCTTCTTTGCTAATAAGCAAGCAACATAGTTATCTTCATCTTTATTACTAACGGAAATAAAAACATCAAAGTCTTCGATATGTGCAGCTTCTAAGACATATTTTCTTGAAGCATCACCATAGAAAACAGGGATTCTATTATCTCTAGCAATTTGTTCAGCATTGGCTCTGTCATTATTAATAATGACAAGTTCATTAGTGCTATTTTGGAACTTTTTAATAATATATTCAGCAGCGTTTGTACCACCAGCAACAACAATCTTCATTATTTGTTACCTCCTAAACGCTCAAATTCATCATAAGATAATTCAAATGGGAAAATAGCTTTGATTTTTAATCCTTTTAATAAAGTTTCAGATTCTGGTTCATCTAAACGAACATAGATTTCTGGAACATCAAAAATCTTTCTAGCCATATGCGCAATAAGAATGTTAGCGTTATCACTGCCAGTTGCAATAATAATTTCTTTAGCAGTTTCAATATTTGCTTTTCTTAAAACAGAAATATCAGTACAGTCTCCAACGAATTTATAGCCTTGGAAGTTTTCGCTTAATTTATCAAAACTACTTGCTTCATTATCGACTATCATTACATTCTTTCCTTTTAAGGAATATTGACTAGCAATAGATGCACCAAATCTGCCACACCCTACTACTAGTATCTTATTTTTTAAAAGTGCATTACGATCCATAAGATTCCTCTATGTCAAAATATTATAACTACAAAATATAATTTTGTTAAATATTTTAAGTTAGCCTTATCCTACACATACAAAAAAGGATACTCAAAGAGTACCCTATTTATTTTTTGCATCAAGTTGTTTAATTTCTTCGCGGTATTTTTCTATTTCTTCACTATTAGCTAAGATAAAGTGACCTGGAACAATTTCTTGGAAAGATGGTTTTTCTTTTGAATAATCGTGCGTTGTCGCTGGATTATAAACAATTCTTTGACGTGACTTTTCAGAAAGTGGATCAGGTTTAGGAATAGCACTTAATAATGCTTTTGTGTATGGATGGAGAGGATGTCTGAATAATTCTTCACTAGTTGTAAGTTCCACCATTTCTCCAAAATACATAACCGCAATTCTATCACAGAAATATTTGACAACAGATAAGTCATGGGCAATGAACATAATTGTTAATCCCATTTCTTCTTTTAAATCATTAAGTAGGTTAATAATTTGCGCTCGAATTGAGACGTCTAACGCAGAGATTGGTTCGTCGCAAATTAAGAAACTTGGATTCATAACAAGAGCTCTTGCAATACCAACTCTTTGTCTTTGGCCACCACTAAATTCATGTGGATAACGAGAGGCAAATTCAGGAATCAATCCAACTTTCTTTAATACTTCAGCAACCTTTTTACTATTAGCAAATTTGTTTCTCATTCCTTGAATTTCAAGACCTTCTTCAATGATGTCTTGAACAGTCATTCTAGGATCAAGAGAATCGACAGGATCTTGGAAAATCATTTGCATTTTGCTCATGAGTTTCTTATTTACATGCTTATTATCGAAATCAATTTGCTTAATCTCTTCTTTTTGAGTCGCTACAACATCATTGATATGTTGTTGAATTTCATCAATCTCTTTATTATATTTTGCAGAAATCTCAGCTTTTACTTTTTCGATTATTTGAGCATCTAAATTCTTACTATCATTAACAGCCTCAGCAGATAACTTTTTAATTTCGCTCTTAATTTCAACAATTTTTTCTTTTACCTTTTTAAGGTTAGTAGCATATTCTTCTTTTGCTTTATGTTTTCTTTCAAGAGCAACTTCCACATCATCGATACCATTAATTTCAAACATGTTTTGTTTATAAGTTAATATGATATTAGTTAATTCTTCGTTTAATCGATCATTTTCTTTATCAAGAGCGTGAATCTTTGAAGCGTAATCTTTGGAAATAGAAGCATAGAAGATTTCACTCTTCATATTAGCTTGTAATTCTTTAATTTTTCTTTTTCCTTTGATTTTAGTCCATTTAATTTCTTTTTGATTCCAACGTTTGCCAGCAGCAATACGATAGCCTTCGAAATAAACAGAGCCAGATGTAATATCATAAAGTCTTAAAATAGATCTACCTGTTGTAGTCTTACCACATCCGGATTCACCAACAAGGCCAAAGCATTCACCTTTTTTAATATCAAAAGATACATCGTGAACTGCTTTAGTTTTAAAGCTAGATGCACCATGGCCAAATTTAAAGAACTGTTTTAAATGTCTAACAGAAAGTTCAATATTGTTATCAACAAGTTCTTGTCTATAAGAAACTTTACGAGTAGTAGAAGGAGTTTTTTTAGTCTTTTCCATTATTGATTTCCTCCTTTCTTATGTGTTTTTAAGGAGCTTTCAATACGTTGTTTAACAATTTTAGGCATTTCTACCTTAGGCGCTCTAGGGTCTAATAACCAAGTTGCAGCGTAATGTGTATCGCTAACCTTAAAGAAAGGTGGCTCTTTCTTAAAATCAATTTCCATAGCGTATTTGCTTCTTAAAGCAAACGCATCGCCAACTGGAGGATAAATCATATTTGGTGGAGTTCCTGGGATTGCATCAAGTCTTTCGTTACTATCAACATCTGGAATAGATGATAATAATGCCCATGTATATGGATGTTTTGGATCATAGAAGATTTCTTCCTCAGTACCATACTCAACAATTTTGCCAGCATACATAACAGCAACTCTATCAGCCATATTCGCAACAACACCTAAATCGTGCGTAATGAAAATACATGATAAATTACGTTGCTTTTTAAGTTTGTTAATTAATTCAAGAATTTGAGCTTGAATAGTAACATCTAATGCAGTTGTTGGTTCATCACAAATTAAGATATCTGGATTTGCAGTTAATGCGATCGCAATAACAATACGTTGTCTCATACCACCAGAGAATTCAAATGGATATTGTTTGAAACGTTTTTCTGGATCTTTGATACCAACTTCAGCCATAACCTCTAAAGCTTTTTCTTTTGCTTCAGCTCTAGTAATGCGTAATGAAGAAATATATTCTTTCTTAGCATTAGTTAAATCAGAGTTAAACTTACTTTTTGCCATCTCTTTTCGAGCTTCGATCTCATCGACTTTTCCTCTAGCAGCATTACGGACGGCATCAAACTTCTCTTTAGCGGCTTTATAATTTGATTTAAATTCCTTTTTAGCAGCAGCAATTTTATCCTTTTGATTTTCCGTATTAGAGTTTTTTATTTCTTTAATTAATTTTGCATATTTTGCTTTAATTTCAGCGTTTTTTTCTTTTGCTTTAACGTTAATGCTCTCTAAAGAAGAATAGTATTCTTTCTTAGCTTCAGCTAATTCAGGTTTTATTCTTTCTAATACAACAGTTTTTTGAGCCTTGATATCTTTGGCCTTTTCTTTATATTTTTCTTTTAAATCACTTTTATAGTTTTTAATTTTCTCTTTAGCAACTTTAGAATCAGCTTCAAATTTCTCCTTGGCAATAGCAATTTTAGGCTTATATTCCGCAATTAAAGAAGATTTACTTTCTTTATACTCGTTTCTAGCTTGTTGAATTAATGCATCATATTTTGCTATGATTTCTGCAACTTTTTCATTAGATTTTTCAACTAAAGCAACTTTACTTTCTAAAATTTTTGCTTTTTCAGCGTCAAAATTGGTTTTTAATTTTTCAACTTTTTCATTAGTTTTTGCTTTGATAACATCAATTTGCTTTTTGTGTTCTTCTAGTAATGGAACGATTTTGTCTTTTTCCATTCCCTCAATACGCTTATTGTAAGCTTCATCTAATTCGGCAATAGCATAATGTTCTTGGCTCTTCAATTCAAAAACAGCAGCACCGTAATTTTGCTTAGCAGTATAAATTCTTCCACCAATTTCATTAGAAACCTCATTTTTTGCTAAGCCAATATGCTTTTTCTTTTCTGATTTTAAAAACTTAATATTCTCTGTGCCTTTAGCTAAACCTGTTTTTAATTCAGTTTGAGCGTTTCTATAAGCAGTTAAAGAATCCGCGACTAATTCATCGTACATTCTCTTAGTTCTAGAAGCGTTGATTAACATACCTTCGGTAATTTGTTTACCAATTCTAACTATTGGATTTAAAGAAGATAATGGATCTTGGAAAATCATGCCAATCTTATGACCACGAATTCTATGGAATTCATCTTCACTAATTTTGGTTAAATCTTCACCTTCATACATAATAGAGCCATTTACGATACGTCCGTTTTTGGACAAAATACCCATAATAGCTTTGTTGGTAACTGATTTACCTGAACCAGATTCACCGACGATACACAATGTTTCGCCCTTGTATAAATCAAAAGAAACATTGCGTACTGCTTGGACATAACCATGGTCAGTGGAGAAGTTAACTTTTAAATCTTTAACACTTAAAACAATTTCTTTGTTTTCCATATTATTGTTCTTCTCCTTTCAATGATGGGTTTACAGCGTCACGTAATCCATTGCCAAATAAGTTGAATGAGATCATAAGCAAGGCAATAACGATTGCTGGGAATATTAATAAATAAGGGTGAACAGTCAATTGAGTTTGGTTATCTGAAAGAATAACACCTAATGAAGACATACCCTTTAAGCCTAATCCTAAGTAGGAAATTGTAGCTTCAGAGAAAATAACACTAGGAATCATTAAAACTGCTGAAGTAATAATTGTTCCCATTGCGTTAGGTAAGATATGTTTTGCAATAAGTCTAGCATCACTAGCACCCAAACTTCTTGACGCTAAAACGTATTCTCTTCCTCTAAATCTATAGAATTGAGTTCTTGTTAATGAAGCAGTTCCAATCCATCCAGTTAAACAAATAGCTAAACCGAAAGTGAAGAAGTTTTGGCCTAAATGAAGAATTGTTAAAGTCATAACAACAATCCATGGTAAACCGCTTAAAATGTCAGTAATTCTTTCCATTACTAAGTCAACGTTCCCACCAAAATAGCCAGAAACAGAACCATAAATTAAGCCAAATAAGAAGCAAACAATAAATGATGCAAGACCAAGTAATAATGATGTACGTAATCCTTCAAAAACGTATTTAAACATATCACGTCCGTTCTTATCTGTTCCTAAAAGGAATCTTGGAGCTGAATCATAGCCATAATATTTAGCGTAATCAACAATTCCGTCAACATAGATTTCTTCACCATATAAAGGTTCGATTGAAACATTAGTAATTTCTCTTAAAGGACATTTATCAGAAAGAACCGTAAACGAGTAAGTAATATAATATTTACCATCTGGGCCTGTTTCTGGAACATAATCGAAATCACACCAGTTTTTAGATTCATATTTAAAAATATCAGACAACGATAACTTATAATGATCCATTGGCATAATTCCAAATACAGCTCCATATGAATCATAAATAAAATCGCAATAGATAACTTGAGCCATATGCAATTTCTTATAACCTGTACAATTCCAATATGCTTCTATATTTTCCTTATCATCTACTGAACGGAGCATGAATTCATTACCTTCAATAAAACTTGCAGGTAAAATTTTATCTTTTGCAGAATTAGTTGTTTCAAATTCAAGAGCTTTGATTAAAACGCATTCATTCTTTTTTCCATCACTTTTTTTCATAACAAGTGAAAAATTAGCGTCCTTGAATTCAGTAATGTTGTTACTGACAACATAAGGATCAGCCTTAATAATATCCGTTAAGTTTAATGAACTTACTTCAAAAACTGAATTTTCTTCAAGAAGAGTAATTGAACGTCTTACATCTTTTCCATCAACATCAACATAGTAATTAAACGCAAATGAAGCCTTGCCTTGAATATAGTTATCAGGAAAGAAAGCTTTTTCCCCTTCTACTGATAATAATTTTTCTAAATCATAGGTAATAAAATTCTTTAAATAAATGTCACCTGTTTCAATATCTAAAGAATCAATTACAAAAGAACTCATTTCAACACTTTCCGCATCACCGTCGCCACCAATACCAAATTGTACATATCCGCCATGAGCGAGTTCGTTTTTGTCTGAAGTATAAGTAATATCAGTAAATACTTTGTTGGTTACAGCTTCTTTTTTAAAATCATCAGGTGATGGCCACCAAAATTCTTGTTTTTCTTCTTCTGTTGTTGCATCTGGATGTCCGCCTACATCAACAGCAATTCCTGTCCAGTTTTTAGTTCCGTCCCAAAATCCTGTACCAGCATTAAATAATTTTGGTTCGAGATATATCATTTCAGGATGTTCTTTTTCAATATCGTTTCTATCAAAAATAGGAACAGCAAAAGATAACAAAAGTAAAGTTCCTAAAATACCTGCTGCCACAACAGACGATTTGTTTTTATAGAATCTTTTTAAAGAATCTTTAAAGAATGTAGTAGGTTTAGTTAAAAACTTTTGTTCATGAACTCTATTTGAATTATCAACAAGCTTAAAATCACTAGCGCTAATTTCTGCATCTTGAGCTTCTATAGGGAGATTAGTAAATTCGAAATCTTTATTATTTTCCATTATTTCTTCGCCCCCATTCTAATACGTGGATCAATAAAGCCGTAAGATAAATCAGTTACAATTCCAGCTAATAATCCAATTGTTGTAAATATAGCCATATCAGCAAACAAAACATTATAATCTTGGTTTTTAAGAGCAGTAATATACAAATCACCAATACCGTTAATGTTATATAAATTTTCTAGAACCATTGAGCCTGTGAAAACACCAATAAATTCACCTAAAATTGAAGGCAAAATTGGTACGAATGCATTTCTTAATGCGTGACGTACAATTGCTTGACGGCGAGTTAAACCTTTAGTTCTAGCTAAGATTAAATATTCACTAGACATGACTTCGCAAAGTTCTGCTCTAACATTTCTACAATAATGACAAATTGAACCGAATGATAAAGATAAAACCGGAATTAAATAAGCTAATACTTTTACTTTAGTAGTTGCATCGTCAGTAGGCCATCTAATAGGCAAGCTTCCTTTAAATGCAAAGAAATACATCATAAACGAAATAATAACGAACGTTGGAATTGATATGAAAATCATAACCAAAGTAGAAATTGTGTGGTCAACCCAAGTGTTTTTGTTTAATCCAGCAACAATACCTAATAAAATTCCTAAAGGAACAGAAATAATAACAGATATGACGTTAATTTTAACTGAGACAGGTAATCTGTCCATAATGATTGTGGTTGTAGAAATATTAGGCGAAATAAATTGAGATACACCCCAATCCCATTTTGTAACAATTCTAGATAACCATGCAAAATATTGATCAATGATTGGTTTTTTATAGAAATAATGGTCAATACTGTTGTGTGTGATTTTTTCAATGTATGTTCCGAATTGAGGAGACTCAACACCTACATCAATAAGAACACCTT
This sequence comes from Bacilli bacterium, assembly GCA_024695405.1. Taxonomy (GTDB): domain Bacteria; phylum Bacillota_I; class Bacilli_A; order RFN20; family CAG-826; genus RGIG9670. Next base: position 12,794 of record JAILIF010000044.1, read on the forward strand.
TATCCACTTCTGTCAAATAGTAAGCCAATTTAATGTTTTCCTGTGGTGCGAATGATCTTGTAACAGGAAGCGACTTAACCAAGAAGAAAGTAAGCGTAATAATAATAAACGCTGTAATAAAGGCTAACAAGATTCTTTTAAGCGAATATTTTAGCATTTTCTTTCCTCCTTACATTGCATTAATTTCAATTGTAAATTCTACTACAAATCTTCCAGCTCCAGCAAAATATGAAGCTACTGTAACAACAAAGTCATCATTACTATAAGTCGCTAACGTTACTTCGTATCCAGCCATTGTAACTTCTTTAGCAGCTTCTTTGACTGTGTAACCTTGCAAAGCCATAGAAACAAATTTTTCTAAAGCTTCAGCTTTATCTTCGACTTCATTATCACCTTTTGTAGGATGTTCTTCAGTAGCTTTAAATTGTGTAAATTTAACACTACCATCTATTGCACCCTTAGTGTAGACACTTGAAGCATTTTTATTGTAATTATTCTCACCATAGAAGATATCGTAAATTCTATATAATTCATTTTGTGTTGGCGATAAGACTTCAGGAGATTGGAAACGATAATAAACGTTATAATAACCAGAAGTCACAGTTTCAGTTCCAGTTTGATTTCTAATTGTGTAAGTCAATCCGTCTGGAATATAATCAGTAACTTCAATAACTAAGTCACCAACATACTCTTTGTTTTCGATTGTGTAAATATTTACATTAACATCTAATTTACCATAATTATCAGTTCTAGTAGTTTTAACAAATGAATCTTTGCTTTCAATTGCAGCTATGAGTTCATCATGCTTTTCTTCACTAGAAGCAAACATTACTTCAAAGCACATTGAATCTTCACCGTGTAACCATGGATATAACGCGCCATAATCTGCAATAGAAGTTACTTGTGGATTATCATCTGGCATAATGAAGTATTCACATGCTAGAGGAGCGATTGTTTCAAGATATCCAATGTGATGTTTTCCTTCTTCATCATCATAACCCATAACAGTTTGTTTTAATGCTGTATATGCGACGCCATTAAGTAATTGATCTAATGTAAATCTGTCATTAACTTCCATTCCTAACATTGTTTCAAGAAGAAGCTTATTTGCGATATATCTAATGATTAAGTCGTTATCTTTATTTAATCCAATAACGAGTGTATCTTCGATTTCACTACCATATAATTCATAAACTCCACCATATTGTGTATCAACGTGTTGATATGAAGCACAATATTTGAAACAAATCATATCGCTAAGTTCTCTACCATATAATTGAACAAAATCACTTGGAACGTTAACTTGTTCGTAGAATTTAAATGTTAATGTGATTGATTCACCATTTTGATTAACAGTCTTTTTTGCTTCATATTCATCAAGCATATCTAAGTAAGCACTCATGATTTTGCTGTTTGCGTTTTTTAATTCAATCCAGTAATCAATATTTCCTTCTGCATCTTCTTCAGCACAGATTTCCATACCTTCCATCTTTGGATAATAGACACCTGCATTAGAACATAATGATGTTTGAGTGAAGAACGCTTTTTCTTCTTTAGTCCAATCAATTATTTCAATTTCATAAGTTACATATGAATTAATATCGTATTTTTCATTTGAGTAATAAGCTTTAATAGTTTGTTTACCAGGAATCATCATTGTACTTGGTTTTGATGTTGTAATATCTTCAGTAACAAATGATGTTCCATCAGAGAAATTAACATTTAAAGAGATTCCATTATTTGAAAATTTTTCGCCAGAATAAAATGTTGTTTTTGGATAAGTTGCGATTGTTAATTCAGTAAAAGTTGGGTCTCCGTTAGAATTATTTTCGCTTCCATTTTCATTACCATTTTGATTTTCGTTGTTGTTTTGATTTTCACTTTGATTACCATTTTGGTTTTGTTCGTTATTTGTTTCGCCACATCCTGCAAGAAGTGTCATTGATAATCCAAGGAAGAATAATGTCTTAATTTTTTTCATGTTAATCACCTTATAAACGCGTGCATTATTATACTAGATTAATATATATTAATCAATGTTTATGATATCTAGGGAAAAGAAAAGGTGCGCTTTTGCGCACCCTTGATAAAGTTGTGATTTTATTAATTATAGATCAAATGCACCATCAACTTTTTGGTAATTAGCTCTGTTTGGGAACACCATTTCTTCGTCAGTTGTGTACCATTCATCGAGAACATATCTAGAAACATATTCATCTTCGCCAATCTTATAGGAATAACTTTGTACAAGATGTTCTGCAGTTAATAGATTATTTTCGAATAAGAATCTTATGCTGATATCAAATGTGTAATTTGTACCAACAGGAATTCCTTGATTTTCAAAATCCTCTTGATCAGCTGTTTGGTTTTCAGCTATTTCATAAAGATCAAATGCTAATTGACCTTTTTCATCCATTCTTCCGAAGTGTTCATTATAAGAAGAATTTTGAATGTAACTAGTTTTTACAGTAGATAAGACATCTGATTTAACATTTGTTAAAATTTTAGAACCGCTAACAAAGAATTGATCGCAAACAGCTTTAAGAGCTTCAATTTTATCTTTTCCTAAGTAGGAAGATTGGTTAACACTCATATAGTTTTTAACTTTACCTTGGCTCTTAAATAAGAATGTTTCATATTGGTCTGTTGTATAGAATGTATAACGCATTTTCTCAGGAATAGGAGAACCGTTTTCTACTCTAATTTCTTTAGAAATAACTTCTAAATCAAGGTAAGCGTTTTTCTCTGATGCAACAATTCCTTCATATGAGATATCAGAATTGATAGCAACACCGTTTTTAGTAACAGTATGAACTCTGCTTGTATGAGATCCTAAGACATCTGGTAAAACGAAATTATCAGCCTTTTGAGCGTTTAAAATGTCGTTTAATCTAGAACCACAAGTAGCAATTCTTTGACCGTTCATATTGTTAACAACAATACGAGCGGAATCTTTTACTGTTCCATCTTCGTTAGCAACTGTGATAACAGCTCTTCCTTCGCCAATAGCAGTTACTTCGCCTTTATTATCGACGACTGCTACTGTTGGATCAGAAGATGTCCAAATAAGTTTTCTTTCAGCATTGCTTGCTGGAGAAACTGTAACATCAAATGTAGTTTTTTCATTTAATTCTGAACCTTCTTTGTCGTTACAGAATAATGAAACAACTTTCTTATTTAATCTGATTCCAGCAATTTTATCTGTAAATTTAGCAGGGAGTGAAACATCAGCGGTTTCAGTATTGATAACTACTTTATCTTCTACTGTATCTCCATTGTTATTAGCTGCGGTTGTATTATCACCACAGCCAGCTAAAAGCATTGATGCAATAGTTAGTCCAAACAATGATAATTTAGTATGTTTTTTCATAGGTTTTTCTCCTTTCTAAATAAGATATTAGTAATCTTGTGAATCAGCGCTCATTGCAATTGTTACTGTAGTTGGAGAAGGTGTACCACCTTTAATAGATAAACTATAAGTTAATTCAAAGTTCCAAAATGAACCTTGTTTTGAGCCTGCATAGTAAGTTCTACTGAATGGGTGTTCAATATAGCCTTCTTTATCTGGATCAGTCTTCTTTTGAGCTGTTTTGATTTCATCATCAATTGCTTCAGCGAGTTCTTTAGAAACAGTTACACTAATAACTTTGTTTGCTTTGTCGTATGTGTATTCAACATCGTGAGTTTCACCATTTACAACAAATAAAGCAACTTTAGAAACATCTAATTCAATATCAGCAACATCAACGAATTCCATAGGAATGTTGACTTTGAAGCCTTCATATAATTTATTAGTTTCTCCGCCTGTTAAAGAAGTTGGGTTTTCTAAGTAACAATTCTTAATAGGATTGACAGCTTCACCGTCTTCAACAATGCCACCACGATCAGCAACTGTCCATAAAGCATCAAATGAGAATTTGTGTCCATCATAAATGATTGGATTTTTGTCATCAACTTTAGAAGTATCAGCACCCCAGTTAAGTGTGAATCCTGATGAGTTATCGCTCTTTAAAACTTCCAAGAAGTTTAATGGGTTATAAGTATTACCTGAAATAGCACCAAATGCTAAGTCAAATTTACCTTTCATCATGATTTCGTTATAAACTGCTTGCCAGTCACTTGATGGGTTAGGTTGATCAACAACCAATTTAACCTTACCACCAGAAACTTGTGGATCATTAAATGCTTCTTCAAAGTATTGCTTAATTAAAGTACCATATTCGTTAATATCGTTTTGATACATCCAGTTGATAGTAATGTGGATTTCGTTTGGTTTACTCTTTGTACCATCTTTAATTTTTCCTTGGCTTCTTAATTGTCCGTATGCCTTAGAGAAATAGTTGATAGCTTTATCTTTGCTATAACCAAAGTTATCGTTACCATCATTATCAATTGTGTGCATTTTAGCGACAGCGTTTTTATGAGCTTCTGTTGAGTTATAAGAAACACCGTTTTCTGGGTCACTTAAATAAGCATTTGAGAAATAATCAACTGATGGTTGAGCACCGTGCTTAGCAGCGAATTCTTTACGGTTAATTGACCAATATAAACCATTTAAGAAATCGTCATTGCTCATCCATGGTTTGCATTCATACTTATTAGCATCATCAGTAACACAAATTTTACCGTTACTACCAAATAAGTAGTCCCATCTTTCTTGTGTACAAGAGTTAACATTAAGTTTGAATGTAGAATCACCTTTGGTGATTAATGTTCTAGTAGTCTTATTACCAGTAGTCTTTTTAGATGCACTCTTTTCTTCTTCAATATGTAATGAAGGGACACCACACGAATCTAATAAGTCTAAATAGAATGCTTCATAAAGAGCATCTGGGTTTTCAGTAGCGTTTTTATATGTAGTAATCTTAATACCTTCGATTTTATATCTATTTGGATATTTGCTTCTTTCAAACCATGTATCGTTACGTTTGAATGTAACAAAAGCATCTTCCCAGTGTTCAAGATAGTAAGCGCCAAGTGATAATGTTGTATCATTTGGAGATAATCTTACCTTTGTACCGTTATAATTAAAATTTTCTTTTTGTTCACCATAAATCTTAGCACCGTTTTTAACTTCACCGTCGCCAAGGAATTGAACAAATTCTTGTGGAAGAGGAGAATATAAATTGCTTGATAAGGTGTGCATTGCAGTAAATTCATCGATTTCATTTAATAATTCAAATTCAATGTAGGATTCAGCTTTATTATATGTAAAACCTAATTCACCACTATTTTTCATTTTTTCCCATTCTTCATCGACTTTAGATTGGCTAATACCGCTATCTTTTGTTCTATTGAAGAATGTTTGAGCACCTTTAATACCATAAGTCTTATCAGCAGCCATTTCGCTACCTCTGATAAGTTGGTTAGCACCTGTTAATAATAGTTTTAATGAGAATTCATAGTCTTCAATTTGGACTTCTCTGTTATCCCAAGTATCTTTGAACATACCATTAGTACGGTATTTAAGTCCATCAGCGCCTGTTTTAACATAGACTCTCCATCTCTTATATAACTTAAGAGGGTTTTCAACATCGAAAACAGGAATAGGTCTATTGTTTGGTTTACCGTTAACTTCATCTTTAGCTAAAATTGGGTACCAATCATAACCGTTTTTAGTGGAATTCATTTTTGTTCCCCAATAACCTGAAGTAATATATCCAGATAAATCGGAGACTTGAGAACCAGTATCATCCATAGCGTTGATCTTGTTAGGGTTTTGGGTTTGAGAACTATGGTAATAACGTTTATAGTCAGGGTTTTCTTCACCTGGTAAATCTTCAGTGATATCACCTTCTGAAAGAATACCGAAGCCATAACCTGTAATGTATTCTTCGGTTGGAATATCTAATCTAGAAGAATATTTAACATATCCACCATTTTCGAACAAAGTAATACCTGTTAAGTGTGATTCAACAGCGTATTTTTCTAGCTTTCCAAGAATTTCAGTACGTTTTTCAATTGCGTCTTTGCCCGACAATGATGCATAGTTAAATCCACCATTTGCAGTGTCATAATTGCCAATGATTTCAATTGTAAGATTTTTCTTAATCTTACTATTAGTTTCCTCGACAATAAATGTAGCTTTACCTTGAGCTTCAGCAGTAAATGGGCAAGTGTTTCCATTAGGCGTACCTAAAGTAACTAAAGAAGCGCTGTTTGGATTTACTGTATATGTATATTCTCTATTTTCGGCATTAACACCGTTATTTCTAATGATGATATTATCACTACTGCCAACTTCTAAAGTTGTTTTTCCAGATTCAATCTCAACAGTAAAGTTAAATATTGCTTCATCTTCATCTTCACCACAAGCGGTCAAGCCACCTAATGCAAATAGAGTTGTGAATAATAATTTAATACTTTTGTTTTTCATTATTTGTTACCTCCAAGAACTTTTCTCTTTTTAAGAAGGATTGCAGCACCTAAAGATGCAGCTAAGAATACTAAGACACTAGAAGTAATCATAGATCCGCCGCAGCCTTTTTCTTCTGATGCAGTACCATTATTGTCATTATTCTTTTCTCCAGGAACAACTGTTGTTGTATTCTTGAAGTTTGCCTTATATGAAACTCCTTCTAACTCAATTGGTGTCATTTCGCCATCATAACTAATGCTTACCCAAGTAAGAGAATTGTTTTCAAAATCAAATGTGAAGTCATAAGTAACATCTAAAGCGTCACCTTCGACAATTTCATATTGATTATAATCACCACCATTGAAGTGAATAATCATCTTATTAACACCATACGCAGCATCAGTAATTTCAAGATATAATCTTGGACGTGCACCTGATGTTTCAGCAGTAACATCGCCGAGATCTTTTAAAGATTCTTCAATTTCATCTTTACTTAAGTCTAAATAATATTGCTTTGCTGTTTCATCATAGTAAACATCTTGACTACCATAGCCAACAACAGCGCTCGCTACTTTATAATCATCGATGTTAATACGTACTCTAGTTTCACCATCTTTTTCATATGTTGTGATTGATGAAATGCTTGGAGCAGTAGCATCAATTACGAAACTATAGGATGATTTTACCCATGATTCATCATATGAAAGCTTATAGTTGAATTCAATTGTGTATTCACCATCTGCAAATGGAACTTTGGTATCAATATTATATAAAGGAATAATAGCGTATGCTCTATGAGCAACGTATCCGGATCCTAATAAGTTAGAATCAACGTGTGATTTATAAAGTGTCCATTTACCATCAGTATCACCGTAAAGTGAATCTTCTAATGTGGAAGCATATACAATTTCGCCATCTTTATTTTTGATTTGGAAATAGTTATCTGCTACAGAACGCATGATGAATTGTTGAATGATCATTGTGTTAGTTGCTTTTGGAGAACCAACATAAACGCAATCTTTTGCAGAATCATAATAGCTTCCTGTTTCTGGGTCTTTACCAACTGAATGGAAACCAGTTAATTTATCGAATGATGTTTCATTGTGGAATACTTTATTAGTATCAATATCAGTTACTTCATCAGCGTAACCAGTAACCCATAAAGAACCAATATCAGCGTTATTTTTTCCTAATAATGATTTAGACAAATCATTTACTAAGTCAGATGGATAAGAAACACCTTCAACTTTTTCAAATTCAAATGGTTCAAATACTCTAGCATCTGTTAATGTTTGGCCATTCTTTTTATCTGCTAAAGAATAGAATCCTAAGAATGGAATTGATAAATCTGGATCAGAATCGTCAGTAGCGATTAATTCAACATAACCTTCGATTGGGCATCCAAATTCATAAGAAGCTAAGATTTTGTTCTTTTCTTCTTCAGGAATATTCCATTCGTTAATTGTAATCTCATTTTTACCAGGAGCAACAGTAACACTTTGTCCTGTTAATCCTTGATAAATAACAACATCTTGAATTGATTGATATGTGAAGTTTGGAAGAGGTTGCCAATCAAAGCCAGAATCAGCAGCGTTATAGTAATAACCTGTAGTAATGATTTGCTTATTTGTTTCATTTCTACAGTCTTCTTCTGTCTTATAGTATTCAATTTGTTTTGTTAGTTTAACAACATCATACTTTTTAGCAGTACCTTGTGAAGTAAATTTAGTAGGAACATAGCCAGTACCAACAACATATTGTTGTTTCCAGTATGTAAATCCACCTAATTTTGAAATATCATCAACTTCACCAGTGTAGTTATATTTATCTTGAATAACTTTGTTATTTTCTTCTAATGCTGGTCTCATAACAGTTAATTTAACGTTATAAGTCTTAGCTGCATCAGCTTCGTTATAAGCATTGAAAGACATTTTTAACTTACCGTTAGCAATATCGTTATTATTTCTAAGTTGAATCTTAGATTTATTAATTTCGTTACCTTCAACATCTAAACCATTGAGATAAACTTTTGTACTAAGTGCATCAGTTAAGTCAATTAAGCCAGCACCTTGAATACGAGGTGATGTTGGAGAAACACTATGTGTTTCTGGATTTGGATTTGCATCCTTCATAGCATTAGCAGTAGACATGAGTCTCATATCAACTGTTCTACGATAATCTTTATATTCCTTTTCTTTTGCGTTAGTAACATCTCCGCCATAGATAGCTTTTGCTTTTTGGCTTAATACTAATGATTGAGCACCAGCATAGTTAGGAGCTGCCATTGAAGTACCAGATAAGTATTCATATGTTGAAACAGATGAATATTGCTTATCTTCTTTCTTTTGAGGTGGAATAGCACCTTTAATAGAATCGCCAGGAGAAGCAACATCTGGTTTGATATCATAGGAGAATCTAGCACCATCACTTGAGAAAGTTGAGATGGTTTTTGCAGTTGCGTTAACTGAAGCTTGTTTTTCAATAAATTCGAATGTTCCTTCACCCTGGTTTTCAAGAACAACTTTGTCTTTATAAAGAACTAAAGCTGCAGGAATTGTTGGTGAGAAGCCATCACCGAAACTACATCTGAAGTTAAATTCATTTGCTGTAGGATCGTTATTTATGATCATTAAGCCTTTAGCACCATTGCTAACTGCGACATTGTATTTATCAATAAATGAAGTACTACCACGATTGACAACTGCGACTTTACCGTTTACATCTTTTCCTTTATAGTCTGAAGCAGTACCAAAGTTAGGAATGTAAACCCATTCGATTTTTCCATCATCATCAGCAACATCTTTTAAATATTTTTGCTTGTCTTCAGGATATTCATCATCAGAGCCTTCTCTATTAACGATTTGGTCTTCATAAGCAATGTTTGAAACTTCACCGTTTGAATTAGTAAATCTAACTGCGTTTTTGAAATAAACTGAGTCAGGTTGAGCACTAGCGATGATTGTTGCATCATAGTTATTTGCATAGCTACCTAAAACGCCAGGTTCAACTGTGTCAGTAGTCCAAGCACCATATCCACCAGCGAATGAGAATGAACCTTTACCGTTATTACCAGCAGAGATTGCTGTCATAATGCCAGAATCTTTTGCAAGTTTAGAAAGTGTTCTTGCTGCGATAGAATCTTGATCGAAGTCACCTAAGTCACTACCTAATGACATATTAATTCCATCAACGCCTAATGTGATACAGTCTTCAAGAGCACTGAGGATGCAAGAATCTTTACCACCTGAGCTATTACTAAATCCTAATGCCTTAGCAGTTTCGTCTGCAACGAATTCTGTGAAGACTTTCATACAGACTAATTGACATTTAGGAGCTAAGCCCTTGTATTCGTTTGCGTTACCACCAATTAAGGAAGAAACGTGAGTACCGTGATATGAAATAGTTGAAATTACATCATTATCAGGAACACCATCACCACCAGATGTTGGAGAAGTTCCGCCGTAATCGTAATAGAATGGAACTTTATTATTGAAGTATAAAGAACCTTCTTCACCTTGTTGTTTAGTTGAATCATAGCCAGCATTAGCATGTAAGCTCTTGCTCTTTGCTTTTGATTTAACTACGTTAGGAGTAAATTTTGTAATAGTTCCAGCAGGAAGTGGCTTATAAGTAGCATGGCACCATGCATCTTCATCAGCAGTTTTGCCTTTGAGATAGAACTCGTTATCAAGAACTGCGATAACTGTTCCTTCACCTTCTGCAGTATCGGAAGGTTTACGAAGTGTTGTTGCAGTAATGTTAGTTTCTTCACTTCCTAAGTCTTGTTCGTTCTTTGGTGTGATTTCTGTTGTTGTTGCAAGAATACCAGCTGTTGAGAACGTTATGTTTCTATCAGTGGATTTCTTGAAATGCATTTTATCAACATTAACAAGACCAACACCATCAAGTTTTCTGATTTCATCAACCTTATCAGCGTCTACGTCAATAAGAATTGCGTTGTTTAATACGTGATATCTATCAATAAGTTTTACGTTTTTAGTAACGTTTGCTTTAATTGAGTTCAAAACTTTATTTTGTGAAAGAGTGATATCTTCATCACTAAGACCTTCAAGGCCTTTTTTGACTTCAACAATTACTCTTACTTGTTCTGAATTATCATTAGCACGTGATACGCTAACCCCCTCGCTATCAGATGATGTTATAGCTGTTCCGAATAATGTAAGTACAGCCATTAAACCTGTAAATAAGTATTTTTTCATCTTTTCTCCTTTCTTCTTATTACATAAGAAAAAATATATTGCGTATATAATATATATAATCAGCAAAAAAAGCAACAAAAACGTTTGTAATCATTTGGCGTTTTTTCGTTGCTTAATATGCATTTTAGATAGTTCTAAGCAGTGTTATCTTGGCTTGATTGTTTTCAATGCTCACCTTAAAGTTCCATCCAAGGACCTTATTTGTGTTAAGTCTTCCTTTATTAACAAATTGCTTTGCAAAGCTATTCATTGAGAATGTTGAACCATCTTTGAATAATGAATATTTATCAAAGGCATTTTTAGTCTTATAAGTTTCTGTTTCTTCGTTACGAATCAGTTGAAGAATATTGTAATTAGCATAGCTAGAACCTAAAATACTTAAATATCCTCTACCATAGCCGTTGGAACTAGAATCATAGTAAGTATTAGACATAACATGTGATACTTTCCCAACTACCTTTGGATCATAAGTGATTTTAGATGCTTCTTTACCATATGGATTTTCAATTAATCTAGCATCTACATGCCACACTCTAATACCACATTCATCAGGCCCTACAGGACGTTTTTTGCTTCTTTCGAAAGCAAAATATTGATTTTCGTGATCAAATTGATTTAATCCATCAGGAGAATAAAATTCTACAAGTATATATTCATCAAATGGTGAATTAATATCGTTCCAAGTGTTAGTTAATAAAATAACTTCTCTACTAGATTGGAATGTATTTAATGTAATTGTGCATGATTCAGTAGGAATATATGGTTCGCACCAACCTAAAGCCATACAAGAATATGGATCATGACTTCCTACGTTATAATCCTGCATAGAGAATCCACCTGCAGGAGAATATTGATAAGAATAATCATAATAGTCTACCAAGCCAAACATATGACCCATTTCGTGGATATAAACATGAGTATCTAATAAGAGCTTGTTATTAGAACTATCCCCACCACCATAATATCGTCCAAGTTTGTCATAAGCTGAGGTTTTAGAATACATAAAGTCGTAACTAGCCCAAAAGAAATTACACATAGTAGGGTTTTCAATATTTGCTTCTGCATAAATATCCCAGTTTGTATAAGCCCATAAATTAGAATACCTACGGTCTAAATTATCTGAATCAGGAGCAGCGTATATTAAAACCACCCCATCTAAAAAGCCGTTTTTATCTATATCATATTTAGTTCTATCATCATTACTTGATTCAAAATAATCATTTGTGACTGATTTAACTAACGCTACAGTAGAATCTTCACTATAAGCATAATCCATAAAAGAATGTTCAACACTTACCCAATCAAGAACTTTGCCTTTTAAATTGCACCTATTGCATGAAAGAGTTGAATAATAAGAAGTTACCGATTCAAATCCACAATCTTCTTTTGTACCAAAAAAACACTTTTCGATATCATTTTTGACAATATCTTTCTTATCTTCAGGAATATAATCACTAGAATCAGTAAAATATACGGGAATAATTAAAATTTCCGGATCACCTTGGTTAGGGATAGCACTACTAGTTCTATAGTAATTATTTACGTAGTCTAAATAAGTGTAATTAAGTTTAGTTTTTTCTACTTTTACTTCTTCTTTACCATCAATAGGATCAACAATAGGAGGATTTACTACTGGTGGATCATTAGAATTCTCATTATTGGTTTCACCACACGCAATCAAAGATAAAGATGATAATAAAATTGAAATAAGAAATGTTGATTTTTTCATGCCTAAATCTTATCAAAAAAAAGAAGATTTAACAATCTTCTTAATTATTGTTGTTATTATAGTCTTCGTATAACTTATCTAAGACTGCTCTATTTGCATCTCCGAAACCAGTTAATGGAATCAAAATATCATAAGTCATACCATCGCCAGGATAATATCCAATTGCGTGATAACAAATAACAGAATCTTTGTCGTCTTCTTTTAAATTCATTTCAATACCAATAGTATTGAATTCAACACCTTCGAAAGCAGATGTTAAACCAAAGTTATTAACAAAGTTATTAACTAAAGCTTCATCTATGAAATAATATTTGCTTGATCCTTCAGGGAAAAGACCAGCAGTTTTTTCATAATCTGCATATCTAACTTCGCCTTCTTTAACGTATTCAAGACTATTTAATAAGTCTAATTTAATTGATGGGTAACGGACACATTCTTCAATTTCAACAGTAGCAGAGTTATATGCCATACTACTTGCAAGAGTAGCAACATATTGACCATGTTCATCAATAGAAACGTTAACAAGATAAATACCCCATAAGTCAAAATCGTTATCAATTGCAGGGTCTTCTTTATAGTTAAATTCCATATAAGCATAGCCAGTAGAAGTACTAGTATTACTTGTGTTGAAGAAATAATGCTCTGTGAAGAATGAATATCCAGACCAATATCCTTCACCTTCATTAATCATGTAGATTCTTTGAACATAATTATCTTTATTGAGCAATCTTCTCATTTCGGATAAATCATGATTTGCAACAAATGGCTTACCGCCATTATTAACAAACATCTTTAAATGTTCGGATTTAGTTGTACCAATATTTTTTAAAGTAACTTTATAAACGTTTGATCCACCATTTAAAGATAAAGTAAATGAAACTTTTTCATTTTCATATTTAGCAGTTAATTTATCTACATCCGCAAAGTTATTAGTGTTACCGACAACCATTCTTAAGAACGCTAACTTATAGTCTTTATCTGTAATATCAATAGAGGTTTCTTTGTTATTTTCGTTAGATTTTACATATTCAGGACATACACCATACATTGTTTTAACAAATGAATTGTCCCAAAGATTAGTATATTTATCGCCTTTTTTATCTTTTACATATTCTCCTGATAAATAATCATTTGTAAAAGAAACAGGGTAAATACCTTCTCCATCGTTATAAAAGACTTTAAAATCTTCAAAAGCTTTTCCATCAAAACCAATATAGTCTTTAGTGAAAATCATATCAGGAATTTCTTCACGATATGTACCATAAGTATGAATAACTTCTAAAGTATAGTTTTTGGTTTGATATAACGCGACTAAACCTTCATAAATGTTATTAAGTTTAATGTCTCCATCATTCTTTTTCTCATTATTTTGGTTATTGTTGTTGTTACTATTTTCGTTATTAGTGTTTTGTTGTTGATCACTACTTGAAGAATTATTTTCTTCACCACAGCCACTAAGAGCGCATAATGAGCCAAAACATACTAAAAGGGATAATAATTTTTTATTTTTCATATTATGCATCTACCTTTTCAAATGCAGTTAATCCTTCAACAGAGAAATAACCATCACCATCTTCAGTTGTATAACCAAAGATATCTAAATCTTCAGTATATAAACAAACACCAACTCTACCGTCTAATTGTCTTTCCATCATCAAAGTATATGAACTTGCTGTTTTTGGCATACCTGGTTCAGTAATATTTACACTAGTGACTGTGCAATCAACTGTACCGTTGTTGTTTTCTTTATATCTAAATTCATAAGTATTGATATAGCTAACAGCACCTGCTTCGCTATATAAAGTTTCGACAATCTTACCAGTTCCACCAGTAAAGAATTCAAGAGTAGCTACTTCATATACCTTAGAAGCATCGTTTTCATAAGGAATAGTAACAGAATATTTGTTATTTACTAATGGTGCTTGTGCAGGACCAACAACAATATGTAATGTTGTAGGGCCATTACCTACAGAATAGAAATCTGACATAAAGATAACATCAATAGTAACTTGTTTAGTTAAAGCATTAGCAGCTTCTGTATTAAAGTCGAGAACTAATTCATGCCCTACAACTTTAGCACAATTAACACCAACAACATCGTTATCAGCTACTGTACCAACACTATTAACAACATTAAAGTATTCGCTAGTACTGTTATAAGTTGTTCCACCAAATTTATTAGTTCCTTTAATAACCATATAATAGCTAACTGGGCAACCAGTATTTTGGCTAGAATCAATATAATAGTTCATAGTTTTTCCAGCGTAGCCGTAAATGTAATCAGCATGTGGACCGTTATAAGAATCGTATCCAGAAATATTATTGTTAACAAATAAACTACGGAATGTACCATTAGCGTTTACTGTCATAGTAACTTGCTTACTAGGACCAGTAATATTCTTTAAATGGTTACCAAATGTAACAGTTGCAGTACCTGTACCTACAGCTTTAGGTCCCCAAGGAGTATCATCGATAACACCCTTATCACTAGAGTCAACATATCCATATTGCCATGCATCTAATGCTCCAGCAGGAGAATAACTAAATTCATCAACAATAGCAGATTTTTTGCCACCTTCTAAATAAGGAATGATTTTAATTTCGTCATCAAAATTAACAACAGAAACATTTGGATCTTTTGTACCTGCAGCTGCATTATAGAAAGATAATTTATCAATTGAAGTGATGAAATATTGACCAGGAACAAATCCATCTAATACTGCATCTCTTTCAAATGTTTCATCATATTTATATTGAACATCAATTTTGATTCTAACTGGAGTTCCACCTGCTTTTGGAGCGTGTTTAGCAAAATCCCAAGCATTCTTTGTGTAATAGTTTTCAGTAAAATCTAATGAATATAAATCACCATTAGTTTTGAAAATGAAAGTAGCATTATAAACATGAGCATATTGTTGAGTTACATCTGCAGTACTACCACTTTCTTCGTGATTGTATTCGAGTTGACCATCTAATACAACTTGGAATCCTCCACCTAATGTAGTAGGTTTGATACTGAGGTGAGAACCTTCTTTATTAGCAGCGTTAATTGTTGCGGTTCCATCATAGTCACCACGAATAGCTTGCCATATTTCATATTCAAGAGCACTACCATAATGAGCAGCCATATTAATGTTTCTATAAGCTTCTCTTTCAGTAATTTGATATCTACTTGTTTCACGGTAATTTTTGTTACCTACGATATCCATTTTTGCAGAATATGGGAAATATCTTTGTGCATCAGCGTTTAAATTACCATATGGATCAAGTGACCAAACATTATCACTTGCTTCATTATTTCCTTCATCTTTAGTGTAAGTATTAATGATTGAGTAAACATCAGTAACAGTATCTATGTTTTTGTAAACATAGCTCTTTTTATCGCCGTTAGTTTTATCAACTGCAACAGCAAACGATTCTGTATCAGAAATCTTTTTATATGTATATTCAGTATTTGTAACTTTGTAACCCTGTTCAGCATCATTTCCATCAACAGTTTTTGTATAAGCAATTGATGTCAATCCTTGTGGGTGAACAGCACTATTTGATCTCATACTGCCTTCAAACAAACCGTATAACCCTGCACTTGTTGTAGGTAGAACATCAACAGTTTTTCTAACTACATAGCAGTTATAATCAGTTAAATTACTATCGTAATAGAAAGTATATGTATAACCGCCTTTAATAGCTAATGAATTTGTTCCACTAGTTGAGAATGTAACAGCAGCGTTACATTTTGTTTCATCTAGTTTTGTAGATGATAATTTATTAGCGTTACCATTAGAATCTTTAACAACATAACTAAATTGATAACTTGTTTGGGAAGTACAGACAACATCTGCGCTAAAGATACCATCGTTATCATCATCTTTTAACTTAGCAGAAATATCACCAGTTAAAACAACATCGCCGTCAATAGTAGTTCTGACATTAATCTTAACTACACTCTTAGGCATAGTGAACGTGAACTTATTTTCGCCAGTTTTTGTTAAGACAACTTGAGAAGAAACAGGATTACCATTTAAAGTAACTCCATCAGCTAAAGAAAGAGTTAAAGTAACTTCATCTCCCACTTTTGCTTTATTTTTGCTTAATGTAGCACTAACACCTTCAGGGGTGTTAACTGTAATATCAAATTCATGATCATCTCCAACAATAGTTTCTTTTTCTAACCATTGAGCGTATAAAGTAACATCTTCAAAAATCTTGAAATTAGTACCTACATTATAGTATCTACCACTTGCATCAGCTTCTTCATTCCAGTTAATGAATTCTTTACCTTCTGGAGCAGTGAAAATGTTATCTTTAACAGTTACTCTTTCACCCGCTTTATATTCGTTTAAATCAACTAAACCAGTACCAGTTCCACCATTAGCATCGTAAGTAACTCTAAAAGTCTTTTCTTTGGTAATCTTAGGAATAGATTCAGTTTTAGTTTCTTTACAAACAGTACATGTGTAAGTTTTAACACCTTCTGCTTCAGTTGTAGGTTCAGTAGTAACTACGCCTTCATCCCAAACGTGTGTTTCACATTTGGTTGAAACTTCACCGCCTTGTTCATTTTCTTCATCACATGCAGCTAAGCCACCAAAAGTGAGAATAGAAGCAAGAACTAGTCCAAATAATTTCTTTTTCATCTTTCATTCCTCCTTAAATGATTAAGCGCGAATATTCACGAAATGATCAGCGAATATATCGACTATACCATTGGAATAATACATATAGATTAAGTCACCAGTTGTAGAAACATACATATCTGTGTAGCTTCTAGTAGTGACACTGTTATCAGTATCTAACTTGATTTTGAATTTGTAAGTATTGAAGTCTGTACCATTAGGAATCTTTTCTTCAACACCATCACCTAAAGTAAAGACGGCCTTAGTAGATTCAAAATCATCATTACCTACTAAAGTACCTTTGAGTGGATTTTTTTCAGTAAATGAGATTTTATAGCCATAGAACATACCATAGAAGACATCTACGTTATATAAACGTTGTGCAATTTTATTCATCGGAATTCTTTCTCTTACGTGAACAACAAATTGTAAAACCAATTCATTTTCATCTGTATAAGCTTGAATAATAGCGTCTCCAGGAGTAATTCCTTTAATTGTAAAGCTAGAAGTGCCTTCTTCGTGGCTAACTTGAGCTACAGTTCTATCATCACTTTTTACAGTATATTCACGTGTAAATGTTTTGTCGTGTGAGAAAGAACAATTGTATGTATAAGTTGGCTCAATATATGTACCAGTCATAAGCTCAATTAAAGAACCACCACTAGAACCATTTGATATTTGTTGACAAGTTTTTTTAACGAATTCAGGAGGTATATCCTTGTCATCATCGATAGTAATATCTTTAATGTTTGTTATATCATCTCCAACATCAACATCAAAAATAGATGGAGTTTTTCCTTCATCATTGTTTGTCTGGTTATTGTTTGTGTTATTTTGTTGCTCTTGTTGTTGATTATTTTCGTTTTCAGCAGGTTCATTACAACCAGCAAGCAATAAGGTACAGCCTAATACAGTTGTGAGAATTTTGAGTGATTTCTTCATAGGCTTTTCCTCCTTTTAATTCTTAGAATTAGCCGACTAATGATAATACATTTATTTCGTTCTTGTCAATAAATAAGACATCTAACGAAGTCAAAACCGCTCAAAATTTTTTAGAAATTTTAACCTTCAAAGTAAGAAAAAGAGCGATCAAATGACCGCTCTAATTTTTAGATAAGTTTAGCAATGTTAACCAACGTATTGAACACCATCAATTAATAATTGAGTAATATAAGCTTGGTCTTCTCCAGTATGGGTTGAACTATCTTTTTCATATTTGAGAACCAAAACATCGCCAGCCTTTAAAGTAATAGTTTGAGTGACAGCTTGTGCAGCAGTCATGCTACCACCAGCATTATAAAGCTTTGTTCCGTTTTTAGAAATTGAGAAGTAATCCCATTTTTCAGCGTTTTCACTTGACGCCCAATAAGTAACAACAACAGTCATATCTTTGTTAGCACTAATTGTAATGGAACAATTTGAATTGTTTTGTCCTTTGTTACCAGAAGTCCAAGTTGTTGTATCAGCATCATAAGTCCATACATATGAAGCAGATGAAGCTGTATTAGTTACAGTGTAGTCAACAAGTTGATGTAATTCTTTATCAGAACCATTCTCAACAATTTCGTATCCTTTTGAAGCACCGTTAATGTTAATAGCGATCTTACCATTATTCGCTGTATAAGTGAGTGCTGTGTGTTCGCTACTAAGATTTTCGAAATCACCAGTGCCATAGCCAGTTAAGTCATAGAATCCAATAAAATCATCATTTTCATCAAATACACTGTAAGCACCTTCGTATCCATCAAGAACTTGTGTCATTGTATTGCCAGAAATATTAAATGAAACAGAATTATCGCCATTATCAAGATATAC
>JAILIF010000006.1 GCA_024695405.1 Bacilli bacterium
AAATCTCTAAAACGAGCACGTTGTTATTCCGCTAGGAAGAAGCATGCCTGCTCCCACCTATTTAGGCTTAGCCATTAACCCAAGAAAGATAATAATATTTTACTTGAGCAAAAGAAAAACCCTATATTTAGGGTAAAAAAAACGTTTTTAGGTGCGTCACCACCGCGCGAATGAGTTTTAAGTCTCCATTCCGACCGATCTTGAGGAAATTTTAATGCCTTCCTCTTGGCAATTTTATTATTGCATATCCTAAAAGCATTATCAAGAAATGTCCAAAGAAAACCCCAATCAGAATATTAAAAAAATCAAAAAACGAATAATAACATAAATTTACAAAAAAGAATCCGAGTAAAACGGATTCTATCTACTTTACAAATGGCGGAGAATTAGAGATTCGAACTCTAGCGAGGCTTGCACCTCCTATCGGTTTTCAAGACCGACCCCTTCAACCAGCTTGGGTAATTCTCCGTTTATATAATAATTGGTGGACCAGGTAGATCCCGACACTACAACCACTCCGTTATGGGCGGAGAGCTCTTCCTTTGAGCTACTGGTCCAGCGGTTGCGATATTGATATTAACACAATCTTAATAAAGATTCATTAATTTTATTAAATAATTTCTTTTTTATTTAAATTTTTATATTTAGTGAATCTAATTTCTATATCTCCATCCATAATTGGAGTACCTTCATCAACACAAAAAAAGTTTGGATTTTCATCAATTCTATCAAAGAAAGCTTCAGCACCACCATCTTTATTTACTTTTGTTAAATAGACCATATCAACATAAGGCAATGTCTGTCTATATATAGAAGCTCCGCCAATTATAAAGACATCATCTTCTTTCTCATATTCTTTAATAGAAGCTAAGAATTCTTCGAATGAGTGAACACTAATTGTGTCATCATAATTATGTGTTACATCTTGAGATAAAACTATATTTCTTCTATTCTTAAGAGGCTTACTATTAGGAAAAGAAAGTAGGGTATTTTCTCCCATACAAACTGTATGTCCTTTTGTGGTCTCTCTAAAATATTTCATATCTAAAGGAAGAGAGAACAAAAGTCCATTCTTTTTGCCTATTCCATAATTGATGTCACAGTTTAAAATCGAAATAATCATAATACTTAAATAGCTACAGGAATTTTCTTATCTAATTTTTCATATTCATAATCGATAAGTTCAAAATCTTCTACTTTAAAATCATAGAAGTTTTTAACGTTAGGATTAATTTTTAATTTAGGTGCAGGATGTTGAGGCTTTGCGATAACTTCTTTAACTAAATCAACATGTCTATCATAAATATGAGCGTCTGCAATAACATGAACTAAAGTTCCCGCTTTTAGTCCAGAAACTTGCGCAAACATCATTAAAAGTAAAGAATATTGCAAAACATTCCAGTTATTTGCAGTTAGCATATCGTTACTTCTTTGATTTAAAATTCCGTTTAATGTATCACCACTAACATTAAATGTCATTGAATATGCACATGGATATAAATTCATTTCATGTAAATCTTCAAAGTTATAAATATTAGTCATAATTCTTCTGCTTTGAGGATTATGCTTTAAGTCATATAAGACTCTATCTACTTGATCAAATTCACCTTCTGGATAAATTGATTTTTTAGCTAATTGATATCCATAAGCTTTTCCAATTGAACCATTTTCATCAGCCCAAGAATCCCAAATGTGAGAATTTAAGTCATGAATATTGTTGCTCTTTTTTTGCCAAATCCAAAGTAATTCATCTAAACAAGATTTAAAAGCAGTTCTTCTAATAGTTAAAATTGGAAGCTCTTCTTGTAGGTTATATCTGTTGACAATACAAAACTTCTTAACAGTGTGTGCTTTAGTGCCATCTTCCCAATGTGGACGTACATCTAAATTAGTATCCCAGAAACCATTTTCTAAGATATCTTTAATGTTCTCTACAAAGATTTTATCTGCTTTTGACATATCTAATTACCTCCCTAATATCTTAAAGGTTTTATTTTATAAAATAAAGAAATTTAAGCCATTATTTTTTAGTAGTATTATAATGGAAACATGATTACTTTATTAAGAAAAATTTTTATAAAAAATTACGATAAAGTTAATGACCCAAAAGTTAGAGAAAAGCATGGATTATTAGCTTCTATCGGCGGAATATTTACTAATATTATTTTATTTATTATTAAACTACTTATTGGTATATTTGCGGGTTCTATGGCGATTATTTCAGACGCAATTAATAACTTAACTGATTTAATCTCTTGTGTAGTATCATTAGTAGGATTTAAATTAGCAAATAAACCAGCAGATAAAGATCATCCATATGGTCATGAAAGAGTTGAATACGTTACTGGAATGATTGTTTCTTTTATTATCATCGCAGTAGGTGTTGCTTTATGTTATACATCAATTACAGCCTTAATCAATCAAACAATCGATTCAACTTTCACCACTATTTCATTTATCGTTTTAGGAATAGCTATATTAGGAAAAATATTATTAGGATTATTTTATAACGGTATTGGAAATGCTATTAATTCGGTTTCTATTAAAGCAAGTAGACAAGATAGCTTTAATGATGCTATCTCTACTACTGTAGTATTAATAGCATCAATTATTAAATTCATTGTACCAGCATTATGGTGGTTAGATCC
>JAILIF010000053.1 GCA_024695405.1 Bacilli bacterium
TCTTATGAATTGCTGGATATTTGGCATTAGGAAATACATAAAATAATCACGTTATTCTATAGTAGAAAATTAGTAATAGAATAAAATATATTTTATTATCAATAACAATAAAAATATTTTTGTAATAAAAAATGGTACAAAAAAAGCTTCGATTAACGAAGCCTTATTTGAATAATACATCTAAGTCATTTATGAAGTCATCGAGTTGACTTAGATTATCAATTTTAGCGCCTGAAGCTTGTGCGTGTCCGCCGCCTTCCCATTTAGCAGCGACATCGTTAATCGGAGTTTCTTTACTACGAATTGAGATTCTCCAACAGTGATCTTTTGAATCTTCTGTAACTGAACACCAAGCATTAACTCCTTCAATGTTAGCGAATAAGTTAACATTTTCTTTGCCTCTTTCAGTAGTAATCTTGAGTTCTTCTTGAATTTTCTTATCTAAAACATAATAAGCAACCCCGTGTTCAGAAATCTTGAAATGTCCTAAAACATAAGCTGTAACATATAAATCATCAATTTGTTTTAGATACATTTCTTGATAAATCTTAGAAATATTAATGCCTGTTTTTAATAATTCACCTGCGATTGCGAAAGTATGTTCACTAGTAGAACTATATTGGAATCTACCAGAATCCCCAGCAATACCGATATAGAAATATCTAGCAGCTTCTTTTGAAAGGACATAATCGCCTTTCATATTTAATAAGATACCAACGATATTTTCTGCTGCAGCAGCACCATTAGTGTTAACAATAGAAGCTTTGCCATATTTTTCTACTTCAGGGTGATGGTCAATTTTAACTTTATATTTAGCTTTTTTCCATCTAGGATCAGAGATTCTAGATTTATTACCTGTATCAACAATGATTCCTAGGAATGGTTCAGCAAACCAATCTTGATTTAAACTTGCTGATTCAGGGAAGATTCTTGGAGTGAATGTAACATGGTTTTCACCTAAGCATCTTACTTCTTTATTTGGGAAGTTATCTTTAATCCAAGTAGCTAAACCGTATTGGCTACCTAAAGCATCGTAGTCTGGAGCTGTATGACGAAAAATAGCGATTCTATCGTACTTTTTAATAGCGTTAAGAATTTTAGTAATTTCTCTTTTGTAAGGAGCGGAGAATTCTTTAATGATTGGATTAATCTTATTCATTTTATTAACCTTTAATGCACATATCGTATGCGTCTCTAGCAATCATGACTTCTTCGTCAGTTGGAATGACAACAACTTTAATCTTACTATTTGGAGTAGAGATTAATGCTTCTTTACCATGAATTGTTGAGTTGAGTTCTTCATCGATTTCAACGCCTAATGCATCTTTAATTAATGCGCAGACGCCGCTTCTAGTTCTTGGTTCATTTTCACCAATACCTGCTGACCAGATGATTAAGTCTGCTCCACCTAATCTAACGAAGTATTGACCAATGAAGTCTGCAATTCTTCTATTAAATAAATCAATAGATAATTGGGCTTTTGCATCACCTTTTTCAGCTGCTGCAAAAACATCACGTGAATCGTTAGAAACACAACTAACACCTAAGAAACCTGATTTCTTATTGAACATTTGGTAAACTTCTTCAGCTGATTTACCAGTTACAGAACAAACATAATTGAAGACTGATGGATCCATATCACCTGTACGTGTACCCATCATAATTCCACCTAATGGAGTTAAACCCATTGAAGTAGCAACACATTTGCCATTTTCAATAGCTGTAATAGAAGCACCTGAACCAATGTGACAAGAAATGATTTTTGGATTCTTAACACCTGGTAAGTATTTAGCGCCTTCTTCAGCTAAGAATTTATGAGATGTACCATGTGCGCCATATCTTCTAATATCATACTTTTCTGTTAATTCGTATGGGATTGGGAATGTATAGTCAACTGGTGACATTGTTTGATGGAATGCTGTATCGAATGTAGCAATTGCTGGACAGTTTGGAAGAACTTGTTTGAAAGCTCTGAAACATGTTAAGTGTGCTGCATTGTGTAATGGAGCAAGTGGAACTAATGATTCAATCTTTGCTTCTGTGTCAGCATCAAACATTGCTGATTTAGAGAAGTATTTACCACCTTGAACAATTCTGTGTCCAATAGCTTTAATCTCATCATATGAAGAGATAATTCCTTTTTCTACTAGTGAGTCAACAACTAACTTTGCTGCGACTGCATGATCTTTAAACACTGGATAAGTGACATCTTTTTTATCACCATATTTAATTGTGAAGATTCCATCAGCTGCGCCGATTCTTTCACAGTTTCCAGAACAAATTACTTTTTCTTCAGGCATTTCATAAAGTTTGAATTTTAAACTTGAACTACCTGAGTTAACTGTCATTACTTTTGACATATATTTATTTCTCCTTACTTTGTAATCGCTCTAAATTATAAAGTAATAGGTAATTCTTTTCAATTAATTGAAATTTTCCAAATATATTTATAACCAAAATGATATTAGTAAATTTTTGCTAAGTAGGTTAATTTTTAATAGTTGATGTTAAAAGAAAAAATACAATTTTGAAAGCCACGTGATAAAATAAAAATTAGAAACATATCTTTAAATTTTTCTAAGTTGATGATGGGGAAAATATGCTTAAGAAAATACAAAATTCTCTAGTCGGATTATCGTTAATTATTTTAACTGGATGCGCACCAAAAACAAAATCGTTATTAGATTTCGATAAATATAAAAACATTTCTACTGAGATTGTCAAAATAGATGTTGATTGGGATATAGACGATAGTAAACCAATTGAATTTACCATAATAGAAAAAAGCGAAATAGATTATATTCTCAACATCTTGTTTGATAAAAATACTTTTGTTTATCGTGATAGATCGGAGGTTGATGGTGGTCACTCAAACATTGGCCTTATTGATAAAGAAAATAACGAAAAAAGAGTTAATTTATCAAATGTTTATGACGGAAATAAGAGATACACATATTGCGATACAACTCTGTATGATTACATTCATAGCATCGGTGTTAACCAAGGACTTTTGAAATAAATTTATATAAAATATAACTAAAAAATGGGTTTCAGTTTGCTATTATCTTGAAATCTATTTTTTTATTAATCATAATAAAATCATATTATGAGTTACGATTTCATTTATGACTTTCTAAACGGTCAAACTATTGAGGCACACAATTATTTTGGAGCACACGCTGAAACAAGAAATGGTCAGCATGGATTTGTGTTTAGACTTTACGCTCCTTGTGCAAGTGATGTAAGCGTTATTGGAGATTTTAACGGCTGGGATTATGGAGCTAGTAAATTAGAAAGGATCCATGACTGTGGCATCTGGGAAATCTTTATTCCTGGAGTAGTTGATTACCAACAATACAAATATCATTTCAAAACTGCACGTGGAAACTATGTCGATAAAGCTGATCCATATGCATTTTTTGCAGAAATGAGACCAGGTAGTTGTTCGAAGATTTTTAATAACAAAAACTTTGCTTGGCACGACGATGATTGGCTTAGACAAAGAACAAGAAACTTTGATAAACCAATGTCAATTTATGAAATGCATTTAGGTTCATGGAGAGGAAAAGCTGAAGATGGCCATATCCTTTCATATGAAGAAATTGCGGAACCATTAATTAATTACATTCATGAAAATGGATTTACTCATGTTGAATTTATGCCATTATGCCAATATCCATTTGATGGATCTTGGGGATATCAAGCAACTGGATTTTTCTCAGTTGATTCTAGATATGGAAATCCATTCCAATTAATGTCTTTAGTGGATAGACTCCATCAAGCAGGAATTGGATGTATCATCGATTTTGCTCCTGTTCATTTTGCATTAGATAAATGGGCATTAGCTAATTTTGATGGCACTCACATGTATGAATATGGTGGAAAATATAGAGTTTCTCCATGGGGTAGTTTACAGTTTGATTTAGGTAAAGACCCTGTAAGAAGTTTCTTAATGTCCGCGATGAACTACTTTGTAGATTATTTCCATTTTGATGGTGTTCGTGTTGACGCTGTTAGTAATATTATTTATTACAATGGTGATGCTTCAATCGGTGTTAATGAAGGTGCAGTTGAATTTGTTAAAAGATTAACTGCTAAGATTCATATTGCTCATGATTCAGTCATGATGATTGCAGAAGATTCTACATCATTTGCAGGTACAACTAAGCCAACAGAATATGGTGGACTTGGTTTTGACTATAAATGGGATTTAGGCTGGATGAATGATACTTTAAAGTATTATTCTAAAGACCCTATTTATAAGAAATATGAACATAATAAATTAACTTTCTCAATGGCGTATTTCTATGCAGATAATTTTATGCTTCCTCTTTCTCATGACGAAGTCGTTCATGGAAAAGGCACAATTATTAATAAGATGTGGGGAGATTATTATCAAAAGTTTAATTTGATTAGAAATCTCTATACTTATCAATTTGCGCATCCAGGAAAGAAACTTAACTTCATGGGTAATGAATTAGCAAGTTTTGATGAATGGAATGAAAATAAATCATTGCCATGGAATTTAAAAACATTCCCTAAGCATGATTCAGTTTCTAGATGTATGAGAGACTTAAATCTTATTTATAGAAGTGAAAAAGCAATGTATTTTGAAGAACATAATCCAGCACATTTCCGTTGGTTAATGGTGGATAATAATGATCAAAGTGTATTTGCTTTTGAAAGAACTGTTGATGAAGATACTTTAGTATTTGTCTTTAATATGACTCCAAACTTCTATGATAGATACACAATCCCAATCTTACATGGTGGAACTTATAAAGAAATATTTAACTCAGATAAAGATGTTTATAGCGGAGATAACCAATTTAATGGTTTACCAATAAAAACAGGTGAAGGTAGTTTTGAAGGGCTTCCTTATCACATGGAAATCAAACTTGGGTCATTCGCTGCTTGTATTTTTAAAAAGATATAGGAGAGTAAACAATTATGTTTAAAAACAAAAATGATTTTAAAACAGAATATACAAGAAGATTACTAGAAAGATATGGTGTTTCAGTTGAAGATAGCCATATTACTGAAAGATACGCAATTCTTGGAGAAATGGTTAGAGATTTCGCTAATGTTGACTGGGCCGATACTCACGATAAAACAATTAGTGATAACGCAAGAACATTAATCTATTTCTCAATGGAATTCTTAATTGGTAGATTACTTGTTAACAACATGCAAAACATGGGTATCTACGATGTAGCTAAAGATGGTCTTGCAGATTTAGGAATTAATATTCATGAATTAGAAGAACAAGAAGCTGATGCAGGTTTGGGTAACGGTGGTTTAGGTCGTTTAGCTGCATGTTTCTTAGATTCAATTGCTTCTTTAGGATACGTAGGACATGGTAACTGTATTCGTTATCAATATGGCTTCTTTAGACAAAGATTCGCCAATGGAAAACAAATTGAATTACCAGATAGATGGTTAATGAACGGTAACGTTTGGGAAATCCGTCGTATGAAATACGCAGTTGATGTTAAGTTCTATGGTTCCCCAGAAACATATTTAAAACCAGATGGATCATATGGAATTAGAACTAGAGACTTTGTCTGTGTTAAAGCTGTTCCTTATGATGTTCCTGTTGTTGGATATAGAAATCACGTTACTAACACTCTTAGATTATGGAACGCAGAACCATCAAGTCATAAACTTCCTGCAAATGTTGATTTCAAAGATTACTGTAATACTTTAGAAGAATTATGCCATGGCCTTTATCCAGATGATTCTACTGAAGATGGAAGAATTTTAAGATTAAGACAACAATATTTCTTAGTTTCTGCAGGTTTACAATCTACATTAAATAGTTACTTTAGACACAATAAAACTCTTAAAGGTGTGCATAATCAATATGTATTTCAACTCAATGATACTCACCCAATTTTAGCAATCCCTGAAATGATGAGAATCATGATGGATGAATACAATATGGAATGGGATGAAGCATGGGAAGAAGTCACACAATGTATGGCTTTCACAAACCACACAGTCATGCCAGAAGCTTTAGAAAAATGGCCAGTAAATTATGTCCAAACTTTGATTCCTAGAATCTACATGATTATCGAAGAAATCAATAGACGTTTTAATGTTGAAATGTCTATGAAAAACGTTGCTCCAGAAAAACGTTATCAAATGAATATTATTAAAGATGGCCAAATTCATATGTGCAATTTAGCAATCTATACTTGTTTCTCAGTTAACGGTGTTGCTGCTTTACATACTGAAATTTTAAAGACTCAAACATTTGCTGCTTTCTATGAATATATGCCACAAAAATTTAACAACAAAACTAACGGCGTTACACATAGAAGATGGCTTGTATGTTGCAATCCAAAATTAACCTACTTAATTAGTTCTAAGATAGGGGAATCTTGGATAACAAATATGCCTCAAATCAAGAAATTTGAAGCATTTAAAGATGATAAAAAAGTTCTTGAAGAAATGAATAATATCAAGCTCGAAAATAAGAAAGTCTTGGCTGCATACATCAAAGAAAAAATTGGTGTCGATGTCGACACTTATTCAATCTTTGATGTTCAAATCAAACGTCTCCACGCATACAAGAGACAACTATTAAATATTTTTCATGTTATTTATCAATATCAAAGAATGAAGGAAGATCCAAATTATAGAATTTATCCTCATACATATATCTTTGGTGCAAAGGCTGCTCCAAGTTATGTCTATGCAAAGAAGATTATCGAATTGATTTTAGCGGTTGCAAAAGTAGTGAATAATGATGAAGAAACTAACAAGTACTTAAAAGTTATCTTCATTGAAAACTATGGAGTCTCTTTAGCAGAGATGATTATTCCAGCAGCAGATATTTCAGAACAAATCTCTACAGCAGGTAAAGAAGCTAGCGGAACAAGTAACATGAAATTTATGATGAATGGCGCAATCACATTGGGAACAATGGATGGTGCTAACATCGAAATTGTTGAAAAAGCTGGTTCAGAAAACGAAATCATCTTTGGTTTAAAGAGCGATGAAGTTGATGCACATAACATGAATGGCGACTATGATCCTTGGGAATACTACAATTCTGACAATAGAATCAAAGGAGTCATGGATTCATTATTTACAGGTGAATGGGCTGGATATGGCCACGATAGATTCAGAATGATTTTTGATGAAATTATGTCTAAACGTGATGAATATTATATTCTTGCTGATTTTGATGCTTATGTTAAAGCACAAGAAAAAGCAGAAAAATTATTCAAAGATAGACATGGCTGGGCTAAGAAATGCTTGATAAATGTTGCAAATTCTTCATATTTCTCAAGTGATAGAACTATTAAAGAATACGCTGAAGAAATTTGGCATTTGGAGAAAGTAAAATAATGGCAAAATTTGATTTAACAGATTTATATAAAAAACAAGCAGAATTAGATGCAGCTATAGCTGCAAATCATAACATCACATACGAAACAACTCGCCCTAGAAGAATATTGGCTTTATTAGTAGAATTTGGCGAATTCGCTAATTCAACTAGATGCTTTAAGTATTGGAGCAATAAACCAAGTGAATCTAGAGACAGAGTTTTAGATGAATACGCTGATGGTTTACATTTCTTCTTATCTTTAGGAGTAGATATTAAATCATCTAAAAGATTGTTTAGTTTTACTAAACATGAAGCAGATTTGACTGCTCAGATACTTAAAACATATTCTTTAACTGCAGTATTTATGAACAAGCAAGATGAAAAGAGTTATGTTAAAGCATTCAAAGCATTTTTAAATATTGTTCCATTACTTCATGTAAGATGGAACACAATTGAAGAAGCTTATTATAAGAAACTTGGTGTTAACTATAATCGCCAAGAAAGCAATTACTAATTTAATCGGAATTTTATTATGAAAAAAAGTGATCGTGGTGAAGATTTTTTGAATGCGCATCCGAAATTTAGAAAATGGATAAACGAATGTAAATGTTGCCATTGTAAAGGTTATAAGCTAGAAATGCCTGATAAAATAACCGTAGTCGAAGGATCTTTGGAAGTTTATTACATAAAGAAATACTTTAAACCTTTAGAGCTCAATGAAGATGGGCTATGCGAAACATGCGCAAAATTTTTTCCTAAGAAAGATTAAAAAACTTGGCTTATATAATCGCCAAGTTTTTAATTATTGTTTAAGAATTCTTCAATATCGTTTTCAGATAATACTTTAATTCCGTTTTTTATTAATAATTGTGCAGTGATTCCACTGCCTTTTATTTTTCTTCCTGAGAAAGTTCCGTCATAAACTTCTTTTGAACCACAGCTAGGAGAACCTTCTTTTAAGATTGCAGTTTTAATTCCTAAATATTGACAAATCATAAGAGCTTTACTAGCGCCTTCTCTGAAGTTTTTAGTGACATCTTTTTCTTGATCGTTAATTACTCTATCTCTAACAATCTCGCTTGGATGACGTGGTGTAGGTAATCCGCCTTCAACTTCTGGGCAGAAAGGAACTAATTCATATTTTTCTAATAATTCTTTTATTAAAGGATGGTAATTTGATTTACCATCGTATCTAGTTTTGTCACCAATTAAACAAGCTGATATAAGTAATTTTTCCATAAAACCTTTGATATTCTATATTTATTAAATATGGTTGGCAAGTTATAATTTCAACATGTCTGAATTATTGTCTTACATAGTTGATGGAAAAGAATATCAAGTAGAAATAACTAGAAAGTGGATGAGAACAATCCAATATCGTTTTAGAGACGGAATTTTTAAAATATCCGCTCCTAGATTAGTAAGTAAAGCAACTATATTCCAAGGATTAGAAAAGTTTGCTAGAGGACTTATTAAAAGAAGTGAAAAAGTTCCTGCTATAACTGATGAATATATCTATATATTTGGAGATAAGTATTTTATTAATAATATTAATATAGATAATGTTGAAATTGATACTAGTGATAAGACTAAATTAGATAAAGAGTTAGCTAATATACTTTTAGATTATGTAACTGAAAGAGTAAAAGCGTTCGCTGATGAAATGGGTATTTATGAACCATATAAAGTAAAAGTAAGAAACACAAAAACTAGATATGGTTCTAATTCTAGAAGAACAAAAACACTAGCATTCTCTACTTCTTTAATTCATTATTCAAAAGAAATAATAGATTCAGTAGTGGTTCATGAACTTGCCCATTGCAAAGTATTTAACCACTCTAAAGATTTTTATAATGTTGTTTACGAACATTGCCCTAACTATAATGTATTAAGAAAAAAGTTAATCCATTCGGAGTTTAAATAATGGAAATCATTACCTCAAAAACAAATTCAAAAATTAAATTTGCTGCATCTTTAAATGAGAAAAAATATCGTCAAGAAAATAAGATGTTTTTAGTTGAGGGCAGAAAAACTTTAGAGATGGGTTTAGCGGCTAATTTAGTGGATACAATTTTCACAACTAAAGAATTAAAAAATATCGATTCAGCCGTGAAAATTTATAAAGTCACCGATGAAATAATCGAAAAGATTTCTAATGAGAAAAATCCGGAAGGAATCGTCGCAATTTGTAAGTTTCCAAACTGGGAAAAAGACTATTCAAAATATAAGAAAATTGTCTACTTAGATGATGTTAGTGATCCAGGGAATATGGGCACAATTATTAGAACTGCTTTAGCATTTAATTATGACGCAGTAGTGTTATCTAAAAACTGTGTAGACATATATAATCCAAAAGTAATAACTGCTACTAGAGGAGCAATCTTTTTACTTCCTATTTTTAATGATGATTTAGGACGATTTAGCAACAAAGAAATTATTGTTTCCGCTCTTTCTGACAAGGCAGTTTTTTTAGAAAAAGTAGAAAAGAAAGATGACTTTGTCTTGGTTCTTGGAAACGAAGCTCATGGCGTTAGTGAAGACGCTTTAAAAATGGCTAATCAGGTAGTAAAAATTGATATATCTGATTCAATAGATTCTCTTAATGTCGCTGTTGCTGGTGGCGTTCTTATGTATTACTTGAAATAAAATTGAACAGTTTTATTAATTTCTTGTCGTTATATATAGCGAGAGGGAAAAATTATGAATAAAAAAACAATTTTAATTGGAATTATATCTTTGTTATCTATTTGTGGTTGTTCAAATAAGAACAAAGATAATAAAATCATTGATAAACAAGTCGAACTTAGTGATCGAATAGGGGAACATGAAGGCTATGAATACGCTAAAGGGGTAAAATATTTTGATACTTATTTAGGTGACGAAATTCCTACTAGTATTGACTATCCTAGATTCGAAAATGCTTTCACATATCATCCAGAAGAAAAATATTTTACTTTAAATGGTATTGAAAATAGTGATGAGTATAAAATCACAACACAACTTTATTTTGCGGATATTAATAACGATGGTTATAAAGAGATATTAGTTACAAACAATCGCTTTTATAAACCTGATCCAGAAGATCCAGAAAGAAGATTAAATACTGATCTGGACCCATTTGGATGTTGGATTTTTGACCTTCATAAAGACTATATATCACCTAGCGGATTGACTGGTGCATCTGTTAATCATTATTGTTGTTTTAGCATTGATGAAAAAGGCGAATTAGTCGAAAATTGGTATTTTCACAAAACTAGCGAGAATAAAAAGTCTTATATAGTTAGAAATAAATATTTTTATTCTATAGGTGATTATCTTTATAATGGCATCATCATGGGGTCTGAAGAAGTCGAAACAGTTTATTTTGATGAATAGTAATTTAACATTATTGTTAAATAAAAAAATGAGCCGTGATATAATAATTCACGGCTTTTTGATACAAAAAGGAGATAAATATGGCGAACGAAAAAATAACGCATATTGTTGATGGTGCCTTAGAAAAGATTAATGGTGCTACAACAGTAGATGAATTAGTAGAAATTAAAAACACTTACTTAGGAAAGAAAAGTGAACTTTCTTCTATGACATCTTTAATTGGTACATTACCAAACGAAGAGAAAAAAGCTTTTGGTGCTGCAATCCATGAAGCTAAAGAAAAAATTACAAATGAAGTAGAAAATAAACTCGCCATCTTTAAAGAGAAAGAATTAAACGAAAAATTGCAAAAGGAATCAATCGATATCTCTCTTCCTGGAAGAGACTATCACGTAGGTAGTAGAAACCCATTCCACGTAATTATTGACGAAGTCACTGATATCTTCATTGGTATGGGATTTGAAGTTGCTAATGGTCCTGAAGTTGAAAAGGATTTATATAACTTCGAATTATTAAATCTTCCAAAGAATCACCCTGCAAGAGATATGCAGGATACATTCTATATTGATGAAAACACTCTTTTAAGAACTCATACTTCACCAGTTCAAGCAAGAACAATGGAAGCTAAAAAAGGCGCTCCAATTAGAATTATCTGCCCTGGTAAAACTTATAGAAGAGATGATGATGACGCAACTCATTCACATCAATTCGCACAAGTCGAAGGCCTTGTTATTGATAAAGGAATTAACATTGGTCACTTAAAAGCAACTTTAGAATTATTCGCTAAGAAGATGTTTGGTGAGAAACGTGAAATTAGATTAAGAAGTTCCTTCTTCCCATTCACTGAACCATCAGTTGAAGTTGATATTACATGTGCTAACTGTGGTGGCAAAGGATGTAACATCTGTAAAGGAACTGGCTACATTGAAATTTTAGGTGCTGGTATGGTCCACCCTAATGTTTTAAAGATGAATGGATATGATCCTGATGTATATAGTGGATTTGCTTTCGGTGTCGGTATCGAAAGAGTCGCTATGCTTAGATATGGAATTGATGATGTACGTAAGTTCTATCAAAACGACGTTAGATTTATTCATCAATTCAGCAAGAAATAATTTGGAGGTAAATGAATTATGTTAGTAAGTTTAAAAAATATTGCTCAATATGTTTCTCTTGATGGCTTAACCGCTGAAGATATTGCCAACAAATTAACTTTTGCTGGTATTGAAGTTGAAGAAGTTTATCCATTAGCTCAAGGAACAAATTTAATTATTGGTGAAATTGTTGAATGTGTTGCTCATCCAGATAGTGACCATTTACATGTTTTAAAAGTTAATTTAGGAAATAAATATGGAGTAGAACAAATTGTTTGTGGTGCTCCTAACGCAAGAACTGGTTTAAAAGTTATCGTTGCTATGCCTGGAGCAAAACTCCCTGGTGGAGAGATTAAAAAAGGTGTCATCCGTGGTGTAGAAAGTAACGGCATGTGCTGTTCTTTATTAGAACTTGGTATTGAATCTAAATACTTAACTGAATATCAAACTAGTGGTATCGAAGAACTTCCAGCAGACGCAGTAGTAGGCGATGAAGACGTCTTTGGTTACTTAGGTTTCGATGACACTGTTTTAAATTTAAATGTTTTAGCAAATAGACCAGATTTATTATCTATATTTAATGTTGCTAAAGAAGTTGCTGCTTTATTCTCTAGAGAAATCAAACTTCCAAAAGCAAATAAATATAATGATTTCAAAACAAATATTAAAGTAGGCAGCGAAACTACAAGATGTACACAATTCTCTTCTAGAGAAGTTAAAAATATCGTAACTAAACCATCACCAAAGTGGATGTCATCTTATTTAATGGCTATGGGTGTTAGAAGTATCAATAATATCGTTGACATTGGTAACTATGTCATGTTGATGACAGGTCAACCATTACATATGTATGATGCTGATAAATTAGCTAAAGCTGAATTAATCGCTAGAGATGATTATGATGGTGAATTCGTCGCTTTAGATGAAAAGTCATACAAGATTATTCCAGGTGATATAGTTATTACTTGTAATAAGGTTCCTATGTGTTTAGGTGGAATCATGGGCTCTCTTGCTTGTGCGGTTGATGAAAATACAAAGAATATTTATATTGAATCAGCTTCATTTGACGGAACAAGTATTAGACATACTTCTAATAGATTAGGCTTAGGTAGTGAGTCTTCCTCTAGATTTGTTAAAGGCACAAATCATTTCCAAGCAGACTTCGTTTTAGACTATACAACTGATTTATTAAAAGAATTATGCGACGCAAAAGAATGTTCTGATATCGTCACTTATCAAAGTGAAAAGAAGGAAGAAAAAGTCATTTCTTCTTCCCTTGATAGAATCAACGGAAGACTTGGTACTGAGTTTACAATGGACCAAGTTAAAGACGTTTTAACGCGTGTCTATTTTGATGTAAAAGTTAATGCTGATAACTCATTCACAGCTAAAGTTCCAGATCACAGATTAGATGTAACTTGTGATGCTGACTTAAGTGAAGAAGTCATTAGAATATTAGGATTTAACAATGTTAAAAGTATCCTTCCAAACCTCGATATGCAGGTAGGTGCGCTTACTTTAGAACAACAAAGATTAAGGAATATTCGTTACTATTTATTGGATAAAGGACTTGATGAATGTTTAACCTACTCATTAGTCTCTAAGAAAGAAAAAGACGCTTTTAATCTTCTTAATAATGAAGAACATTATGTAATTCTTAACCCACTTACTGATGAAAGAGAAGTTTTTAGAACCCACATTTTACACTCATTATTAAAAGCAGCTTCTTATAACATTGCGCATCAAAATAAAGACTTAATGTTATTTGAAACTTCTAATATGAATACTAAATCGAGCGTAAGTGAGCACCTCGCGATCGTGCTCGTAGGTAATGATTACGCACAAGGGCGCATGTCTCCTCTTCTTTTTGATTTTTATTCTATGAAAGGACTTGTTGAAGGCATCTTCCAAACTTTAGGCATTGAAAACTCAAGATATAAATTTGAAAGAGCAAAGAATAACTTAGATAAATTACACCCAGGCAAATCCGCTGATATTATTTTCCAAAATCAAGTCATCGGTACATTTGGTGAATTACACCCAAATAAATATGCCGAATATGATTTAGGTAAGACATCCGCAGTTGTTTTAGAAATGAATCTTGAAAGCTTACTTGCTGCAAAAGTTTCAGTTACTAAGATGGCTCCATTCTCAAAATTCCCATCAGTTACTAGAGACTTAGCTTTAGTAGTGGACAAGACTGTTGAAGTCAGAGATTTAATTAAAACAATTAAAGTCGAAGGAAAAGGTATTGTAGTTGATGCTTACGTCTTTGACGTATATGAAGGTGTTCATATCGCCGAAGGTAAGAAGAGCGTTGCTATTTCTATTGTCTATCAAAAGAGTGATTCCACACTTAAAGATGCCGATGTAAACGAAGCGGAAAATAAGATTAAATTCGCACTCAATAAAGCTTACAAAGCAGAAATCAGAATGTAATGAAAATTAATAGAGCACTTCTAACTGAAGGAAAAAAGCAACATTTTTCTGAAGATATTGACTTCTCAGATTTTGTTGGTGACGCAAATCACTGCAAGGCTATTTTGTCATGTCACGTTGAGCTAGACGCTCTTGATTTAAATGATCTTTTACTCATCAATCTTAACGGTGTAGCGGAAGTAGTTACTACCTGTAAATACACACTTGAAGACATAAATTTAAAGGAAACATTTAAAGAAGAATTTACTATTAGTAATCAAGAAGATGACTCAAGTTATTTTGAAGAATCTAACGAAATTGATCTCAAACCTTACATTCTTGCTTTCATCTTAGACAAGGTTCCTCACACTGCAATTAAAAAGGGCGCAACCAAGCCAAGTGATGGAGTGGGATATAGAATTTTAACTGAAGAAGAACTCGAAAAAGAAAAATCTGAAAAAAGCGACCCACGTTGGTCAAAATTGGATGATATTGAATTCTAAAATAGGTTAATAATTATAACTAGTTATAAAAGTCGACTGCGGTCGGCTTTTTTTAACATATTTTCAAAAAATGCTTTTACATGGCAAAAAATACATATATAATGTGTGTACTCAAGCAAAAGTGGGAGAAAGTGGGAGATTATGTTTTTTGGAAGTTATGCTCATTCCTTAGACGAAAAAAACCGTTTGGTAATCCCTAGCAAGATGAGAAGTGAGATTGGGGCTCGACTCTACATCATGAAAGGATTCGACGGTGCTATCTCCATGTATCCTGAAAAAGCTTTCGAGAAGTTGATGAACGAATTCAACTTACTTCCGTTCAATAAGAAGGATGCTCGTAGTTACTTAAGAACTCAGTTAGCTACTACAAGCGAACTTGAAATTGATAAAGCAGGTAGAGTAATTCTTCCAGGCAACTTGCTCGATAAGTACTCCATTTCAAAAACAGTAGTTGTAATTGGAATGGGAGACCATATTGAAGTTTGGGATGCTAAGACTTACGAAGCTTATGAAGCAGAAGCTGATAAGAACTTCGAAGATATTGCAGAAAACCTAAATAAGGACAACTAGCAATGGCAGAGCACATTCCAGTAATGCTCCAAGAAGTCATTGAAGGACTAAACATTAAACCTAACGGAATATATTTAGACCTAACACTTGGACGCGCAGGTCATTCAAGTGTAATTCTTTCTAAACTCAACAAAGACGGATTACTAATCGGAGTTGATCAAGATGAAGAAGCAATAGTAAAGAGTACTGAAACTCTTAAACAAATTGCACCCAACTTCAAAATAGTGAGAGATAACTTCTCTCATATAGACGAGATTCTAGACAACCTGAATATTGGAAAGGTTGACGGAATATTAATGGATCTAGGAGTATCTAGTCCACAGTTCGATAACGGTGAGAGAGGATTCTCTTACAAGATCGACGGTCCCTTAGACATGAGAATGGATAAGAGACAAACATTGACAGCTTATACAATCGTTAACACTTATTCGGTTGAAGAACTTACCAGAATCTTTAGAGATTACGGTGAAGAAAAGTTTGCATATTCAAGCGCTAAGAACATTGTAAAGTATAGGGAATATGCTTCGATTAATACTACCCTACAATTGGTTGATATTATTAAAAGAAGCAAACCTATGAAAGAACTTAGCAAACTAGGTCATCCTGCTAAGCAAACTTTCCAAGCTTTACGTATCGCAACTAATGATGAAATAAATGCTTTAGTTGCTACAATTGATAAAGCTTTAGAAAGATTAAATTCTAAAGGAAGACTAGCGATTATTACTTTCCATTCTGGTGAAGATAGGATAGTAAAAAACAAATTCAAATCTGTCTCTGAAGTGATTGGAGATAGAATCGATGGACCAATGAAAGAAGTTAAAACAAAGTTTTCTTTGGTAAATCGTAAACCAATTGAAGCTAGTGATGAAGAACTAGTGATAAATCACAGATCTAAAAGTGCAAAACTTAGAATTATAGAAGCTAAGTAGAAAGGAGTCGCACTATGAAAATGAAGGACAAATTAGAAAAATTCGGACACAAGCGTGGTTACTATGCAGTTCGTTCTACATTCGTTGGTTTCCTTGCATGCTTATCAATTTTCTCTATGGTCGCAATTCCAACCTACATTGCGTCTCGTTCTGAAAATAATATGTCACAAGCTGAACCTATTAACGATGATGACGTTGATGATGTAGATGTTCAATCTATTTCTGACGTTGAATAATAATCTCAAGTTGCCTCTTGAGTGAAAGAATTCCCACAATATCGTTTGTGGGTTTTTCTTTTTGTAAATAAAAATGAGGTTTATATTAATATAAAAGTTGTGTATTTATTATTTTACTAGTAAAATATTGACTATAAGTGAGTATTACTATGGAAAAAACAATTACTGCAATTGAACTTGGAAGTAAAAAATTAAAGTTAGTTATTGGTTATGCGCTTGGGGGTAAAGTCTATAGTGTTTATACTTTAACCAAGCCTTATGGCCCATTATCACCTGATGGAAGATTTTTTGATTTCCAAAAATTAGTCGATACAGTTTCATCGATTAAAGAATTAAATGATCCGAATGCTAAAGTTTCAACTAGATTAACTGATTGTGTTTTAGCTCTTCCACCAGATGGACTTGAAATATTCCAAACAAAGCAAAGAACTCCTGTTATTTCTGAACATGGAAAAATTTCACCAATTGATATTAGAAATCTATATTCCTTGATTAAGAACTCAAGTTCTAAAACAAGCAACATCTTGGTAGATATCGTCCCTGAAACATATACATTGGACGATACAAGAATTGTGAAGACTTCTCCTATAGGCGATATCGCACATACGCTTATTATTAATGCGAAGGTACACTTATCGCCTGAGCACATATACAAGAATTACGTAAGCGTACTAGATAGAGCAAAGATTGAAGTTAAACGTACAGTTGTTGCTCCATTAGGTGCAGTTGAATATTTGTCTACATTAGATGACACTCCAACAAATTACTTACTTGTAGATATCGGTAGTGATGTAACTTCGGTTTCATTAGTTGGTAAAAATCTCTTATTTGCCACTAAGACATTTAACTGGGGTGGAGATAACATCACTAGTGAAATAGCAAAGAAATTCAACATCTCAATGGATGATGCTGAAAAATATAAAAAGATTTATGGCATCGATGAACGTGAAATGAACTTTAAAGCTCCAATTTGTTCTGATACAAGCGGAGAAGCAGGTGCAGTCCATTACTACAAAGAAGACTTAAACGAGATCATCCGTAATGGATTAAATGATTTCTCAAACTTACTTAATGAACAAATTAATTTGCTATTAGAAAGACAAAATCCTGAACTTAGAAGACTCCCAATAGTATTAATTGGTGGAGGCGCTCAACTTAAAGGATTGGTTAAATACTTGTCAAGTAAGTTAGATAACTCAACATTAAAAGTTGTTGTTCCAAATGTTATTGGAGCAAGAGATGCAACATTTACAAACTGTTTAGGTATGATTCTTGTTGCAAGTAAATATATGCCTATGATTGATGATTCTAGAAATAGAGCAGAACAAATGATTCGCGAATAGCAGAAGGGGTTACATATGGAAAATTACGATTTAGACAATTTCGAACCAGCAGCCAAGATTATTGTTATTGGTGTTGGTGGCGGCGGCAACAACGCTGTTAATAGAATGATTCAAGATGATATTCAAAATGTAACATTCTGGGTCGCAAATACAGATAAACAAGCTTTATCTACTTCAAAATCTCCTAATAGATTAATTCTTGGTAATGAAATTACTGGCGGATTAGGAGCTGGTGGTGAACCATCTATTGGCGAAAAAGCCGCTGAAGCTAGTGAAGCTGATATTAGAGAAATAGTTAAAGGCGCTAACATGGTATTCGTTGCCGCAGGTATGGGCGGTGGTACTGGTACAGGCGCTGCACCTGTAGTCGCACGTATTGCAAAAGAGGAAGGTGCTTTAGTTGTAGCTATTGTTACTCGTCCATTTACATTCGAAGGACAAAAAAGAAAAGTTAACTCAATCAATGGTTTGAATAAACTTAGAGATAACGTTGACTGTATCTTAGTTGTTTCTAACGATAAATTATTAATTACTGCTGGTAATGCTCCAATCAATGAAGCATTTAATGAAGCGGATAGAGTCTTATCTCAATCTGTCAAAACAGTTGTTAACTTAATTTTATTACCTGCAATTATCAACCTTGACTTTGCTGATGTTAAAGCAACATTACAAAATTCTGGTGTTGGTATGATTGGTTTTGGTATTGGTACTGGTACTAATAGAGCAAAAGACGCTGCTAGTAGCGCAATCAATTCTCCATTACTTGAAACATCAATCAATGGTGCTCGCAAGGCAATTGTCGCAGTTACTTGTGGTCCACAAGTTAGTTTATTCGATGCCCAAGATGCAGTTAATTCTTTAATTAATGCTACTGGACATGATATGGACATTAAATTTGGTGTTGAAATAAACCCACAATTAAACGATGAAATTTTAGTCAGTGTTATTGCTGCTGACTTCGAAGAAGAATTCAGCTTTGAAGATACTGCTGGTACAGTTCAACCAACTAGACCAACGGAAAATTTATTTAATTCAGAAGCTTTCTCTTCTAAAAATAACGATAAAAAAGATAGCGAAGAATCAGAAGATGATATTCTTCCTGATTTCTTAAAGGACTAAGATATGAAAAAACAAAGGGGAAAACAAGTATCTAAATTGCTTTTGAGTGCTTTAGTTTTTTTATCATGCGCGTGCGGTGAAAAAAAACAACCAAAAATAGTCGATGCTCCTTCTTCCTCGAGTGTTGTGCCGTCTAATCATGAATGCGAATGGGGCCCTTGGGAAATTGTTGATGAGCCAACATGTATTGACGAAGGACTAAAAGAAAGACACTGTTTTATATGTGGCAAAACGGAAACAGCAGTTATGCCAGTTGATAGAGAATATGGGCACAAATATGTT
Source organism: Bacilli bacterium (assembly GCA_024695405.1). GTDB lineage: Bacteria > Bacillota_I > Bacilli_A > RFN20 > CAG-826 > RGIG9670. The sequence goes on from JAILIF010000053.1 coordinate 19,206, forward strand.
GAAAGCCCAGATGATGATTTAGCTGCAACTTGTACCAAAAATGGTGTTGAAGGTTCAATGATTTGCGAACGTTGTGGCGCGAAAAAAGCTGGTACTGTTATTGAAAAAACTGGTCATAACTTAGGCAACTGGAAAGTAACTAAAGAAGCAAGTGAAACAGAAAAAGGCATTAGAGAAAGAGAATGCTCTAAATGTGGTTATAAAGTAACTGAAGAATTTGAATTAGAAGTACCTCCTACCAATAAATATCCAACCGAAAATTATTATGACGGATACTATGTCCCTATTTCTTATTGGGAAAATGGCGAGGATCTTAAAAATCAACTTCACGCTTTGATTAGTAAAGATTTTACAGGACTTGTTTATGAAGGAAACTGGGAAACTAATCAAGTAGCTGATTGTTCATTAACAGATTTAACAAAGGTTGACGCTGTTTATTTAACAAAAGATGAGAATAAAAATAATACTTACACCAGCACTAACGTTAAGGGATGGCAACGCGAACACGCATTCTGTGCTTCTCTTATGACTGGTTATAATACTGGTGATGCTGTTGGAGTTTCTTCAAATGGTTCTTCTAGAGCAACTGACTTCCATAATTTATTTGCTTCATATGGACCTGCAAATGGTTCTAGAGGAAATAAAAATTTTGGGAATACAAACTTGTACGGGAACTCAGTTAGTAGGCTTGAGGGTTCAGATTCTAGATATGATGAAAAAAATTATGAGCCAAGTGATGCCGATAAAGGAAGATTAGTTCGTGCGATATTCTATATGGGTGTTATGTATAATTCTGATGAGGAATCATCCATAACTGTTAAATATAATTTCGGTAACAGTAATTCCAAAAACATTAAAATTACTGCTAAATATAAGCCTCTTCAAATTGTTGAAAATTATATTGATTACTCACAAGTTACATTCAACAACTTCTGTAGATCAAACGAAGAATCTTGTCAGAATCTTAGAAGTACTTACTTAAGTAATTATAGAGAAGACACATCTGCTTATAACGTTGATGCTTCACCTGATGAGACAATTTTAAATGATTTTGGTAAAGCTTATGCGGATTATAGATATAACGAAGGACCGTTTGCGATTGGAAATCTCTCCACACTGTTAAAATGGAATTCTTACGATGTCGATAGACTAGAAATGCAACATAATGAAAAAGTTTATTCTTATGTGCATAATTTAGGAAATAATAGTGGTAAAAAACAAGGAAATAGAAATCCATTTGTTGATTATCCACAATTAGTTGACTATATCTTTGGTGATAAGAAAGACGAACCAGGTAGTTTATCAGACTTATGTCCAAGCCAAGAAAAAATGCACGCTGATGATAAGGGAATATATGGATATGCCTTAGCAGATTATAAAAACGAATATGTTGTTGGCGAAACTCTTACTTCTTCTGATTATCATATAGCTAGAATCAATAACGACTTTTCAATAGAAGCTCAAGACTTTGTCGATTATAGCGAGCCTTACACTTTCACTAAGAGCGATGTTGGAACTAAGAAAATAACTGTTCAGACTCCTGTCAATAGTCTTACTTATGAAGTTAAGGTTTTAGAACACGCTTTATGTAATTATAACTTTATGATTACTAATTCAGGTCTATTCAGTAGCACTAAAATCAACAAAACTCCTGCTCAATTGCTTTCTTATGGTGGAGTAAGTTATAACTTAAGCGCTGGAATAGATAACTGTAATGTTAAAAAAGCTAGTGGCAAAGACTATGTTCAAATTGGAACTTCTTCAGACCACGCTGATACATTAACTATTGAATCTACAAAAGCGTTTGAATACGAAGAAAAGAAAAATATTTCCGCTGTTTATTTAGGCCTTAATACAGCAAGCGGTACGACATATAACTATGCTATTTACATTAATAATGAATTAGTGATAGATGGTGAATTCGGTTATAGTCAAGAAGGCGCCCAACTATATGGTGGCGAAATTAATACTCCAAAATCTGGTGTGTTAAAGATTGTACTAAGTAAGATTAGTAAAGCTGTATATTTAAGTCAAATTTCTGTAAAAGTTAATTAATTGAGGTAAAACTATGGATTATAAAAATACGTTATTAATGAACAAATCAAACTTTGAAATGCGTGGTAATCTCGCAGTCAAAGAACCTATTCTTGTGGAAAAATGGAAACAAGAAAAAGTCTATGAGAATATGAATCTCAATAGAAAAGACGCTAAAGAATTCGTCTTACATGATGGTCCTCCATACGCTAATGGTGATATGCACTGTGGCCATATGTTAAATAGAATTTTAAAAGATATTACAGTCAGATATAAAAATATGTCTGGCTATAAGACTCCTTTTGTTTTTGGTTGGGATACACACGGCCTTCCTATTGAAAACCAAGTAACTAAATCGGGAGTAAATAGAAAAACTACCCCATTAGTAGAATTTAGAGAAAAATGTAGAGACTACGCTATTACTCAAGTTGAAAGACAAAAAGCTCAAATTAGAAGATTAGGTTTAGTTGGTGACTACGATAATCCATATATTACTCTTAAAAAAGAATATGAAGCTAGACAAGTAGAAATGTTTGCTAAGATGGCTTGTAAAGGTCTTATTTATAAAGGTCTTAAACCAGTTTACTGGTCACCAAGTAGCGAATCTGCTTTAGCAGAAGCCGAAATTGAATACGCAGATGTATTATCTCATTCAATTTATGTTGGTTTTGAAGTTAAAGATGGTAAAGGTGTTGTTTCTAACGATGCAAGACTTGTAATTTGGACAACAACTCCATGGACTCTTCCTGCTAACTTAGCTATTTCTGCTCATCCTGATTTTATTTATGGCGAATATCAAACGCAAAATAAAGGAAAACTTGTTTTCTTACAAGAATTTAAAGATAAGTTAACTGAAGAATTAGATTTAGGTGAAGTTACTTTACTTAAGACTATTAAAGGTAGTGACTTAGAATTTGTTGTTTGTAAGCACCCATTCTTAGATAGAGATTCTTTAGTTATCGTTGGTACTCACGTTACTAATGATGCAGGTACTGGACTTGTCCATACTGCTCCAGGACATGGTGCTGAAGACTATCAAGTCTGTTTAAAATATCCTGGAAGAGGCTTAGATCCATATTGCCCTGTTGATGAACATGGTCGTATGATGGCTGGCACAGGTGAAGGCGTTGAAGGATTATTCTATGAAGACGCAAATGAAGCAGTATTAAAGATTATTTCTGCTAATGGTGCTTTACTTAAACATTCAACATTTACTCACTCATATCCACATGATTGGCGTACACATAAACCAGTTATCTTTAGAGCAACTGATCAATGGTTTTGTTCTATTGAACCAATTAGAGACGAATTAATTAAAGCAATTCACAAAGTTAAATGGTACCCAGCATGGGGCGAAAATAGAATGGTCAATATGATTAAAGATCGTAATGACTGGTGTATTTCTCGTCAAAGAGCATGGGGTGTGCCAATTCCTATTTTCTACTGCGAAGATAAAACTCCAATCATCGATGAGAAAGTATTTGCTCATATCGTAGCTTTGTTCAAAGAATATGGTTCTAATATTTGGTATGAAAAGAGTGCTAAAGAATTATTACCAGAAGGATATAAAAATGAACACTCTCCTAATGGTGAATTCACTAAAGAAAACGACATTATGGATGTTTGGTTTGATAGTGGTTCCTCTTGGGCTGGAACTTTATTAGAAAGAGGAATTCAATATCCTGCTGACTTATATTTAGAAGGTAGTGACCAATATAGAGGCTGGTTCAACTCCTCATTAATCGTTTCTTTAGCATCAATGGGAAAAGCTCCATATAAGACAGTTGTTAGCCATGGTTGGGTTTTAGATGAACATGGTGAACAAATGCATAAATCAAAAGGTAATGGTGTTGATCCTACCAAGATTGCTAACGTATATGGTAGTGATATTTTACGTTTATGGGTTGCTACTGTTGATTATCAACAAGATGTTAGAATTGGTGAAAACTTAATCAAACAAGTTAGTGAACAATATAGAAAAATTAGAAATACACTTAAGTTCATTTCTTGGAACTTAGTTGATTATGACGTAAATAACAAAGAAGTTTCTTATGAAAAAGAAGATTTATATATCTTAAATAAACTTCACCAAGTCGTTAATAACACAATCGCTTTCTTTGATAAATATGACTTTGCAAGTGCTATGAGTGAAATCATGACATTCATGTCCGCTGATTTATCTAGCTTCTACTTAGATATCGCAAAAGATGTCTTATATTGTGATGGCAAAGATTCTATCAGAAGAAAAACAATGCAATCAGTATTATTTGAAATTGGTGATACTTTATTAAGAGTACTTAATCCAGTTTTACCTTTTACAATGGATGAATTAAATAAAAACTTACCAGGTGAAAGAAAAGAAAACGTTCAATATTTAGATTATCCAACTGTTAAATCAGTAGATGATAAAGTCTTAGAAGAATACGAAGTATTCAAATCATTAAGAACCGACGTTTTAAAGGCACTTGAAGATGCTAGAGCAAATAAAGTTATTGGTTCTGCACAAGAAGCCTTTGTAGCGGTTAAATTCAATGATAATAACTCACCTGAGGCTAAACTCTTCGATGAATTAGAAGCAAAACACGCTGCGTCATTATTTGTTGTTAGTGAAATTAGAGCTCTTGACAACGCTGGTAATAATTATGAATCAGCTAAGATTGAAGTTAAACATCATACAGGTCATTTCTGTGAACGTTGCTGGAATTATGAAGATGATGCTGAGCTTCAAGAAGATGGCACATATTTATGTAAGAGATGTGCAAAGGTTGTCAAATAATGGAAAACGAAAATAAATTTAAAACATTTTTAAAGTGGTTTTTCCACTCATATATTTGGGTTGGAGTATTACTTTTAATAATAGATATAATATCTAAAAATATTGTCGCTAATAACATGGTAGAAGGTGATAGCGTTACTGTTATTCCTGGATTTTTATCTTTTACTTATACCATTAATAGACATGCTGCTTTTGGTATAGGCCCAGAAAACGCTACTGTAAGTAAAATATTATATATTTGTGTAGCTTCTATTGCTTGCATTGCTATCCCTATTTATTTTGCGAAAAGTTATAAAAAAATGCCTGGATATCTAAGGGCGGCTCTTATGATTATCCTTGCAGGAGCAGTAGGTAATCTAATTGATAGAGTATTCTATTCTCCAGAATATTTACATGCTTTGCCGGATATGCCTGGTGGTGTAGTTGATTTTCTAGATTTCTTTAAAGGCAGTGCGTTACATAATGTATGGCATTTTATCTTTAATATAGCTGATTGTGGTGTTGTAATAGGTGTTTTCATGTTGTTTATTTCTTTCATTATAGATGAAATAAAACACACTAAAGAAGATAAGAAACTTGCTCCAGTTGAAATCACAACAAAAGTTCTATCTGAATCAGAAAAAAAGAAATTAGAAGAACAAGAAATGAATAAGGTTGAATAATGGAATTTAAAGTTACTTATAAAGAAGCAAATTTAAGACTTGATAAAGTACTTTCTATTTATTGCACTGATAAATCTAGAAGTTATCTTTCTAAAGTGATTGACGATGGTTTAGTTAAGGTCAATGGTGAAGTAGCTAAGCCTAGTTTAAAAGTAAAAGAAAATGACTTAATTGAATTAACCTACCCAGAAGATAAAACAATTTCTTTAAAAGGTGAGGATATTCCTTTGAATATTATTTATGAAGATGGTGATATTTTAATCATAGATAAGCCTCAAGGATTAGTTGTTCATCCTGCTGCAGGACATTGGGAAGGCACTCTTGTTAATGCTGTTTTGAATCACTGTAAAGATCTTTCTACAATTAATGGAGTAATCCGTCCTGGAATAGTCCATCGTATTGATAAAGATACAAGTGGCCTTATTTGTATTGCTAAAAATGATGAAGCTCATCATAAACTAGCAGAACAATTAAAAGACCATACAATGAATAGAGAATATGTTGCTTTAGTTAAAGGTGTTATCAAAGAAAATAGTGGCACAATTGATATGCCAATAGGTAGACATAAAGGCAATAGATTAAAGATGGCAGCGGATAAAGATGGAAAATCAGCTTTAACCCACTTTACAGTATTAGAAAGATTTGAAAATCATACTCTAGTTTCTTGCAAATTAGTTACTGGTAGAACTCATCAAATTAGAGTCCATATGTCAGAAATTGGTCACCCAATCGAAGGCGATCCATTGTACTATGGGAAGAATTACGATGCGTTATATAAAGGCGGACAATTATTAACTGCCGTTAAACTTACATTGATTCATCCAAAGAGTAATGAAAAAATGGTTTTTAATACCGAACTTCCAGATTATTTTGTTAAAGTAATCGATAAATTAAGAAGCAAATAAAGTGATGCTTTATAAGCATCTTTAATAAAAATTTTAAAAAAAGTTCTTGCATACAATAAAACTATATATTATAGTTTAGGTGCTGAAGGATTAGTAAATGATAGTTCAGCTATTAAATTACAATCTTAAGCCAAGTCCCCATGGCTTGTTAAATTAATATAATACTTAGCTAATACAAAGAGTTCCTCCCCCCCTAAATGAATCTCAAATATTAGCTAAGCTATTATAACCTAGAAATAACTTCGCTATAGTTGGCGAAGTTTTTCTTTGCTATTTTATTGAATTCAATTAGTCCGTATTTAGAAATAAACTGTTTTGAGAAAGAATCTACTTGTGATCCAGCGCCAAAAGGAAATTTCATCTTATATTTAGCTTCTAATTTCTCCTTTTCTTTAAGAAAAGAGTATCTGGCTATCACGCTGCCTAAAGCAACACAAGGATAATATGATTCTCCTTTTGTTCTAAAAGTTATATTTCTAATTTGTGGTTCATTAGCGTCATTTAAATATTTGAAATATGTTTCTGGTTTTACAAATTGATCAACAAAAATATTTTTTGTATCAGGGAATTGTTTATATAAATTTAATAAAGCACGATTGTGCATCTTTGCTTTAAGAGAATTTAAATTTTCTCCTTTAGCAATCATCTCATTATATTTTTCGTTTGGAAGAGTTAATTTGGATACGAAGAATTTTTTACTTAAAGCTTCACCAATTTGAAGAATATCTTTATCTGAAATCTTCTTTGAATCAGTAACGCCGTACTCTTTAAGAATTTTTAAATCTTTGCTACGAACAAAAGCAGCACAAACTATCATCGGCAGAAGGAAATCGCCAACTCCTACTTCATCACTTCCAATTTGATTTTCTAAACAAAGCCATTCACCTTTAGGTTGCTCTTTTGTTTTATATAATTCAGCCTTTTCATCCCAAATCTTTGCTTCATGAAGAGCGCCATCACCTAAAAACGTAACTGTCTTAGTTGCTTTTTTACCAGAATATCCAGTGATAACTAAGTCAGAGATCTTAGCACAAAAATAAATATATTCTCCATCGTTTTGGACAATTGAAGCAGAATAAAAATTCTTCATTTTTTTAAGAGTGTTTTCATCTACTTTGATACTTACTAATTCTTGCATGCGATTATTTTATCATATCCTTATTAATAAATATTAAGTTTTTCACTTTTTTAGTGTAATCTTTATATGGTATTTGTATGCAGAATATATACGAAACTTTTGAATTTAATAAGATAAAAGAAGCCATCTTAGAATTCAATAGAACAGAACTTGGAAAAGTTTTCGTTGAAGAAATGGCTATGCTTCCTAATGAAAAAGAAGTAAGGGATGCTCTTTTAGATTTGGATGAAATCATGTCTATCATTACAAGATATGGTCCTCTTCCTATAAGTAATAGTGCAAATGCATTAAAGCTAATTGATATAGCAAAGAAAACTGCTCTTCTTACTCCTAGAGATCTTCATTTAATTGCGGAAGATGTTTTAACCGCAGGAAGATTAGCAACATTCTTAAATAAATTAGATAGTAACTATTCAAGAAGTAAATCTTATATAGAAAAGTTCTTTGATTTAACTTCTTTAGAAAGAGAGATACATAGAGTTATCACAAATGCATTAACAGTAGCGGATAACGCTAGTGCTAAATTAAAAGAAATTAGAAGCAAATTAAAATTAGCAGAGAGAAACTTAGAACAAAAAGTAGCATCTTTAGCGATTACTTATGGCTCTTATTTAAATGATGATAACGCTACTATTCGTGATGGACATTTTGTTTTACCTGTAAGAACTGTAGATAAAAGTAAAGTCAGTGGCATTGTATATGATGTTTCTGATTCAGGTGCAACTACATTTATTGAACCTCTTGAGATCGTAAATATTAATAATGAAATCACCGCTTTAAAAGTAGAAGAAAATGATGAAGTTAGAAGAATCTTAAAAGAATTAACTTCTCTATGTTTATTACAAGAAAAAGAAATTATTAATAACAACAAGATTATTTCTAAGTTTGATTTCTTAAGCGCGAAAGCCTTCTATGCGAATAAGATTAACGCTGTAACTGCGACTATAGTAGATGAACCAACTCTTGATTTTTATAAGGCTCGTCACCCATTAATTGACGAAAGAAAAGTGGTCTCAAATTCCTATCATATTGATAGTAAACGTCGCATCATAATTATCTCTGGTCCTAACGCTGGAGGAAAGACTGTTTCTTTAAAAACGGTAGGTTTATTAACTCTTATGAATCAATGCGGATTGGCGGTTCCTGCAGAGAAAGCAACTCTAGGATTTTTCAAAAATATTATGATTGATATTGGTGATAATCAATCTCTTTCTGATAACTTATCTACTTTCTCCGCTCATATATCTCAAATAGCAGAAATTACTAACTTAGTTGGTGGTAAAGATTTAGTGCTTTTTGACGAATTAGGAACTGGCACTGATCCTAAAGAAGGTGAAGGTCTTGCTATATCTGTAACTAAATATTTAGAAAGCAAACATTGTTTCGCGATGATTTCATCTCACTTTGATGCTTTAAAAGAATATGCATTTATTTCAGAAAATATAGATAACGCTTCAATGGAATTTGATGAAGAACATCTTTTACCAACTTATCACTTTAGACAATCTACTCCAGGACATTCATATGCAATGTATGTTGCAAAGAAATATGGAATTAATAAAGCAATTATTGATGAAGCAGAAAAATATATTAATGATAAAGATAAACAAGGCACTGGTGAACTTTTAGAAACTCTTCAAAAGCAACTTGATACTGCAAACAAAACTTTAGATGCGGTTAATAAAGAAAAAGAACTTATCGATAAGAAACTCAAGAAGATTGAAAATGATGAAAGACTTCTTGAAGAAAGAAAAATGAATTTGCTTAAAGATGTTAAAGATGAAAAAGCAAAGATGATTGAAAAAGCTGAAGAAGAAATCGAATACATCATGCAACAACTCAATAACGGAAATATCAAGCTTCATGAAGTTATTGATTTAAAAAAGAAATTAACTGATTTAAGAGAAACTGAAGTAACTGAAACATTTAATGAAGAAATTAAAGTAGGGGATTATGTTCTAATGCCTTCTTTGAATATCTCTGGTAAAGTCACTAGAATCGCAGGTAATAAAGTTCACTTAAATACAAGTGATGGCATGTCTATTGATGTCCCACTAAATAAAATAACTAAAGTAGCGGAACCTAAATCACATATTAAAGTTCATAAAACTAACTATGACGCTAGAATTGGTGAAGGAGTAGGACTAGAACTTAATATCATTGGTTTATATGTCGATGAAGCTATGATAGAACTACAAAAGTATATTGATGGATGTAGAGTAAGAAGACATAAAACTGTAAGAATAATACATGGTTATGGTAGTGGCGCTCTACGTAAAGCAGTACACAATTATTTAGATAAACAAAAAGATTTAACTTATAGATTAGGTAACGCTTCTGAAGGTGCAAGTGGCGCTACTGTTGTAATATTTAAATAGAATGAAAGAATCAATTAAAAACTGCATTGATAATTTAAAACATCTTCCAGGTGTTTATTTAATGCATAATGCAGATAATCAAATCATATATATTGGTAAAGCAAAAGACTTATATAAAAGAGTAAGTCAATATTTCTTGCGCCCTCAAGCAGGTAAAGTCGCTAAGATGGCGATGGAAGCAGAATATTTTAAAACAATAATTTGTAATAATGAAAAAGAAGCATTTGTTTTAGAAATGAATCTAATCCAAACTCATTACCCTAAATACAATATTCTTTTAAAAGATGATTCTCATTATCCTTATATCGCCTTAAAGAAAAAAGGCGATCCGTTTTTAGCAATAAAAAGGAATAAAAAAGAATCTAGTTATGATTACTTTGGACCATATCCAAGAAGTACATTTGCTTTTGAAGTTATAGATTTACTTAATAAAATCTTCCCAATAAGAAAATGTAAGAACTTAGGACATGAAACTTGTTTATACTTCCATCTTCATCAATGTTTAGCACCTTGTGTTAATAAAATTGATGAAGAAACAAACTCAAAGCTAAGAGAAGATATCAAATCGTTCATGAGAGGCGACAATTCTTCTATAAGAAGGGAATATGTCGAAAAAATGAATAAAGCCTCTCAAGAGCTCGATTTTGAATCAGCAATGCAATATAAAGGTATCATTGAAGCAATTGATCACATAAACGCAAAACAAAATGTTGAAATATCAGATAAGAAAGATAGAGATATATTCGCTTTCTCATCTAAAGAAGGCTACATCTGTTTAGCAATGCTTTTATATAGAAAAGGAATTTTATTAGATAAGAAAGCGTATATTGTTGAATCTTTCGGAGATATAGAAGAACAAGTAAGTGATTTAATCACTCAGTTCTATTCTCATATTGATATACCTAATGAAATTGTGGTCTCTAGTGAAATAGTTAAAAAGAATATTGAAGATGTATTAGACTCTAATATACTTTGCCCTAGTAAAGGTAGATTACATGATTTAATCATTTCAGCGAAAGAAAACGCTGATAATGAAATTAATCAATATTTTATTTCGTCGCGAATTGACGAAGATAAATTATCTTTATTAGAAGAGTTAGGAAAAATACTTAATATTAAAACTCCATTACAAATTGATTTATTTGATAATTCTCATATTCAAGGTTCTTCGCCAGTAGGGGCGATGGTTAGTTTTGTTAATGGAGAACCCGCTAAAAAACTATATAGGAAATTTAAGATTGAACATGAAGAAGCTAGAGATGATATCAAAAGTATGAAAGAAATTATCTTTAGGCACTATTCGAGAAGCAAAGATGAGAATAAGAAATTACCAGATTTAATTCTTGTTGATGGTGGTTTAATTCAAATAGAAGCAGCAGTGGACGCTCTTAAGGGAGTGGAAGTTAATATTCCTGTTTTTGGTTTAGTTAAAAATAATAAGCACCAAACTAGTGGACTTATGAATATTAATAAAGAAGAGTATCCAATAGAAAATAAAAAACTATTCTTCTTATTAACTAGAATGCAAGATGAAGTACATAGATTTGCTATTTCTTTCCATAGAGAGAAAAGAGGCAAAGCTATGACTGCATCGATATTAGATGATATTCCTGGATTAGGAGATAAACGAAAAGAAATGATTTATAAAGCATATCCAGATATTACTTTATTAAGAAACGCTTCTATTGAAGAGTTATCTCAAATTCTTCCTAGAGATGTAGCGATTGATTTACATAATAAATTAAACAAGTAAAATACTTGATTAAATCAAATAAAGTATGTAAGATATATTTCGCTGATATGCCGTCGTAGCTCAGTTGGATAGAGCAACTGCCTTCTAAGCCGTAGGTCAGGCGTTCGAGTCGCCTCGACGGTACCATCTGTTAACTACAGTATCGATACAAATCGGTACTGTTTTCTTTTATAATTGAGGTATGACAATTGAACAAGAATTATTCGCAGCCTATCGCCCCAACAATGACAAACTAATTGAATACGGTTTTTATTGTTTTAATGGTGTGTATA
>JAILIF010000054.1 GCA_024695405.1 Bacilli bacterium
TCCTGCGTTATCTATATGCATTGGATTATTTATTATCTATTCAGGATTTAAATTAATTAAAGAAACGGCATCTCCTTTAATAGGATTAACTCCTGATAGTGAATTTGTACAAAATTTCACAAAAGATGTTCTTTCTTATAAAGAAGTATTAGGAATACACGATTTAATATGCCATTCATATGGACCTAATAAAATATTTATTACATTACATGTAGAAGTTGATGGATATTCTAATATTATGGATATTCATGATGTAGTAGATAATATAGAAATGGATTTAGGAAATAAATATGGAGCAGAAATAACTATTCATATGGATCCAATAGACACAAGAAATCCTGAAATTCCACTATTAAAAGAAAAAATATCCAGTACTTTAAAAAAGATTGACGGAAGAATTACTTTTCATGATTTAAGACTAGTTGCTGGGCCTACTCACACAAATGTTTTATTTGATGTAGCAATTCCTTGTGGTTTAAAAATAGAAAAGAGCGTTATTTTAAACGCTCTTCAAACTAATATTAAATCAATTGATGCAAAATATAATTTAGTTGTTAAGATTGAATCTAATTATTCTATTTAGTCTCTTCCAAATAAATCTCTTGTATAGACTTTATTTTTTACATCGTCTAAACAAGAATCATAGCGATTTGCTATGATTGCATCACTCATAACTTTGAATTTATCAAAATCATTAATAACTTCCGATTCAAAGAATAACTCACCGTTTTCTAAAGTAGGTTCATAAATTATTACTTTTGCGCCTTTAGCTTTAACTCTTTTCATAATTCCTTGTATAGAAGAATGCCTAAAATTATCAGAATTAGATTTCATTGTCAACCTAAAGACACCGATTGTTATTTCCTTCGCTCCATCTGTGTCACTGTTCTCGGAATGATATCTTGCAATTTTTAGAACTCTATCGGAGATAAAGTCTTTTCTAGTACGATTAGATTCTACAATAGCAGAAATAATGTTTTCAGGCACATCTTTAAAATTTGTTTTTAATTGTTTTGTATCCTTCGGTAAGCAATATCCACCATATCCAAACGAAGGATTGTTATAGTGCATTCCTATACGTGGGTCCAAACAAACACCATCAATAATATTTCTTGTGTTTAATCCTTTAAGTTCAGCATAGGTATCTAGTTCATTAAAGTATGAAACTCTCAACGCTAAATATGTATTAGCAAACAATTTAACAGCCTCAGCTTCTGTTGTACTCATAAACAAAACAGAGACATTATCTTTTAACGAGCAATCTTTCAAAAGATTTGCAAATACTTCGGCTTCTTTTATTTCTTTTTTATCACAACCAACAATAATTCTTGAAGGAAAGAGATTATCCTCTAACGCTTTTGATTCTCTTAAAAATTCTGGAGAAAACAAAATTTTGTTAGCTTTAAATTTGTTTCGAATATTTTTTGTATAGCCAACAGGTACAGTTGATTTGATAACTATAGTAGCATTTTTATTAATAGATAAAACAAGCTCAATCACTTGTTCCACTTGAGAAGTGTCGAAAATATTTTTATCGGCATCATAATTAGTAGGAGTAGCAATGACAACATAATCCACATCCTTATAAGCATCATTAGCGTTTAAAGTCGCTACTAAATTAAGCTTTTTATTCTTAAAAAAATCTTCAATATAAGCATCTTGAATGGGCGAAAGACGCTTGTTAATCATTTCAATTTTTTCTGGAATAATATCCGTTATTTTAACATGATGATAGCGCGATAACAAAATAGCAATCGAAAGTCCAACATATCCTGCACCCGCAATCGCAATATTCATATCAATTCTTATACCCCTCTTTAAATTATACAATAGCCCTAATATTCTTTTTCAATTATTTTTTTTCTTTTTAAATTTTAAGAAAAAGTTATTAATAACATTCTTTTCGTAGTTATTCATCCCTAAGAAATAGATACTAACACTATAGAATGCACAAATCACGAATATTTTAATAGCAAGCCCAATCCAACCCACTATTGGAATATGCATACATCCAAAGGCAACAACTGCTGTTAGCAAAAAAACAAACCATATTTTTTTAAACATCCCAGCATAATACTTCCACAAATTAACTTTAAGTTTTATTTTAAATAGCACATTAGTCAAAACAACATCTCCTAAAAAGAGTGAAAGGAATGTTCCAATCGTAGCTCCAATAAGAGGATTCCATTTAACCAAAAAGACCGTTAATAAAACATTAAGAATAACTATACCGATTTTTATAAACGAAAGTTCTTTTTGTTCGTTCTTAGCCCAAAGAGCTTGTGTTCCAACACTTTGTGATAGAGTAAATGTGTACGCAATCATGAGTAGCAAAGAAACATAATACGCATCTAAATTTTCTTCGCTAGTCCACAAAATAATAAAATCTTTTCCAAAAAAAATGAACCCTATTAGAATAATGCCTAAACACATAATTATAATTCTTCCTATTTTTATCATTTCATTTTCAACCAAATCAGAAGAGTTTTCATTTTTTTCTACTATTTCAACAACGCCAGGCATTAATACATCATTAAATGCAGATCCTATTGACTGATAATACTGTACTATTTGCGTGCCAACTCCATAAATCCCTAAAATAATTGAGGAAGATTGAACGAGAGAACCAATTAAAATCGAATCAACACTCGCACTAATTTGAGTTGCAATCATTTGTAGAAGAATGAAAGCAGAATAAAACAGAATTGATTTAACGAAATTTTTATCAACATTTTTGATAGTAGGTTTAATTTTTAAAACAAATAAAACATACAAAATATCAATTATTCTAAATAAAATCGTTAAAAATAGTTGAATTAAAACGATGCTAATGCTACCAAACCCTAGATGGATAGAAAGAAAAACAAGAGTAATTCGAATTACTATAGAAATTATTGAACTAATTCTAGAAAAAGCAAATTTTTCATAAGCAATAAGATAATTATGATAAGCTGTTGTCCCTAAAGTAAAAGCTGCGTTTATCATGATAATAATAAGCAATTTCCTACCCAATTCAATTTCTTCTAACGTTAATCCAACAGCAAATATTAGAGGAAATAGGAAAAACAAAACAAATCCAATTATTATAGTAATAATAGAAATAATTATGTAGTAAATAGTTACCACGCCTAATAATTTTTTAATAGATTCGTTATCAGAGTTTGCCCTAAACTTAGAAGCAAATCTTACAACTGCATTTCCTATTCCTAAATCTAAAAGTAGAAGATAAGTACTAACAACACCCACTAGTTTGTAAACTCCGTATTCTGATTGCCCTAATGTTCTAATAATAAACGGGGTTAACAATAATGTCGAAAGTACTTCGGCAATCATTAAAATATAAGATAAAATAACACCTGTTTTTCTTTTAGTTAGCATATTAATCAATTAACATTTTAATTACATTAAA
>JAILIF010000055.1 GCA_024695405.1 Bacilli bacterium
GTAAATTCAAAGGTGCAATTATCAGTAAACAAATGAACGGCGTATTTCAAAAACCTGCAGTTAAAGATGATAAAGAATTATATTTAGATACTCTAGTCACTCATCCCTTCTGTAGAAGCAAAGGAACAATTTAGGATCAAAAATCTCAATAAATAGTTTCTTTTTGAGCTCTACATTCTTAGAAAAAGTCATGAATTTACCAAAACCTTCTAAAAATAATTCGACTGCTTCTTCTTTTTGACTTGGTGTTAATTCACCTAATTCGATTATGCTTATTCCCATAGTCATTCCTTACATGATAATTGCAGTAATAAGAAAGCAAACTACAGAGATTAAAGACATAGGTGTCATAACATACTTCTCTTTCTTACTTGGTGAGATGATATTTAAGAATGTATTTCCAAAGAAGAACGCTGCAAATACAAAACATATAACTCTTGTGACAGTGTAGTTAATGAAATAAGGAACAATACTACCTGCAGCTAAGATGATATATAACGCAAATATTTGAGTTAATAATTGTGAAATTCCAATAATTCTTATCTTAGGAGGCCATACTTTACCAAATCTTCCACCCATAGAGAATTCCCCTAATGGAACGCCACAAATTAGTAAAATAGACATAACAATAACAACAGCGAGCAACGCTGCTCCAATAAATACTTGTACCATATATTACTTATCTATCCTTTTCTTCTTTTAAAAGTTGGTTATAGAAATCTAAATCAAACTTAGTTCTTTCAATACCGTATTTAAGTAAAGACATTTGATAGTCATATGTATTGCTTAAAACAACACTTAAGTCTTTTTCTTTAGATACAGATAAAAGATTATCTACATATTTAGCTTCTTTAGAAATAGTGGCAACATTATCTTTAATAACTGCATTCTTTGCATTTAATACAAATCCTTGAATAGCGGTTAATTGTTTTAATTCTTCTTCTAAATCTTTAATCAATTTTTCTAAGAATGATACACGTTTATCTTTAGGTGCGATGCCTAAGAAGAATAACTTACTTTCTTCCATATTAGTCATCTTAGAAAGATTAATAGGGGTACCAACCCACTTCTTATATTCCTCAACACCTTTACTAGTGATGCTATATTTTTTCTTATTGAGCCCGTTTTCTACATATTCAGTTACTTCAATATAACCTTTAGATAACATTTTCTTAATCGCGGTTTGGATGCTGCCTAGACTATTGCTACATACAGTTGATAAGTTTTTAACTACATAGCTTCTAATTTCATATACAGTCATTGCTTTACATAGAAGCATGCTAAGGATGATATATTCCATAAAATTCTCCTTTACTATATTACTAATAGGTATATTACTAATAGATTGATGATGTGTCAAGCAAAAAGAAAGTGAACCCGTTGAAAGAAATTCTAATTTTTAAGCATTTAGTTCTTTTGATTATTTCTTCTAAAATGCAAATACGAATCAAACCATTTGTTGGTAAAATAAAAATTGATCGAATAATATGGACTTATAATTAATAAGCTAATTAAAAGAATCTCAGCGTCTAAAATATATTTTTTTCAGGATTGTTTATTTGTTTTTTACCAATAATTCCATATGCAATGTACATTAATGATGAAGGAAGAAGAAATAGCAATAAGCCGATATATGAATAAAAAAAGATACCAAGAATAACACCTTCATCATCCAAGCTTATTTTTTGAAAAACAAAAATGCCAATTACCAAGAAATAAATCGAGGCTATTGTAAAGGATATCAAAAGAAAAGTTAGTTTAATTTTTCTGCTATTCACATTGATAATTATATATCTTTATTATATTGACTACTTGTTTATATAATTATTTTTGAAGAAATGAGCAGTTTTAGACATATTATTTGTCTTAATTAATGAGAGAGGCTATGGGAATTTCAAAACATACAGCAATAGGCTTTATTAACGGGGATAATGAAGCAATTGGCAAAGTATATTTAGAATACAAAAACTTAATGTACTTCATTATCGCTAGTTATGTAAAAAATCAAAGT
>JAILIF010000068.1 GCA_024695405.1 Bacilli bacterium
TAGACATAACAATAACAACAGCGAGTAACGCTGCTCCAATAAAAACTTGTACCATATATTACTTATCTATCCTTTTCTTCTTTTAAAAGTTTGATTTAGATTTCTATAACCAACTTTTAAAAGAAGAAAAGGATAGATAAGTAATATATGGTACAAGTTTTTATTGGAGCAGCGTTACTCGCTGTTGTTATTGTTATGTCTATTTTACTAATTTCTGGCCTTCCTTTAGGAGAATTCTCTATGGGTGGAAGATTTGGTAAAGTATGGCCTCCTAAAATTAGAATTATTGGAATATCTCAGTTATTAACTCAAATATTTGCTTTATATATCATCTTAGCTTCAGGTAGTATTGTTCCTTATTTCATTAATTACACAGTTACTAGAGTAATATGTTTTGTATTTGCAGCCTTTTTCTTTGGAAATACATTCTTAAACATCATCTCTCCAAGTAAGAAAGAGAAGTTTGTTATGACACCTATGTCTTTAATCTCTGCAGTTTGCTTCCTTATTACTGCAATTATCATGTAAGGAATGGCTATGGAAGATAATATAATCGAATTTGGTGAACTCACATCATCTCAAAAAGAAGAAGCAGTTGAATTATTCTTAGAAGGTTTTGGTAAATTCATGACTTTTTCTAAGAATGTAGAGCTCAAAAAGAAACTATTTATTGAGATTTTTGATCCTAAACTATTCCTTTGCTATCTAGAAGATAATAAAGTTCTTGGACTTATGGGGCTAGGCACTAACAAAATTAGGCCTATAAACTTTAAAAAAGAGATTTGTCAGAAATACTTTGGCAAGTTCAAAGGTGCAATTATCAGTAAACAAATGAACGGCGTATTTCAAAAACCTGCAGTTAAAAGTGATAAGGAATTATATTTAGATACCCTCGTTACTCATCCTTCTAATAGAAGCAAAGGAATAGGCACAATTCTTATTAACAAAGCAGTATCATTTGGTAATTATGAATCAATTGTTACTGAAGTATTCTCAAAAAATGAAAAAGCTATAAAGTTTTATGAGAAAAATGGATTTGTTATTTCCAAACGACATAGATTCACAATAATGAGATTCTTTGGTGCTGGATATCCTATAGTAATAACTAAAGATCTAAGGACAATTTGCAAATAATTTTCATTGCAATTACTGTGCAAATTAAATAATCTAAGTTTGAAGAACTTAAATTATGGGAAATGTAAATGTGACAATTCGTATGGATGCAGAATTAAGAAAAGAAGCAACTCTTTTATTTAAAGATTTAGGTTTAAGTCTTAATCAAGCAGTTACTCTTTTTGTTAAGCAAACAGTTAGAGAACAAAGAATACCATTCGCAATTAAAAGAAACATGCCAAACAAAACAACACGTGAGGCACTTAAAGAAATTGAATTAATGGAACAGGGAAAAATCCCTTCAAAGACCTACAATGATGTTGACGAATTATTTGAGGATATTTTAGATGAAACAATCAAGTAATAAAGAAGAAGATCTTTTGAATGAAATTACTGAAAATGATGTTATTTCAGAAATCTTAGACTGCATTTCATCCGAAAAAGTTCGCGATTATTTGCTTTTGCATAAACAAGAATACTCAATTTTACAATTTGCAACACTAGTCGAAGAATATATTAATAAATCACTAAGAAGCAAATTTTTTAAAGCCCTAAAAGAAAAAACTGAAAACTTATATGAAAAAGAATTATTGCAGATGGCAATAGACGATTATGAAAAAGAAGGTTACATTTCAGACAAAACAAATAAGTATTATTTAGAGAACGATCCTAGAAAAGAAAACAAACCGAGTTATCCCTTCTGTGAGATAGTGCCTATCCCTATTTTATTTAAAGAAGGAGATGTTGTTACATACCAGAATGGAAAAAGTAAAGAACAAGCGGTGATAGGTAGGCTTCCTGATGAATTAACTTACGAAGATTTTTTTGACGAAGTATATATGGCTTATGACCTAGATAAGAATCTTGATGGTGATGATTTCTTATCGGATGTCCATGTTCATTTACACATTTGTGATATTAATAAAATATCTGTGTCTGATTTGACTCCACTAGAAATAGATAATCTCTCAAAAATTAAGAAAGAACTTAACCTCTAATTTATTAAATTTTAATAAAACTAAAAAACTCGCCCCGAAAGGCGAGTTGTTTTGTTGTTATCTACAATTATTTCTTTCTTGGGAATTTAATTGCAGCTTGTGCAGCAGCTAATCTAGCAACTGGAACACGGAATGGTGAACATGAGACATAGTCTAATCCAACCTTGTGGTAGAATTCGATTGAGTTTGCTTCACCGCCAGTTTCACCACAGACACCGATGTGTAAATCAGGTCTTGTAGCTCTACCTTGTTCGACAGCCATCTTGACTAATTTACCAACACCACGTTGATCTAATGTCTTAAATGGATCTTCTTCTAAGATCTTAGTGTCGTAGTAAGATGGTAAGAATTTACCAGCGTCATCACGTGAGAAACCGAATGTCATTTGAGTTAAGTCATTTGTACCAAATGAGAAGAATTCAGCGTGTTTAGCGATTTCATCTGATAATAATGCTGCTCTTGGAATTTCAATCATTGTACCGACGTGGTAAGTCATCTTAACACCAGCTTCAGCGATTAATGCATCAGCAGTCTTTGTGATAATTGCTTTAACGAAAGCTAATTCTCTTTCTTCAAGTACTAATGGAACCATGATTTCTGGTTCAATCTTAGCGCCTGTTTTCTTAGTTACATTGATTGCTGCTTTGATGATAGCAGTTGTTTGCATTTCACAGATTTCTGGATATGTAACAGCTAATCTACATCCACGGTGACCCATCATTGGGTTTGCTTCGTGTAATTCAGCAATTCTATCTTTAACTTGGTCTACTGTTTTACCAATAGCCTTAGCTAATTCAACGATTAATTCTTCTTCTTGTGGTAAGAATTCGTGTAGAGGTGGGTCTAATAATCTAACGTTAACACTGTATGGTAACATTTCTTCGTATAAGCTTTCGAAGTCTGCTTGTTGCATTGGTTCGATTTCAGCTAATGCTGCTCTACGTTGTTCAACTGTGTCAGCTAAAATCATCTTTCTCATTGAGAAGATTCTATCTTTAGCGAAGAACATATGTTCTGTACGGCAAAGACCAATACCTTGAGCACCGAAGATTTTTGCTTGTTTTGCATCTCTTGGTGTATCAGCGTTTGTTCTGACTTTAAGGTCACGGTATTGATCAACCCATCCCATTAATCTACCGAAGTAACCAGCAGTTAAATCTGGTTCAACAGTCTTTAATGCGCCTTCATAGACTTTACCTGTACTTCCATCGAGGGAAATAACATCTTTATCTGTGTAAACTTTACCGTTAATTGTTAATGTACGTGCTTCTTCATCGATGATTGCAGCAGCACAACCACAAACACAGCACTTACCCATACCACGAGCAACAACAGCTGCGTGAGATGTCATACCACCTCTCATAGTGAGAACACCTTGAGCGGCGACCATACCAACGATATCTTCTGGTGAAGTTTCTGCTCTAACGAGAACAACTTTTTCACCTTTAGCTTTTCTAGCTTGAGCTTCTTCTGCAGTGAATGCGATAGCACCTGTACCAGCACCTGGGCCAGCTGCTAAACCTGTAGCGATTGGGCTAGCTTTAGCTAATTCATCTTTATCAAAACCTGGTAATAAGAGTTTGTCGAATGAAACAGGGTCCATACGTAAGACTGCTTCTTTTTCATCGATAACGCCTTCATCAACTAAATCGCAAGCGATCTTTAATGCTGCTGCAGGAGTTCTCTTACCATTTCTTGTTTGTAAGAAGTATAATTTTCCGTCTTCAACAGTGAATTCCATGTCTTGCATATCTTTGTAATGTGCTTCCATAGTCTTGATTGTTTTGACGAATTGATCGTAAACATCTGGCATACGAGCTTTGAGTTCTTCAATATGAAGAGGAGTTCTAATACCAGCAACAACGTCTTCACCTTGTGCGTTTGGTAAGTATTCAGCGGAAATAACTTTTTCACCTGTACCTGGGTTACGTGAGAAGGCAACACCTGTACCTGAAGTTTCACCTTTATTACCGAATGCCATTGATTGAACGTTAACAGCAGTACCCCATGAATATGGGATTGAATACATTTGTCTATAAGTATTAGCACGTGGGTTGTCCCAGCTTCTAAAGACAGCTGCAACAGCTTCCATTAATTGTACTTTTGGATCTGTTGGGAATTCTTCACCAAATACTTTCTTGTAGTAATCTTTATATTTACCGACTAAAACTTTTAATTCTTCAGTAGTAACTTCTGTATCGAGTTTGTAGCCTTTTGATGCTTTTAAATCATCGAGCATCTTATCCATATCTGTTCTTGGATGACCTTTAGCAATGTTAGTAAACATTAAGATAAATCTACGGTATGAGTCCATAGCAAATCTTTCATTGTTTGTTTCTCTTGCTAAAGCTGCACATGTTGTTTCGTTTAAACCTAAGTTGAGGATTGTATCCATCATACCTGGCATAGAAACACGAGCACCTGAACGAACAGATACTAAGAGTGGGTTCTTATCTCCACCAAATTTTTTACCTGTTTTCTTTTCAATACCAGCAACTGCGTCGAAGATAGCTTTTTCAACGTATTCTGGGATTTTCTTGCCACTATCATAATAGAGAGTGCAAGCTTCTGTTGTAATAGTAAATCCTTCTGGAACTGGAACACCGATATGTGTCATTTCTGCTAAGCCAGCACCTTTACCACCTAAAAGTTCTTTCCCTAAACCATAGGCTTCTTCAAAAGGATAAACGTATTTTTTATCTGCCATATTTGCCTCCATTTGCTTTTATAGCGTGCGAATTTATCGCACTAACGCTTGTATATATTATCACACGCGAGACTTTTTCAAAAACTTTTTTTGTAGTGGGGTATAATGTTTATGGTAATATTGAAAAATGTTGGAGGTATTACTGCATGGAAAATCCTTATGTATTAACACTTGATTTTGGTACTCAATCAGTTCGTGCTGGTATCTTTGATAAAAAAGGTAACATCATTGGACTTGAAAAGAAAATTTATGAACCAGCATATTTCTCTCCTAAAAAAGGTTATGGAGAACAAGAAGCAAACTTCTACTGGGACTGCGCAGTTGAAGTCCTTAAAAGATTAACTAAAAACAACAAAGACGCTTTAAAAAAAATTGCAGGTGCTACAGTTACAACCTTTAGAGACACTGCAGTAGTATTAGATAAAAACTACAAACCACTTAGACCATGCATTCTTTGGTTAGACCAAAGACTAGCGGAGGCTAAAGAGAAAATAAATCCAATTTATAAACTACTTTTTAAGTTAGTAGGTATGAAAGACACAGTTGTTTTAAATAGACGTAGAACAATGGCACATTGGATTAAAGAAAACCAACCTGAAATATGGGAAAAAGTAGATAAATATGTAAGTATCTCGACTTATTTAAACTATAAATTAACCGGTAACTTAACTGACTCTGTCGCTGGTTATGTTGGTCACTACCCAACAGATCATAAACATAGAAGATGGCATAATACTAAAGGAATGATGGGTTGTTTATTTGGCATCCCAAAAAGAATGTTATGTGAAATCACTCAACCAGGTGCTCCTATTGGAGTCATCAAAGATGATATTGCAGAGATGGTAGGTTTGCCAAAGAATATTATGATGTACGCTACTGGTCCAGATAAAGGAACAGAAACTATTGGTGTTGGTGCTTTGGATAGAAGCATTGGCGCAGTTAGTTATGGTACTGCTTGCACTATTGAAGTTAGTAACCAAAAATATCACGAACCAGAACCATTCTTACCTGCATATTCAGCAGCAGTTCCAGGTTGGTACAATATGGAAGTACAAATCTACCGTGGTTATTGGATGCTTAAATGGTTCTCAAGAGAATTTGGTAGAGAATTAATCGATGAAGCAAAAATCCAAGAAATGGCAGTAGAAGAAATCCTTAATAAAGGATTAGTGGATGTTCCTGCTGGTTGTGATGGACTTATGTTACAACCTTATTGGGGGCCAGGTCTTGCTAGACCTTTAGCAAAAGGTGCTGTTATTGGCTTCTCTGACACTATCACAAGAAACCACTTCTATAGAGCAATTATTGAAGGTATCGCGTTCGCTTTGAAAGAAGGTTTACAAAGTATTGAACGTTCGCAAAGACATAAAGTTAAAGAGATTAGAATCTCTGGTGGAGGTAGTAAATCTACTGCTATATGTCAAATAACTGCGGATATCTTTAATCTCCCAGTTAAGAAAGTTCAAACTGAAGAATCTACTTCTTTAGGTGCTGCTATTGCGGTATTTGTCGCGATGAAAGAATTTGCTACTCCCGAAGAAGCTATTAAAGAGATGGTACATGTAGTTGAAGAATATACTCCTAATGAAGAAGATGCCAAAATTTATGAACATTTATTCAAAAACGTATATCTTAAAATGTATCCAAGACTTAAATATTTATATAAGAAAATTAAACAATTCACGATGGTAAAATAATGAGAAATTTTGTCTTTATCTCCCCACACTTTCCTGATTACTTCTGGTGTTTTGTAAAAGCGTTACGAAACAACGGATTTAATGTGCTCGGAGTTGGAGACTGTCCATATGATTCCTTATCTAATGAACTAAAAGAATATCTAACTGAGTACTACTGCTGTTATGACATGGAAAACTTTGATAGAGAAGTAGAAGCAGTTTGGTATTTTAGAAACAAATATGGTGAAATCGAATATATCGAAAGTATGAATGAGTACTGGCTAGAAAGAGACGCTAGACTTAGAGAAATATTCGATGTTAAAAATGGTCCTAGACCAAATGAATTAGTTTATTGGCAGAAAAAGTCCTTAATGAAAGAGAAATATAAACTCGCAGGACTTAAGACCGCCAAATATACTCTAGTTGGAGAAAAAGAAGACTTACTTAAATTCATTAAAGAAGTGGGTTATCCAGTTTTCATTAAACCTAACATTGGAGTAGGTGCTGCTGGTGACTACAAGATTAAAAATGAAGATGATTTAAATGCGTTCTATAAAGAAAAGAACCCATATATTGAATACATTTGTGAACAATTCTTATCAGGTAATATCATAAGTTTTGATGGAATCGCAGATGAAAACTCAGAAGTAGTTTTTGCTGCTTCTAATTTCTTCCCACCATCAATCGCTAACATTGTTCAAAACAAGAAAGACTTATTCTATTACACACTACCTAATGTTCCTTATAAGTTATTAGAAGCAGGCAAAAAAGCTATTAAAGCTTTCGGTGTTAAGAAAAGATATTTCCACTTAGAATTCTTTATGTTAACTGAAGATATCCCTGGCTTTGCTAAGAAAGATGAGATTATACCTTTAGAAACTAATATGCGTCCTGCTGGAGGATACACTCCTCATATGATTAACTTTGCTAATTCCGCTGATACTTTTGAAATATATGCTGAAGTAGTAGCAAATGGCACTGCAGTACAAGTTTTCCATAGAGACCATTATTTCTGTGCTTGTGCTTCAAGAAGAGATGAATTTAGATATCTACATAGTGACTATGATATATATGATAGATACCAGTCTTGTTTAAAACTTTGTGGTAGATATGCAGATGTATTATCAGGAGCAATGGGCAATAGATTCTTCATGGCATTATTTACTAACGAAAAAGATATGGAAATTTTTAGAGAATACGTGGAGTGTAGAGATGAATAAATATTTAAAAAAGAAAAAGCGTTCACGTTATATGACTGGTGAAGATATTGATATGTTTAGAGAACGTGAACAAGAGAATAAACAAAGAAAAGAAGAAAACGTTTGTGATAAGCATATTGATGGCGCTTAATAAAATTAAGTAGTAGAATTATCACATGAAAAAAATTACTAATATTAAAACAGATGAAGAAAGAGCTTTTTACGGATCTAAAGATGTAGAGTTTGAAAATATCACAATTGATGGACCAGTTGATGGTGAGTCAGCCTTTAAAGAGTGTAGTGATATTTTAGTTAATGACTCTACTTTTAATTTAAGATATCCATTTTGGCATAACACCAATTTAGAAATTAAAAACTCCACTATGACTGATCTTTGCAGAGCAGCTTTTTGGTATGACGATACTGTAGTTATTCAAAACGTAAAATCTAATGGGGTTAAAGCACTTAGAGAATGTAAAAACGTAACTATGACTAACTCAGAATTTGCTTCTGACGAAATCTTCTGGAAAGTAGATAATATCAAACTAAAAGATTCTTCAATCACTGGGCCTTATGCTTTCTTTATGAGTTCGAACATTGAAATCAATAATCTTACATTTAAAGGAAAATATTCTTTCCAATACGTTAAGAATTTACACATTAAAAACTCTGTTCTTGATACCAAAGATGCATTTTGGCACGCGGAAAACGTATTAGTAGAAGACTCTGTTGTTAAAGGTGAATACCTTGCATGGTACGCAAATGGAATCACTTTTAAAAATTGTAAAATTTCTGGAACTCAACCACTTTGTTATACAAAAGGATTAAAATTTATAGATTGCACTTTTGAAAATTGTGATTTATGTTTTGAATATAGCGAAGTTGAGGGTAATATTATTGGCGATATAGTTTCTATTAAGAATCCACTTAGTGGAACTATTAAAATTTCTGGTAATACCGAGATGATTATCGATGAACACGATAGAAGCGAAGGAAGATTTAAGTTAATTAAATAGTTATGAAAGGCGTAATCATAGTCAACCAAGAGGTTGGACATAATAGATACAAAATTGATCGTTTAATGGACGAATTTAGTAAAGTTAACGTCCCAATTACTGTTTTAGTTAACGATGGTACTTTAGCAAGAATTGAAAATAACAATACTCAATTAACATTTGAAGCTGATTTTGTTATTTATCTTGACAAAGATAACTATCTTGCACGTTTTATAGAAAAAGCAGGAATTAGATTGTTTAACAAAGCAGACTTTATTAAGCTTTGTGATGATAAAGTTCTTACTTATATTGAATGCTCTAATAGAGGAATTAGAATGCCTAAAACATTCGCTGGTCCTTTAATGTATAGAGAACCACATAATGATGATTATTTATTTTTAAATACAGTTATTAAAGAACTTGGCTTCCCTATGGTCGTAAAGAAAGTTTATGGTTCATTAGGTGAAGGAGTATATTTAGTGAATAACTACAAGGAACTTTCCAATTTATATGCTGAAATTTATAGAAACCCTATTCTTTTCCAACAATATATCGCTTCTAGTTATGGAAGAAGTTTAAGGGTTTTAATTATTGACGGAAAAGTATTTGGTGGATTCGTTAGATTTAATCACGCTGACTTTAGAAGTAACTATGGTGACACTGCAGATGGTGCCACTATCGAAAATGCTGAAAAATATTTCAATTTTGCTCAATATATTGCAGACCAATTAAACATAGAATATGCAGGAATCGATCTAGTATTTGATGAAAACGAAGATCCTATTTTATGTGAAATTAACTCAAATGCCTTCTTTGAAGAATTTGAAAAAGTTACTGGTCTTAATGTTGCAAAAGCAATCGTCACAATGATACTTAAGAAAATGGCTAACCATGAATAAAAACGAAAAGAAAAAAGAAGTAACTAAGACTAAAGATTATAAAAATCTTCGTCAATATCCTGTTAAAAAAGAATGCGAACTTCTTTCTTTTCTTTTAGAAACATTCTCCAACCAATCAAGAAACTCAGTTAAATCGTTATTAGGTTCTCATAGAGTTTCTGTTGATGGAGCTCCTGTTACTCAATTTAACTTCAAACTATATCCAGGAGATACTGTAATTGTTTCTAATTCACCAATTAAAAAGAAAACAAGAAGTCGTCTTCCAATAATTTATGAAGATGATGAAATTATAGTTATTAATAAGCCTTCAGGATTATTATCTATCGCTAGCGATAAGGAAAAAAGTAGTACTGCTTATAGAATGCTAAGCGACTATGTCCAACAAAAAGATAAACATAATCGTGTTTTTGTAGTCCATAGACTTGATGAAGACACTTCTGGAGTTTTAATGGTCGCGAAAAACGTTAAAATCCAACAAGCTTTACAAGAAAAATGGAACGACATTGTTTCAAAACGTGGCTACTACGCCATCGTTGAAGGTGTTATGGAAAAACCATCTGGAACAATCAAAAGTTACTTAAAAAAGAATTCTCAAAATATGATGTATTCTTCTAAAAAAGCTGGAGATGGTCAACTTGCAATCACACATTACAAAGTAATTAAAGCTAATGAAAAATATTCATTACTCGATGTAAATATCGATACTGGACGTAAAAATCAAATACGTGTTCATTTAGGAGAAATGGGTCACCACATTATAGGGGATGATAAATACGGCGAACCATCTAATCCAATTAAACGTTTAGGGTTACATGCTTATGAACTTGATTTAACTCACCCTATTACGGGGAAAAAAATGAAGTTCACTGCTCCAATGCCTAAGGAGTTTAGCACTTTATTTTAAATTTTAGAATTAATTTTTATTTGCAAATTGATTAATTAATATTAGAGTACTTAAAAAGAAATGAGGGGGTATGTATAAAAATTTTTTTCATAAAAAAAGCGCTTTTGCTGTAACTTTTTTATTGAGCGCATTATCACTTTCTGGGTGTAACGGAAATCCAGAGATACATAAAGAAGGTTTTTTTGAATATATTATTTTAAAACCTGGCAGATATTGGTACGATGGAGAAAGCGAATCAATAGCAATTGTAGGTTTTACAGAATCTGGTCTTAATCAACAAAGTATTAGAATTCCTGGTAGAATAAACGATATTCCAGTTGAGTATCTTGGATATGAGGGAACTAATGGTGCTCATGCAAAGACTTATATTTATTTTCCAAAAATTAGTGGAAATATTAATTTAAAAAACATTTATTTTTACGACAATATTAGATATTTTACTACGATATTAAATGATACCTCGAGTAAACTTAATGTTTTCAATTGTTCGAAAAAAAGAATTGTTACACCCGTTGTTCAAACATTCGATTATTATTGGTACAACCTTGAGAATTTCGATTCTTACTGTGAATTTATGCTACCTAATGTTATATATTCATACAATATGGATAGCGAAAATTATTATTTGCTAGACAACGTACTAAACGGGCAAATTGTGATTGAGCCATCGGAACCTACCTATATCGGATATGCTTTTACTGGATGGTTTTTAGAACCTGAATGTGTTAATAAATATAATTTTCAAAATGCGATTAGCCTAGAAAATAATGAAAGGTTATTTTTGTATGCAAGATGGGAGAAAAAAGTTTAAACGAACATGGTAGGAGTTTACTCCTGTCTTTTTTTGTTTTAGATAATTTCACAATGGTTGAGTAATTAAAAACTAAATATTCTTGTGTAGAGAATAGACTTATACCTGTGCTCATAAAAAGAGATATATTTTTAGCATACATGTGGATAAAACTTCTAAATAAATTAAAAATGTTTTTTTGAAGCCTATTTATTAGATGTTGAAGACAAGTTTATCTTTAGCACTTTATTGTTAGATGACAAGTTTAATGCAACGATAATAAAAAATCTATTAGATGAAAAAATGTTTTAAGTTTTGTTGCGTTAACATGTCATAAATTTGACAAGTTACATATTCATAATTAGAATATTGAGCATAACAAAAACACATTGCGTTAAGATTTGGCGAGGTTAACGCAACGT
>JAILIF010000066.1 GCA_024695405.1 Bacilli bacterium
TAACCCTAATTATAGTTATATATCTACTACATACATTGATAGTGATGGTAATATTCGTTCTATTAATGAAATAGAATATGATATTGGTTCAGATAAGTTTGAAATAACTAGTAATACGTATACATTTAATAAATCTAACCCTACTTTATTAGATTTATATAACAAGATATTTGCCTAACTCTTTTAAGAACATAGTGAATTAAAAGTAATGTCTGAAGTAATGAGGGCATTGGGCGGTAATGTGGGAAAGAGTCTTAAAGGTTGTTCAATAAAGAAAAAGTTGAAAGTATAATTGTTTTATGACTAATCAAAAAAATGAACAAGTTATTTATATAGAAAAAGAGATTGAAAGTGTTAAAAAGAAATATCTATCAAATGCCATAGATATCATTTCTGATTTTAACAACGAAAATAAAACCAAGAACGATTACAAGAGCAGACAAATTTATGAATTGATGCAAAATGCCGATGATTGTTTTACTGACGAATGTCAAGAAATTAAAATCAAATTTATTCTCAGAGATAATTATTTGATAATTCTTAATAATGGTAGTCCATTTAACGGTAGAGGTGTTGCTTCCCTAATGCATACCGATGCTAGTTCTAAATATGAAAACACCATTGGATGTAAAGGATTGGGTTTTAGATCGGTTTTAAACTGGTCGAGTGACATTTCTATTTATACCAAAGATTTTAATGTTTACTTTTCTGAAACAAAAGCAAGAGAACAACTTGATTTTTATAAAACGAATACTGACAGAACACACATCGATGAGTTGAATAAAATTGATAGGATAGCTATTTTATGTTCTGCTTCTGTTGATAATGATTTAGTCCTAAAGAATACATATCTGGAAGACGGATACACAACTGCGGTTGTTTTAAATTGTGAAAATAAATATATTGAAACAATCCAAAATCAGTTAGTCGAGTTTCAATTTGAAGAACTTCTTTTTTTGAAACATATTCGAACAATAGAAATTGTTTCTCCAAAAGCAACAAGAAAAATAGATGCTGTTAAAGATAAAGACTTTTGTGGAATTGAGGAGGGTGAAAAAAGGACTTTTTGGAAAGTCTGGTCTAAAGAAGGAACGATTCCGCAGTTCAATGGCTCTAACAAAAAGTACGAGTTAACGATTGCTTATAGTGATGATTCTCAGGTTAGAGAAGATGTTAGACAACATGGTTTTCTTTATTCTTATTTCAAAACCGATATGCCTATGCCACTGCCTTTTTTGGTTCATGGAACTTTTGATTTGAGTAGTGAACGAAATAAACTTGTTAAAGAGAACGAAAATAATAAACGATTATTAGATATTTTAATTGATTTTATTATCGAAAAAAGTGTTGAAATAACTAGTACGAATAAATGTGACTATGAAGCTTTAAAATTTGTTATTCCTTCAAAAGAAGTGTATTTCTTGGATTCAGAATATAATTTCACAAATAATATCAAAACCAAGATTAAAACATGCAAAGTTTTTCCTTCTATAAATGGGAATTATTTATCGCTGGAAGACAAACCTAGATATTCTGATAATAGATTTGATTTGGTAGTTGACAAAAACAGTTTCTCAAATCTTTTAATATACTGCAATGATGCTAAAATACGAGAGTTTATTAAAGAATGTGGTATTTCTTTTTATCCATACAATGAATTTTGCAAATTGGCTGTTGCTAATGGTGATGATTATATTAAAGATGGTAAAAATGTTGAGATTATCAAGCTTTATTTAGAAGAATATAGATATTCTGCGACTTACGGTCCTTTTTTATTGACAGATTCTGATGGAAAAAGAATATGCGATAAGAGCACTAAAATTTTCAATAACCCAGTGAATATATTTAATCTTCCTACTTGGAGCAAAATGAGATTCGTCAATAAAGAACTTGAAGCGAAATTATACAATGCTTTAAATGTGAAAACAGGAAGAGAATTAGTTAATAAGCTTTCTATGTTCAATATGGAAGAATATTCCTTTGATAGAGTTGTTAATGAACTAAACAAACAATGTGACTCAGCAGATAAAGTTAAAGATTTTCTCAAATGGTTGTATGAAAGTTGGATGAAGAACAATCAAGTTTTTCTTTCGTCCCTAACAAATATTGATCTAAAAATCGTTTTAAAAAACGACGCAGTGGAGCCATGCTTCAATTGCTATTTTGGGATTGAATATGGCAACAATATTGGCCAAAGATTGCTTGATTCTTCTGAAATCGAACCAAAATATATAGCCGATAAGGAAACTCTTGGATTTAGTGAAATCGATGATAGAACTTTTGTTGAATTCTTAGAATATATCGGAGTGAGCAAATACCCACGAATTGAAAATATTAAACTTCCAAACGAAATGAACCGTGACTATCTTGAATTTAATTCAAAATGCAATCCTGTTATTTACACAGATAAGGGAGAGGCGGTTAGCAATGATGATTTTGCTTATAAGTTAGACTCAACATTGATAAAAGTTGATTCAATTAAGGGAATAGATAAGATACTGTTGAATAGCGATTTTGAAGATATAATTTTTTGGATTTTAAATGATAATGATTTATATCAACACATTACCTCAAAATCTGAAATAAATGATAAATCATCTATTATTGGTCTTCCGAAGTACAAATATAGTCAAAGAACTATTAAAAAGTCTTATATGTCATCGTGGCTTAAAAAAGTATTTTCCGAAGTTAAATGGTTAAACACAAAAAGCGGTAAAAAAGAAAATAGTTATAACACAATGTTTGCAGATTATAGTTTATCGCCAGTTATAGAGACACTTAATATAAACTATGAAAAATTAGAAGCTATGTTTGAAAAGCGTGTTAAAAACGAAGTGGACGCTTTTTTTGAAAATCTTGGTATTGTTGAGGATTTCTCTAATCTACCAAAAACAAAAATATATGAATGTTTACTTAGTCTACCAAATTTAGATAGTTCTGATTTTGTGATTGGCAAAAGGATTTATACACAGTTAAACAAAAGAATTGACAAAAATGATATTGATGACTTGATTTTCGAAAATGAAAGATATGAAGAGTTTAAAAAAGATGGACTAGTTTTAGCTAAACAAAATGGTAAAACATCTTACATGCATCACGATGAAGTTTTTTATGTTGAGAATAAAATTTATAGCAACGAAATACTGGATAAATTTCCAACATTGATTTTAGGAAAAAGAGCCGGAAAAAACAAAGTAAAGAAAATGTTTGCTGTACGATCAATTGATGAAGTTGTTAATGCAAATGTAATTAGCAGAAATGAGCATAGTTGTAACAAAGCATTTCAAGATTATTATGTAAAACTCCTTCCATATATTTACTCACGAAGAATTGCGAAAGATAACAAAAATGTAGATTTGAATAGATTAAAAAGAACTAAAATAATATTAGTTTGTGAAGCTGTTGTCGAATATAGTTCTGGTGAGTCACGGATCGAAGGAAGCCTTGCAAATTACGAATTAATTTACGCGAATGAAACTGCATTTATTAAAGTTCCTACAAATATTAAAACTATCGATCAACTGAAACAAATTATGGATTTTAGAATGGCGTTCGCCGAAGTTATCACTACTATTTTTAAAGTTGAGTCAGAGAAAGATACTTATAGCAACATGTTATCCTGTAAAGATATTGGGGAACTTGAAAAATATCTTAAAGACGATGATGAAAATCTTGTTGATCTTAATAGGTCGAAAGAGCTTTTTAGTGAGCAAATCAATTATGAGAATGAATTTTGGAATACTCTATTTTTGATTACAAGAATACCAAAACAAGAATTGAAAGAAAAGTATGGTAAACAACTAAAAGAAGACTTTGATTATAATAACCCGAATCCAAAAACTATTATTTATTTATTTGGATTATTAAAGATTGATGTGTCGGATTATAACGAAGCTGCTTTTAAATTAATTCATCTCGAAGATTATTACAAAGATATTTTTGTTCAATTAAAAGTAACATATAGAGAACAGTATTTTCTTAATAAAATAAAGAGAATCATCGAAAGTAACGGTTTTAAACAAGATTTTGAGTCGGTTGTTAGCATGTATGATTTTACGGAACATCAATTCAACAATAGCATTAAGGAAGACCCCAAAATCATATACGAAGAAGTTTTTGGCATTCAAATATCTGAACTAGAAAAAGAAAATGGCAACTTAGAGGAATTAAAAATGCATCTAAGGGATGAAATGATTAATGAAGAGAGTGAAAAAAATGATAGAATACCTCCAAGCAAAGAAGATGATAGTGAACCCATTGACTATATTGCTTTAAATGAAGAGATAGCTGAAAATGCCGATGATACAGTTTTAGAAGCCGTCACTGAAAAGCCACAACTTAGAAAAAAACCATCTAATGGCAAAAGAAAAAATCATGTTTCAAAAGCATATGATACCAGTCTTAATAAAAAGAAAGAATTAAATGGATTTATAGCCGAAAGTAAAGTGTTTAATACCTTAAAAAAAAGAATAGGTTTGAATGGATCAGTTTTGTGGGTTTCTTCCAATGGCGAGAAAGCGCACAAATGCAATCAAGGCGATGATAGCTTGGGATACGATATTGAATATGTAATTGATGGAGTAAGACACTACGCTGAAGTGAAGGGCACTTCGGGAAAAAATGTTGAATTTGATTTAAGCAGACATGAATATGAAATTGGAGACGAACATAAAGAATCTTATGAAGTATGGTTTGTTTTTATCGAGGAAGATGGAGAAGCTGGTAATCCAATTAGGTTAGGGAATATTTTTATGTTCGAAGACAATGAGTCGTTCTTTCATAATTCTCGCTTTTCTGTAGAAGAAAGCGAATTCAAGATAAGAGCAAAAATAAAAAGAGATGAATAAAATCGGGCTATGGAGTTAAACTCTAAATTGCTATCGCTAGTAATTATGTACATTTAAAAGATCTAAGCCTACTCTGATAGATTTATATAACAAGATATTAGCCTAACTCTTTTAAGAACATAGTGAATTAAAAGTAATGTCTGAAGTAATGAGGACAGTTGTTTTGCAAACATATAATTTTAAATTTGGAATCTTTCACAAAACGTTCAAAACGTAAGAGATAAATAATTTAAAATTTAAGAAAATCAGATAAAATTTTATACAGTGTCTCAAGAAATATACTTAGTACTTGGCTGCCTTTCTTAATGACTTTATTATTTTCTTGTGACTTTTAGACTACATATTTTGCTTTTAAATAAGAAGGAAGGCATATGAACAAATACATTTTTAATCCATACAGCTGCAAGAAGTATTCAACAGACCCTATCTTTAATCAATCAAATTTTGAAATTTTTGGTGATGCATCTGATTTAGATAACCCGATGTTGTTTGAAGTAAATTTTAACAAACATATTTATAGATATTGTTTGATTAAACCATATAGTAGTGAAAATGAACAAGAACTATTATTAAAAATAAAAAAATATATCATTATAAACGAAATAATCGACAATTCTGACAATTTGCTCAATACATATTTTATTGGTGATATGGCTGATTCACTTGAAGTATCGGGTCAATTTTGTAATTCAAAAAATGTTTTTTTGACAAAAGAAATGATAAAGCAGTGGTACCCAAAAACTTTAGACGGAATAATTCAAATTATTATAAAAATCGTTTTTAAAAAACAAAAATACTTAGGTGAACCGTGTTTATTGTCTTCGTTAGATGACGATGTTCTTTTCATGCAACCAGACTTAAACGAAAGCGAAAAAAGGAATTATAGAACATTTCTCTTAAATAGCATGTTTAAAAATGGCCTTGTAACAATAGTTGATAATTCGGTAAACATAGATTGTTTTGTGCTTACAGCAAAGGCTGTCGACAGTATAGAGAATTCAAAATCAGTGAAGAATAAAGATGCTTTTATTGCCATAAAATTTGATCAAAACACTGAAAGAATTGATGCAATTTATAAAGCTATAGTTTTAGCTGGCTTTAATCCCGTTATTATGAATCGTGTCGAAACAAATAATTGGATTATGCCAGAAATTTTCGATAGGATAAAAAAATCTCGTTTTGTAGTTGCTGATTTTAGTATCTCTTGTGAAGGTGCATACTATGAAGCGGGTTATGCAGCTGCTTTAGAAAAGATTGTTATACATCTATTTGATATAAGAGAAGAGAATGATAAAAACAAACTACATTTTGATATAGCACAAAAATCTACTATTTTTTATAAAAGCTTTGACGATTTGATTGAACGCCTTGTAAATAGAATAGCGGCAACAATAAAATAGCAATTGCAATATGGAGTGTAATAATGAACGAGTTAGTACTTAATTTAATCATTAAACAAAATAATCAAATTGAGAAACATCTAGAAAAGCTTAAGAATGAAAATGAAGATATAAATTTAGTTTGTGTTGACATAATAGGAAAGTTGAGAACGCTTTTAGAACATATCGGAGTTTATTATTATAACGTAACAAACAATCTAGAAAGTGTCATGAATAAGGACTTACTTAGAAAGGTTACAGAATTCATGAAAAAACATAGGAAAGATATTTCTTTTGTTTGTGACTTGCACTTATATCTTCAAGCATCTAGTTCCCACTATGTAATTGATGAGATATCTGCACCTAGGTTACTTTGGAAATATATTCCTTATTTATATGATATTAAAAAGTGGTTCAAAAATAGATTTGATGTAGAGTTACTGAGTAATTTAAATAATTTCAATTATCTTAATTCAGATTACTTATCTTTTTATTATGAAGAAATAAATAATGCAGTAAAAAAATATCCATCAAATGATGTAGAAAGCAAAGAGAGATATTATATTTATAAGTCTGTTCCAATAATAGTAAAAGATGGAGTTTTGTATGAAACAACGGTAGGAACAGCAAGTGATTTTTCAAGCAAATTTAATGAGTTTATTGTTTTTTCTAAGTTTAGAATTGATTCAAAATATGCGATTAAGTTGTCTTTGATAGATGAAAAAATAAAAGTAAATTCACTGAGCATTCCTATAAAAATCGCCACTAATTATTTGGTGTCTGTAAGACCGTGCGAATTTGACAATTTGGGTAAGTTGGTTGGCCTTACTGTTGACGTTAAAAGCATGTTTAATGAGTACAAGAATTTAATGGGTTATTTAACAGATGTATCTGTGGGCTTACATGAGATAATTCTTGAAAATTCTATTCAATACAAAACGGTAAAAGCAATAGTTTTAAAAAATACAAGAGAATCAATTATTTTTAAAGTACTTGATAAGGTAAGGGAAGCAATTGTTGGACATTATCATGGGTATAATGTGTTGAAATATTTATTGGTTACTATGAATAATAAGGTTATTAAAGACCAGTATTCTGATGAACCAAATTCGCATGGCTTAAACATTAAACCGCAGCCATTTGATAATCTTCCTTTTGCAATGTCACTTATTGGACATAATACGCAGCTACTATATCTTTTGGAAGTCTTTGAACCTAATGGTCATGAAGATGAATTTTTTTATAGGAGAATCGCCAATAGAACAAATCAAGAGGGGATTCTATATCATTCTTTTAAGGACTTGAATTTAGAAAAAGAGAATGCATTATCTTTGACAAACTCGATTAATTCAAAGCTAAACTGGAAACCAGAATCACAAATAGTTAATAGTGGGGATTTATTTTACATTAGACAGCACGAGTCCTCTACTGAATTTATTTTTGACAAACTTTTTGATTTGAAAGGAAAATTTTTTCCTAACTATAGAACCGTTGTCCAAAACAAGCTAAATTCAACAGCATATAAAATTGATTCACCAGAAAAAAACGCTTTAATTCTTTCGCTGTTTGAAAAAAGTGCTGGTGTTTGCATTTTTGGACCTGCTGGCACAGGAAAGAGTACAATGGCTAAACATATTTCGGCTATATTTCAGAATTCAACGAAAAAATATATTTCCAATACTAATCCAGCAGTTATGAATATGTTTAGAAAAGTGGGCGGAAATAGAAAAGACTTTATGACTGTAAAAAAATTCATAAAACGCCCTGAAAAATGCGACCTTCTTTTTGTGGACGAATGCAGTATGGTAAGCAATGCAGATTTTAAAAAGGTCTTAGAATTGGGAGAATTTAAGTATTTAATACTTTTGGGTGATATTTATCAAATTCAAAGTATAGAATTCGGATCGTGGTTTAAATTTGCAAAGTATCTTTTGGGTGATTTCAATAAAGAATTAAACGAGTTACATAGAACAACAAAAGAAGATTTGAGAGCATTTTGGGATATTGTAAGAAAAAAAGAACCTTATATCGACGAAATAATATCGTCCTACTCATATAACAGAGAATTGATAGATGCTTCTCTATTTGAAAAAAATGACGACCAGATTATTCTTTGCTTAAGCTATGGTGGGTTGTATGGCATCAATAATTTAAATGCAATTATGCAAGAAAGAAATGAAAATCAAGCTTTTAAAATTGGTAATACAACTTACAAAATTAACGATCCAATACTTTTTTTAGAAAATAATAAGTTTTCTTCTATTCTTTATAATAATCTTAAGGGAAAAATCATTAATGTTTACGAAAGAGAAAGCACAATTGTTTTTGATTTAAATGTCGAATCTAATATAAGCATTTTAGATTTGGGTGGTTTTAGTGAAGAAATTGATATTTTAGAAAATAAAGAGGATTCTACTACAACTATAAGACTTATTGTAGAAAAGGAATTTGATAGTGATAATGACGAGCAAGTTTCAAAACTTGTGCCTTTCCAACTTGCATATGCAATTTCAATACATAAAGCTCAAGGTCTTGAATATAAAAGTGTTAAAATCGTAATTGATGAAAACTGCGATGAAATGGTTTCCCATGATATTTTCTACACAGCAATAACTAGAGCGACCGAGAAACTAAGTATATATTGGACGTCTAAAACTCAAAAAAGAGTATTATCTAATATTATAGAAGAGGGGAATGGATTTAAAGATGTAAATATCTTTGCCTCCAAGCACGGTTATAAGGTTATAAAATAATATCAAAAAATATTCAATAAGAAGTTGGCAACAAAACTTTTATTTATTAAAATAATAAAGGTTTAGGATTTAATATATGGATATTGATAAATTTGAAAATTCGGGCATTATTCCTGAAAAGATTAAAGATATTATTAAAACAGCGCACGATGAACATGGGAAAGTGGCTTATAGAGTCATCAAACATGAACAAAGTTTAGGATTGCTGGAAAGTGATTTTTACCCTACTTTTATACAGCGTAATCACGGAATAGCACCTGATTCTGAAGCTCAAAAAAAACTTAAAGTCGAAGATTTTGGAATGTCTGTACTTGAAACATTTTCCCAATTGAAGGATTTTTTAGAAGCTGTTCCTTCTTTAAGAAAGCCCCCTAAGTTTAATGCCTGTGGTTATATTAATTCTTGTAAAGGATGCGTTTCTTACCCCGAAAACAACGGGCATTTTCAATATTTTTTATATGATCCAATTAATAATAATCCGCGCTGCGATTTTAATATTTGCGAGGAGGATGAACAATGAATCAAGAAATTTTATTTCTAAACAATAAAAAGATTCCAACAGAACAATTTGGCGATTTATTTATAAAAGTAACATTGCTTTTTTATGATTATCCTCGCTGTTTTATTGCAATGAATAGTGATAAAAAAGTTTTTGCTTTAACTGAGAATGATGATAGCGAAAATAACTTTGGTTGGAATTTAACGATTATATCGTTGAATGATGTTAATGATGTTAACAAAGGAATTAAAAGCATCCAATCGCTTTTCAGCAATAAAGAATCTTTTTTGCTAAAATATTTTGCTGAAAAAAACGTTTGTACAGCAACAAAAGTTGAGTCTTTTGTCAATGAATATGCTGTTTTAGGCGAAACATTTTGCAAAGATTTTTGCGATATGGATGAAGTTTTTGATTATCATCAATTACAAGCCACTGCTAATTTAGAAGAGGAATGTTCTATTAGCTTTGTTTACGAAGGAGGTAAAGGCACAAAGACTTCTAATTTTTTAAAAGCCTTAAATTGTATGAAAACAATGCTAAAAAATATTAACTCTCCGCTTAAAATTGATAATTCTATTTTATCAGTCCAGCATGGGTCTACTGTTATTTCTTTTAGCTTTGAAAATGATTCGAAGGGAACATTGTTTGAAGGGCAAGATAACGCTGATTCTTCGAGCAAAGGTGTAGTTGAGTTAGGTAATCTTTTAAGCGCTAACAACGCTGAACAGATTCTTTCAGAAACAAATTGTAATAATAAAGCACTGAGTAGTTATTCAAAACTAGTTAATGCTTTGGAAAATGAATCTGAACGAAGACCAAAATTAATATTAACTGTTCCAAAAAGAGAAAACGCATCATGCTTTGACTTTAGAAAAACTGCAGTTTCAGAAAAAAAACAAGCTATTTTCGAAGCTAAAAAAAAGTGCGATGAAGCAACTACTTATAGTGATGAAAATATTGAAATTGATGGGGTTTTGACCGGTATCTTAACTGGTAGCAAAAATAAATTCTCTTTCAGGGCCAACAATGGAATTATTTATGAGGGGACTGTTGATTTTTCTTTGGTAGGAAATGATGCTCAGTTTTCTGTTAATGGAGTAATTTATTCGTCTGTAATAAATAAAACTTTAATTAGATATAAAAATGGTACTGAGAAGCCTATTTATAAATTACTTAAACTTACAAAAAAAGAAGATATAAAAAAATATAAAAACGAGAGATTATTTTAAATTGAAATATTTTTTTAAAAATTGTTTAAAGGAGAAGAAATAATTATGCCTCATGGTAAGTATGCTCAATGTCCACATTGCGGAAAAATCGCACGTGGTGAAGAGGAAATTGAAGAATTGTTTGGCTATCGTTATGGTAGGACAAAACCTCAATCTTGGTGCAAGGAATGTAGAGCGGCGCAAGGCCTTGATGACGATTCAGAATGTGGTGACGAATAATGTAACCAAGATTATTTCATCTTTATTTTATGTCAAAAACGCTTTATAGCGTTTTTTATTATAAATTGTAACTAGATACGTTAGTGATGTTATGTTAATATGATTTAAGATCTTTAGTTCTTAAATTGAGTTTTATGAGTATAACACCTTTTGTCAAGTGGGCAGGCGGTAAACGCCAAATAATGAACAAATTATTGGAATTTAAACCTAAAGCTTTTAAGCGTTACTATGAACCTTTTATTGGAGGAGGAGCGCTTTTATTGGAATTGCTCCCTTCTCACGCAACTATTAACGACTCTAATAAAGAACTAATCTACATATACAAATGTTTAAGAAATAAAAAACTTTTTAAAGAGTTTGTTAGGATTTGTAAACTCCATGAGGAAAAACATAACGAAGATTATTATTATCAAATAAGAGATTTAGATAGGAAAAAAAGAGCTTATTCTCAATTGTCCATTCCTGAAAAAGCTGCAAGATGTTTGTATTTAAATAAGGCCTGTTTTAACGGCTTGTATAGAGTTAGCAACAAAGGTTTTTTCAATGTACCATCTGCTAAAAGAGAAAAAGTAAAATGTTTTGATGATGAAAACATTTCAAAACTTCATAAATATTTTGTAAAAAATAGACCAATTATTTTATCTGGAGACTTTTCTAGTGCAGTTAAGACTGCTAGAGAAGGCGATTTTGTTTATTTTGATCCACCATATGATGTCGTCGGAGAACAATCTTTCACCTCATATACTGCTAACGGTTTCGGTAAAGACGAACAAATCAGACTGAGAGATTTGATAAATGAACTAACCGCTAAAGGCGTTTTGGTCATGACAAGTAATGCAAATACTCCGTTTATTCAAGAGATTTACAATGGCTTCAATATCCATATTATCAACGCTAAGAGAATGATTAATTCAAATGGCGATGGGCGCGGAGATGTTGAAGAAGTAATTATTACAAATTATTAAAGGGGTTAACAAATGGGGAAAGCGATTAGTAAACGAATTGTTCAAATTAATGAATTATTTAAAGAAAACCGTTTCTATATTCCAAATTATCAAAGAAACTATACTTGGAAATTAGAAAACGCAAAAACACTAATTAAAGATATACTGGGAAACTCAGGATATTTTATTGGAAACATTATTCTTAATAAAAAAGAGGATTTTAAATACGAAATTATTGATGGTCAACAAAGGCTAATAACTTGTTATTTGATTTTACTTGTTTATAGAAATTCTAATTATTTGGGAGAACGTGATAAAAAAACGCTCAATAAAATGACTGGAACTTCAGATGAAGGTTTAAGAATAAATAACGAAGCGGTTTTAGAAGATGCTTCTTTAAATATTTTAAAATATTTATACAATAATTCGAGTATTCCTGCTGCTTCATCAAAGAATACAATAGTTCAAATGTACAAAAAACTTAAAAAGTATTTGGAAACAATGTCTTCCCAAGACAAAAAAACCCTTTTTGGAAATCTAAAAAACACATACATTCTTTATATAGATACATCTAAGTCAAGCATTACCTCATATCAATTGTTTCTAAATTTAAATACAAAAGGATTAAAATTATCAAATTTAGACATAATCAAAAGCTATATTTTTAATCAAATATGTTCATTACCAAGCTTCCAAGCAATAAAAAGCGACTGGTACGATAGCATTTCGACTATCGACGAAAAAGATTATGATGATTATCTTTCCATTTATTCTAACTTAAGCAATCAAATTTCAACAAAAACACAGAAAAAAGAAATTTCAGAACAAATTATTTCCTCCATTGATGCAAGAGATAAAGCAATGAATGCAGTGAAAATATTGGGCTCGAAAGAATCTAAATATTTCGCGGCATATAAGGCGGTAAGATACAAGGATTGTGAAAACGATTACATTCAATATTTTGATGATGGAGGCATTTCAATTAAACCATTGTTTGGACATCTAACATTTATCAAAAAAATCAGTTTCATTCAGTTTAATATAGCATTAATTTCTATTCTTACTTTTTCTAACAAAAGTGAAAAAAATAGAATTATGCGAGATGTTCAAGTGATAGATGATTTTATTCAATATATTTTTTTGTATTCAGCAAAAAAGATGCTTGATCACGAAAGTCCATCGACATATGGGAATAAATTTATTAAATTTGCTACTGATGTTTACCAGAATAAAGATAAAATTTGCGAGAGCATTGGAAAAATAGTTAAAGGCTTTGGCGGAGATAGAGACATGCAATTTAAAGATCTCACTAGGTGGAATGATAAAGTATTTTCACAAAATTCAAAAGCCCTTCAAATTGCAGTTGCACTAATCTCTTATTTAGACGGAGATACTACTTTACTGTATTCAAAAGGGGAACATTTTATTCCTGATTCTGATGCCGCTGATTTAAATCGACATTTATTTTCGAACATTATTCCTGTAGCCTCTGATCCGTACTCAAATAAAACAAAAGCTCAAAAAATACCAATGTATTTGGCTAATAGAACAAGTGAACCACACATTGATATGTTTTTAAATAAGGACTATGACCCAACTACTGGCGTTTGTGACCTTGAAAAAAGATTAAAAAGATACAAAAAACTTTTTATAAAAAAATTTAATGAATTAAGAGGTAAACTTGTTGCTTTTGCTCCGGCAAATGGTGAAACATTATGACGGAACCATTTTTCAAGGATTTAGATTTTATTCTCTATAAAGGTGATTCTTTTAAATTGCTTAAGAAAATTAAACCAAAATCTATTAATTTGATTTTTGCTGATCCACCATATTTTTTATCTAGCGGTGGAATTAGCTGCCAAAACGGAAAACAAGTATCAGTAAATAAAGGTGAATGGGATTATTCAAAAACTATTGAAGATAGGATTAAATATCATCGTAAGTGGATAGCACTCTGTAGGGAAATATTAAAAGACGATGGGACAATTATGATTTCATCTACTCTTCACAGTGTTTATGCTATTGGTGTTGCTTTAGAATTAGAAGGATATTCAATTATAAACAATATCATTTGGAGGAAAACTAATCCTGCACCTAATCTTGCGTGTAGATGTTTTACTCATTCGACAGAAACTATTATTTGGGCTAGAAAGCAATTAAGTCTAAAGAAAAAAGGAAAACATTATTTTGATTATGAGGCCATGAAACTTGAGAATGGCGGCAAACAAATGAAAGACTTTTGGGAATTCGAACCAGAAGTTATAGAACTAGCTTCCGCTTCTAAAAGTGAAAAGAAATGCGGAAGGCATCCAACTCAAAAGCCTTTAAAACTCTTAGAGAGGTTGATTCTCGCCGCTTCTAAAGAAGGGGATTTAATATTGGATCCTTTCAATGGTTCTGGAACTACAGGGATTGCTGCTCATAATTTAAAAAGAAAATATATTGGTATAGAATTAGATAAAAGCTATTTGGATATAACTAAAAAAAGATACGAGGAAAAAAATGCCTAGAAAGAAAAATACTGTTGGTGGTGGAAACCAAACGAATATCAAT
This sequence comes from Bacilli bacterium, assembly GCA_024695405.1. Taxonomy (GTDB): domain Bacteria; phylum Bacillota_I; class Bacilli_A; order RFN20; family CAG-826; genus RGIG9670. The sequence continues at coordinate 14,424 of JAILIF010000066.1, forward strand.
GGTCTTGGGTTTGAACAAGAAACAACTTTGGCTGATGCTTTGATGGAAGCGGGATTTTTACTTACACCTACTAACATGATTTATTTAGGAAAAGAAAATATTGGTAAATTAACCCAAAAGAACCATTTATATAAAGATTTTTTAGAACCATTAGGTGTCGATTGGAAAGATTATTTATCTAAAAGATTGCTTCCAGATGATTGTTTTGTAAATTATAGAGATAAAACCGTATACATTATTGAAAAGAAATTCCAATCTTCCGCAGGTTCTGTTGATGAAAAATTACAAACTTGTGATTTTAAAAGGAAACAATATAAAAAACTTTTTGCTAGTATCAATTATAACATTCAGTACATCTATCTTCTTTGTGATTGGTTTAAAAAGCCGGAATACAGAGATGTTCTTCAATATATAAAAGATGTTGGCTGTGACTACTATTTTAATGAGATTCCGTTATCGAAACTAAATATTAATTATCAAGTATCAGATAATATCGATGGGGAATATTGATTTTTAAAATGTAAAACAATATGAGCGAACTTTTCTTAACAAATTACTCTAAAGAGCGTTTTATTGATCGTCTTAAAGATTGCTTTAAAAGATGTGTTTCTTTTGACTTAACCGTCAGTTTTATTAAAGATGCAGGATTGATTCTTATCAAAGATGATATTGAAGAAGCTTTAAAAAGAGGCGTTAAAGGAAGAATCATAACTTCAACATATCAAAACTTTACAGATATTCCTTCTTTAAGAACATTTTTTAATTGGATGAATGAATATAACAATTTTTCTTGTCACATTGATTATGATTCTTTTGGTGACAACGGATTCCATTCAAAAGGTTATATTTTTGAGATGGAAGATGGATATGAATTTCTTGTTGGTTCAACTAATATTACTAGGTTTGCTTTGCTTAAGAACGTAGAGTGGAACGTGTCATTAATCAAAAATAAAAAAGATACAGTTATAAAAGAAGCTGAAGAAGCTTTTAAAAATTTATGGAACCAAACACTGCTTTTAAATGAAACAATCATAAGGCAATATCAAATTCAAATAGATTACGCCATTGAAAAATGGGATATGGATTACGATATCCATTATGAGAATAAACAAGCGATGCCTAACGCGATGCAAAGAAGAGCTCTTAAAGAACTTAGAAGATATCGTGATATGGGTGTTAATAAATCTCTCATTGTTGCAGCTACTGCTTCTGGAAAAACTTATTTAGCAGCTTTTGATGCTAGAAATTTTGATGCTAAAAGACTTTTGTTTATAGTCCATAGAGATACAATTTTGGAAGACGCTAGAAAGACATTCCAAAAAGTATTTTTATCAAAAAGAACATATGGTTTGTTTACAGGAAATGAACAGCAATTAGAAGCAGAGTTTTTATTTGCTACTAATACAATGCTTGCAACCCATTTAGATATGTTTAATCCTTCTGAGTTTGACTACATTGTTTTTGATGAATGCCATCATATAACTGCTTCAACATATCAAAAAATATTTAATTACTTTAAGCCTAGATTTTTACTTGGATTAACCGCTACTCCAGAAAGAATGGATAATGAAGATGTCTTTGGAATGTTTGATAGAAATGTTCCATATGAACTTAGACTTAGAGACGCAATTAAAAATGATTTAGTTGTTCCTTTTAAATACTATGGTGTTCGTGATTCGTTGGTTGACTATTCAGATAGAGATAAAGCCAAATTCTTAACGCAGTACTATACACCTGAACATTGCGATTTTATTGCTAAAGAAATAGAAGCTTATAGACCAGAAGGAAAATTGAAAGCGATTGCCTTCTGCAGAAGTATCGAACATGCAAATTTAATGGCCCATGCAATGAGTGAAAATGGTTATTGCACAACTTCGTTAACTGGTAAGAATAAAACAGGAGAAAGATTAAAAGCATATACAGATTTACAAGATGATGATAATCCATTAGAAATTATTTTTACTGTAGATATTCTTAATGAAGGCATAGATGTCCCTGCTATTAATATGGTTTTATTCTTAAGACCTACTGAATCACAAACGATTTTTATTCAGCAATTAGGTAGAGGATTAAGAAAATACGAAAATAAACAATATTTAACAGTATTAGATTTTATTGGAAATAGTTATGATCGTTCTATCCAAATTGCTTTTGCTTTAGGAACATTATCTCCTACTACCTATTTAGAAAAAGCTTTATTAACATCTTTAGTTAGAGACGATTTTGCTGCATTAGATTTGCCTGGTGTAGAAATACATTTTGATGAATACTCAAAAGAAGAAGTTCTTAAATATATTGAAAGCACTAACTTTAATACTGCTTCATTCTTAAAAGAAGATTATTTCAACTTTAAAAAGTATCTTTTAATTGAGGATGGTTATCCTTCTCATCTAGATTATCTTAATAGTGATTGCGCTCCAGATTTATTAAGATTTATGAAATCTAAAATGAAAGGTAAGAAAAATTTCTCTTACTATAATTTCCTAAAAAATATTGATGAAGATATTCCTCTATTTAATGAATCTGAAATCAAATTATTAGAAACTATATCTGATTTACTTCCTTTGACTAGAAGAGAAGAATTTCTAATTATCCAACAGGTTATTAATAATAATGTCGATTTAGATGAACTAGTTAATAAATATGCAAGAGTAACTAAAGAATCCATTAACGCAGCATTAGAGAATTTAGTAGGCAGAAAAGTTTTGGTTTCTAAAGATAAAAAACTTTTAAATATCGATTCTCCTATAAGCGATAAATTTGATGAATTCTTAAATGATTTACTCAATTATGGTCTAGAAAGATATCTAACTGAATTTGGTGATTTTGATGGTAAGTTTAAAATGTATGCTAATTATCAGAAGGATAAGATAATGATGGAAATTGATGGAAGGCAATATGCTTTCATGCAAGGCACAAAATATGATACTGATAAGAAGATAACATATGTATTCGTTGGATTAGAAAAAGATAAAGTAATAAAAGAGAATTTTGAATACAAAGATAAATTTTTATCTCCTTCACTTTTCCAATGGGAATCCGTTAACAACACAACTAAAACAAACGCTGAAGGCAAAAAGCTTCTCGCAACAGAAGTAGTGCATCTCTTCGTAAGAAAAATGGATGATGAAGATGGCATAGTTTTACCGTTTACTTATTTTGGAACTGGTAAATTTACAAATTGTAGAGAAAGTAAAAATGGCGAAGCACCAACTTTAATGTTTGACATTGAATTGGACAATCCAGTACCTCAAGAATATAGATTTGATTTCCAAATCCCAGATGAAGTTTTTAGCTAAGATATTTAATTAAATCTTCTAAAATTAATAAATCAGCTGGTAAAAAATCAATTTTATTTAAATCGGCTATATCAACAAATTTAGCAGCCTCGTGTTCTAGCAAAGATAAGTGGCTGTTTTTTAATTCACAAATGTAGTTATGCATTATTAGATGAAAAGTTGGATATTTGTATTCAATCGTATTAAGAAATTTAACAACTCTTATATCAGCATCTAGTTCCTCTTTAATTTCCCTTACAATACAGTCTTCACCCGATTCACCTTGTTCAAGCTTTCCTCCAGGGAATTCCCATTTGTCTTTGAAATCACCATAACCTCTCTGAGTAACAAAAATTTTGTTGCTTTTAATAATTATTGCTGAACTAACTTCTATAATTTTCATATTTTTAATGATAACTAGATTTTTCTAAAGAAAACAGAACTTTATTTATGCTATCATTTTTTAGTACAAGAAGTTTTTATATGGATGATGAATTAATTAAAAAAGGGCTTGAATTGATTAAAAATTCTTTTGGGTTTGAGAAAAACGGAATGCACAAAAAGAAATGTGAATTTTGTGGGTATATTTTTGACGAACCAAATGATTTACGTCTTCTTGAAAAACAAGGGCCATCAAAATGTCCATTTTGTGGCAACATCGATGAACTAGATTGTTTTATTAATTCCTATGAATTTAAAATTATGTCTGATGTAGAGGCAAAATGTGGCATTAAGCAAAACAGTAGTTATAATTTCTATTACAGAATTGAAGGTCAAATTAAAGAAAGTAAAGAACATGAAGCAGAGTTGTCTGTTTTATGGAAGCAAATTACTGTCGATATTGATGGAAATGTTTGTATTTTAGAATCATTCTTTGATGGCAAATACTCTTTTTGGGACGATGGAGGAAATCTAAAATACTATGTTTGTGATTCAACATTATTTTTTATAGTTTCAAGACTTTCTACACTTGTGAAAAAAAGTAGAACGTTTCTCAACATAATAATTAATAATAAAAAAGCATTGCATGCTGAGAAAATTTATTTAGTGGGAGAAGATGCTTCTCAAAATATATTGTTTGACGAAAATGTTCCTATTATTCCAATAGAAGAAATTGCATTAAAAATTGGAAAGATTTTTGACGATTTGCAAATTATTATTGATGATTTTAAAGCATTCAGAGATAAGCACATTGCACATATTGATCTTAATAATAAGGAAAATTTTCAAAAAAGCATTTCGATAACCAATATTAGAAGAGTCCTTAGCGCTTTGAAAACTATTTATGTTGCTTATTTTTTAATATTAGCACCTCACTTATATAATCCCGGATTTGAAATGCATGGCATTGATTTAGATAGAATGGAATACATATCAAAACAATGGCATGATTTTCGAAAATAAGAAATCTATTAGTCATTTAAAAGGAGTTAAGCCATCATGAGAAAAGCCTTACTGTTGCCTTTATTATTAACTTGTTTGACAAATTGCTCTTCAATAGAAGAGGAAAATTTCAGTCGAAAACCCAACCAATTGTATTCTGACCATGCTTCTTTTACAGACGGAACTTTAGAATTTAATTTTCATAATATTGAAGAATATTCTCAAACTGATAATTGCCTTCTATATGTAACCATGGATTTAACAAGTAGGGATACTACACCGGTAGAATTTAAATTTGATTCTTTAAAAGTTTATAGAGAATCTAATAATGCCGAATATGCTGTTAGTGGATATGTAATGAGCAAATTCACTTTGCAGTGTGATATTAAAAAAACAATCAAGTTTTCATGTACTGTGCCAACTTCATATAAAAAAGATAAGTATAAATTAGAAATGAAGTATAACTCAAAAGAACTTACATATCATTTTTATGAAATGCCTGATGAATTAAGAAAAGATATAGATGTTACTTTTGTTATTGATGGAGTTAAAAACTCAGTAAAAGCAAAAGAAGGCAGACCTTTAGACATATATGAATGGATAAGTACAGATTACATTTATGGATGCAATGAATATTACTTTGAAAATGATTATAAAACAAAAGTGGAGTTAGATTATCTTGTTAAAGAACCAATTACTTTATATGGGAAAAGAACTACTGTTTTGAAATATCAAACACCAGATGGCATTAATGCAGCTTATGTTAGTGGCTATAATTTTATTCCATCATCTGGTGAAATTGTTATTCCTAAAAGTTTTAGTGGATTATCTATTTATTCAATTTTAGCTGGTTCTTTTAAAAACGAATGCAAGGGTTTGCAAACTATTTACATTCCTAGAAACGTTAAGATTTCTTCATCATATAATTTCTATTTATGTTCAGAATTAAAAACTGTTCATTTTGAAGGCACGGAAGCAGAGTGGAAAACTGTTAATGAGGCGATATATCCTTCAACGACTGAAATTATATTTAATAGTTATAAATAACAGATTCAATAAAAGGGAAAAACGTGAAGATTTATAAGTACTTGAATTTTCAAGATGGTTTGAAAACATTATCAAACAATAATGTTCTTTTAAACAATCCTATTAATTATAACGATCCTTTCGACTGTGTAATCAAGCCTTCCAAAAAAGATGAAGATGAATGCTACAAAAGAATATTACGTTATTATCTGTTCAAAGAGTTTTCAAATATTATATTGGAGAAAAAAGTCAAAATACCTTTTTGTTTATTATGGGTAAGATGGCTCATGAAAATATTTAAAAAAATGGTAAAAAAAGTCCCTTATTATGACGGAATGCCAATGTTTGATTCCATAAGTGATTTAATAATAGAAAAATATTCAGAAACAAATGAGGACTTTAAACAAAATTTAACGACAAATCAAATTAAATTTTCTAAAGAAATCCGTAATACAATCGACGAAATAAAAGAAATGTTACTGGTTTCTTGTTTCAGTAAAAAATATGATTCTATTCTTATGTGGTCTCATTATGGCGATAAGCATAGGGGTTTGTGCATTGAATTTGAAGTTGATTCTGATGATTTCAAAGAAGTTATTTATGCTAAGAAAAGAAAACAAATAGATTTAAAAGCAATAACTGCTGTTGTATTAGGATACGATTTTATAGGCGAAAAAGTTAGCAAAGATAATAAAAAAATATTAAAAGAAATAAGCAAATTACTTTTTACAAAATACAAGGATTGGGAGTATGAATCAGAGCTTAGAGTAGTGCACTCTATTAAAGACTGCGATGGCGAGAGTATTTTCAAAAAGGATGAGAGATATTTTTTAAAGATGCCAAAAATAAACAAAGTGTATGTTGGCTGTAAAGCAAACGATGATGATATAAATAATTTGAAACAAGATTTCCCTAATATTGAAATAGTGGTTTTAAAGGATTCTGAAAAAGAATTTGCAATAATGTAACAGGTATGAATCAAAAAGAAAAAGTAGAATACATAAACAGAATGTTAAGTTTAATTCTGGAATCAACGCATAATATGCCTAACAGTGTGTTTCGTTATTATGTCGATTATAAAAAAGAACCTAAAGAAAAATTATTTTACAATTTAATTGCAGAATCTTTTTTGACTTTATATTCTTATTGCGTTTTAATTTTTAATAATGCATGGTCACAAGCTTTTGCACTTTTAAGAATTGGTTTAGAACAGATTTCTTCGGTGTATGTTTTAGTTGAGATGCCTGGTGCATTAGAAGAATATATTAAATTGCATGATTTATATAAAAAATACATTTTATTGGATTCTAGAGAAGAGAAAAAAATATTCCTAAAAGAATACAATGTTCCTTTAAATAAAGAAAAAGCTTTTTTTGATTATGGATGGATTACAAAATTTACAGAAGATAAGACTTTTGGACGAAATCAAATTATTAAAATGGCAAAGTTGGATGAATTTATAGTAGACATTGATGAAACATTAAATTCTTTCGCTCATGGCAAAATTTCTGTTTTTCAGATGTGTGGTAATAATTGGGCTGTTATGGGGGATTACGGAAGAAGAGCAAATATGACAGTTTGTAAGTTATTTGATTTTTTATGTTGCGCCATTCATAAATTAGTGGGAGATCGCGAATTCAACAAATTCCCAATTAGCGAATCTTTTATTTTGTTTAAAAAAATCTATAGGAATTATATAGAACTTAGTGCGAACAAATAACTTATTTAATAAAAAAAATTACTATTACGAGGAGCCAAATATGGGAAGAATAAAAGAGAATGACTTTAAGGAAAATGTAAAGAAAGCAGCAGGTTGTGCTGTTGCTTATAGATGTACATTTGAAGGATGCAATGCGGTTCTTGTTTGCAGAAAAGAAGGAACTGATGAAATTCAAAACATAGCGCAATATTGTCATATTGCAGCAGCATCACCAAATGGTCCTCGCTTTGATGCTTCTTTGACAAACGAACAAATTAGAGGTTTAGATAATTGTATTGTTATGTGCAGTAATCATCATCACATAATTGATAACAATCCATCAATATATACGACAGAGTTATTAAAAAAATGGAAAGCAGAAAAAGAAGAAAGAACTAGAATCGAGATGAATAATGGCTCATTATGTGAAGATTCTAATTTAGTCGAGGCTGTGTTCGATTCATATTTAAAAATAGGAAATTTTGAAGCTTTGTCATCCAAGATTGAAGATTACAAAAAGATGGGTAATAGCGAATTACAAGAAGTTGTTTCCAGGTTTGAAATCTTTATAAGTGTTCTATTTGGATTTGAGACAAAAGATTTGATTGATTCATACATTAAAGCAGGGTACAAGCGTTTTAATAAATTAGCTTTATTTTTTATTGAATTTTATAGTAAGGAGTATTTACAAAAAATAATTAGTTTTGTAGATAATTTAGAATTAGCAGACTTAATAAACAAAGTTTTATCTAATGAACCAGCCCAAATTATTGGGAATCCAGAAATTGCTGGATCTATGGATAAAATAGACCTAAATCTAAAAATAAAATTAATTATGAACTATACTTTTAGAAATACTAATATGCCATGTTTGCTAATGGATTCAAACAAAAAAGAAATAGGTCTATATAAAGATGAATCGTATTATGATTTATTATCTTTTCTTCTCGATTTTAGAAAAATAGCAATTAATCCTAACGAGTTTGAAAAAGATTTAGTTATTGATAGTATTTCTAGATATATTTCAGTTATTGATCGATTTGATACTAAATTAAAAGTAAAAATATATAGTTTTATCCTTCCTTATTTGGCAGAGACAAACGATAACTTATTTTTTAATTACTATAATAGGTTAAGTCCAGAAGAGAAGGAAACAGAAATAATTGCAGATATCTCTTTTAAACATAGAATTTATCAAAATGACCCAAAATTAACGATTGATGAGGTTGATGATTATTGCAGAAAGAACAAAAATTATAAAATTCTCTTTATTTATTTATCCCAAAATACCGATATAGCAAAAACATTCTTAGAAGATAATTTGTATTTACTTAAAAAGGATTCTACGTTCTTAATTTTGTACCATAATTGTGTTGATAATGGAAAATTTAAAGAAGAAATTAGTAAATTAAAAGAGAATTATGTAAATGATTTTACGTATAATTGCATTCTATGGAATCTAGATATAGAAAACGAAAATATGAAGAAATGGTGCCTCGAAAACGAAAATAGAATAGACAATTATAATATAGACATTTATTTTATGAATCTTATTTTGTCTCATGAAAATGAACATTTTTTTGAGATTATTGATCAAGTTTGGCCTATCGAAAAAAGAGTACATTATTTAAATTTCTTTACTACAATAAATTTCGAGAATGAAAAGTATTATGAAATACTAATTGAAAAATACCAACAAATAAATGAGATAAAAATAATTGAAGGTGTGAATATTAATTTAGGGTTGCTTTTATTAAAAGTAGGAAAAGAAAACGCTGCCATAAAGTGTTGGGAAAAAGAAAACGATTTGTTTGGAAATAGTAAATCTATTGCAATGCTTTTAAATTTTAGATTGGAAAAAGGTTTTTATTTGAAAGATAAATATTTTGATAAATGTTTAAAATCAGTTGAATACACAAATTTAGTTTATGTTGCTGAAACATATTTTAATCATAATGAAATGGATAGTGCTTTGTTTTTTTATGAAAGAGCATTAATAACAGGAGGAAATAGTAAAGCCTGTCTATTTAAAATATTTGAGATAACTAATAAAGGAACGCTTACTAAGCGTAATGAGATTGATGATAACGTGACTATTACAATTGAATGCGAAGGAAACAATAGAACAATTGTTTTTCACAAATACAATATAATTGAAAATTTAGACTTAGGGAAAAATGAATGGATAGATGCATGTTTAGATTTACCGGATTTTTCAATTTTTCGATATAAAAAGGTTGGTGACAAAGTAACTTTTCGAAATAGAGATGTGAAAATTTTATCTATCCAGTATAAATATGATTTTTATGCCAAGAAATTTTTCGAGAACGCTTGTCAAGAACCAAGCACAATAACGGTAGGCGGTTCAAAAGAAAATGCCATTGAAGAAATCAAAGAAATTCTTAAAGGGAGTTTTGAACACAATAGAAAATTAAAAGAGAAGTTTCGTAAGTTTAAAGATATTCTCCCTTTATCAGTGATTAGCAAAACGCTTTTCAATAATAGAATAATTAATTCTGTTGTTAGTTTGTATTCAGATTCTAGCGAGAAAATTTTGAACAATACGAGTATTGTTATAAAGCCTTCTTTAAAGAGAAATATGATTTTTTATTATGACGCTTTATTTGTTTTATTTACTATTTCTAGGGAAATCGAAATAAATCTTCCAGACTATTTTTATATTACTGATTACGAAAAAAACAGATTAAACAATGAAATTAATGAAATGATAAGAGATATTAAAAACAATTCCACTTCCATTGGTTTGGATGAATCTGGGAATCTTATCCGTTTTGGATTTTACGATAAGCAAAATAAAGCAAATTCGCTTACGCAATTGACAACTTTTTTGGATTTTATTAATAAATTTAACGTATTGAATACCTATGATTATGATTTGCAGATTGATGGTCAAAAAATCGCAAATGATGTTTTTGATTTTAATGACGAAAAGAGTATATTTTCAAATGCTAGTAAAGACAATTCGTTTGTAGTGGTAAGTGACTTTAGAGGTTTTGTTTCTCTCTGTGATTTGTTAAAAATCGAAAATATAGGAATCCCTCAAATAGTTTCTTTGCTTTTAGAACCAGAAGAGGTTATTAAGAGTAGTTTAATTCTTAAAAAAATGAATTATGACAATTACTTTACTCTAAATATGTATATCATAGCGAAAGATTCATGCGATGAAAAAATGAAGGAATTTTTAAATATGATATTTGATACTGACGAAGAAAATTTAAAGCATCGCAGAATAATAAAACAAAACTTTTTGGTTTTAAAAGCTCTTCAATGGAATGATGAGAAAGATGAAATTCTTTCAAAGGAATTTTTGTCATAACAGCGTTTTATAAGTGTCTTCCTAATAATTATTAAAATGCCCGATTTTAAAACTCACACAGATGTTTAGATTTTTAAAATCGAATAAGTAACGGGTATCCTCAGAGATATCCTTTTCTTATACTTAATAAGCCAATCTTGCTAGGGTAGAAAAGACTTCTTTACTATGAAGTGCTTACAAGTTAGTGGAACCTCTACATGGCTAAGTCTCTAATAGTATGAGCCTGATTAACTCTACATTGTCTTGATTGATGAGGAAAGATACGAACTCACTATGTGCTTATATCTAATTATTAGGTTTATAAGTAGATTAATAGTTAAATCCATTAAAGCTTTAGAACAACCGATAAGGGTTGTTTTATATTTATTGCTAAAGCTTTAGATCGCCTCAAATGGCGAAACAGTAATACTTTCTATAGTTTATATTCTTTATCTTCTTCTTTTGAATTATTGCTCTTAGATATATTGAGTTAACCTGAGTAGCAAATAATCTTTATGTTTTTAATTTATATTCAACAGTATTTTTTC
>JAILIF010000029.1 GCA_024695405.1 Bacilli bacterium
ATTTTGATGAAGTTCCCAATTATAGTTGTGAATTCAAAGAAGGATTCTATGTTACAAAAGATAATGCAATTTCATTCTTAGAAGAAAAGATGGATTACATGGGATTTAATAATCACGAAGTAAATGAATTTATTATGTATTAGTTACCAATTTTAGAAAATAATGAGAAATCACTTGTGTATTTTGAACAAACTGAAAAACGTAATGAAGAATGCCCATTAGAGTTTTCTACTTCTCCAGATAGCCTAATTCGTGTAATTATGCATGTTAAGAAAGTTAATGAAGCAGTTAATGTTAAAGAACAAGAATTAAAACATTACGAAAGAGTGGGATTCACCGTAACTGAATGGGGTGGAATAGAATATTAAGGATGCATTTAGTGGGGAAGAAAATGCGACATTAAATGCCACATTTTTCTTTTAAACAAAAAGACACTTAAGTGTCTTTTTAGGTTCTATGAATTCTAAGGTGGACTAATATTACAATTCCCCACTAGAATACATATAGCCTTTTTATTTGCTTTTTACTTATAATTAAGGAAATATTCAAGCTCGTCGTAATTTATTTTGAATGTACTTTTGAATACGAATGGGAAAGAATAAAGTTCTTGAGTATCATAATTTATTAACGCATCATGAGGGTGATAGATAGTGCCTTCTTTAGTTATATAAAAAGATGTTTCTTTTGTCTTTGATAAGGTATTCTCTTTTATTTCTAGAATAGAAAAACGTATTACATCTGATGTATATGTATTTAAATACATATTTATACCGGCATAAGACTCAAAAGAGTAACTATTAAGAGCACTAAATTTGCCTATGATAGAGTGGAATTTTTTCTCCACAGAAGCAGGAACAATTTTCTTGATATCGTCTTTATAAAAACAGTATGCTAATTCGTAACCAGATTCTTTATCATTATAAATTTCTATGCCATTTTTCATTCCTCCATAAGACTCAAAAATAGAATCGTTACAATAGTAATATTCTTTTATTTCCCATACATCTATTGGTTCTTTGGAGATATATACGATATCATTTATTGTTCTTTTGCAATATCCGTTATTATAAACTATTGCCCATATATCTTTTTTGTCTGGCACTGAACTACCAAAACCAAGCGTAAAACAACCTCTTGTGAACGTTGGGCTATTTTCGTCGTATGGAATATAAGAATCATCATTAGCTAAATGTGCTATTTTATTTAATAATTCCTGGTTGCTGATATAAAGTTCATGATTTGTTTCAGGCATATAGATATAAATAGACGAAAATTCGCCATAAGCAATCGGTTCGTTTTTGTTCCCTGTATATTCGAAAATATGATCATAAAAATATGGCTCTCTTTCGCCTCGATTTGCGTATACTTCTACATTTTTAATATTCTCAATATATTCTTTTTCTTCGTTAAATGATTTTGGAATAAATTGATCGAATAAGGGATTGTATTTACCTACATTTGTAAAATGTTCTATCGGTTGTTCTTCGATAATTTCATCAACAGGCGCTTCTTTAGAGGGATTATTTTCGACTGGCTTATTGATATTATTTGATTCATCACAACTTATTAAAAAGAGAAAAAGTAAAATAACATTTTTAAATTTCATAATAATTGCCCCCGTTTTCTGATCTAATGATTATTCCTGTATTATATCCACACAGTGAACACACTATATAATTGTTTACATTAATTAATGTATGAATTTCCAATATTGTATAATCGCAATATTCACATATTTTTTATGCTTTACATTATTTACAGGAACGTAGCAATTACTATTGTTGTATGAATGGGAAATATAACAGCAGTCGAAAGAAGTTTCTCCATAATTTCCGTATATATAGTCGTTGTAATAATATGGGCATTGAGATATTAGCCCTTGAGAAATACCGTGTTCGCTCCATTTTGATTTTACATAAGTTGAAGCCAGAGTTGTTCCAACTTGCGTTATTATTGGAGCGTGTGAATATGGATGAGCATTTGAAGGTACATACATTTGCGAATCGTTGAATCTATAGAATAGAATATCGTTTACTTGTATGTTAGATAAAACGCTTGATAAAGAAAAATTTGAAAATCTAGTATTCAAGCACGTTCCATTTTCAAAATACTGAGATATCGATTGAATATTATATTTATCCTCATCAGGTACTAAATTTTCGTTTCCGTTAAGAGGAATTGCATATGAAAAACAATTGTAATAATAAGAAGCATCGCCGATTTTTGTAGCTCCATAATCATCATCTGCTTCAATCAGGGCATCATTGCTATTGTAAATGTATTTACTCACTGAAACTACTTTACCGCAAGGCATAGTAATTGTTGTGCTATAAAATTGTGCAGACCTAGTCCGTAATGAACCAATTGTTAATAAAATTAAAAATACTTTTTCCATAACTCTTTATTACACAAAAATTAGTATTATTCAATTATTTTTTTAATGATGAATAAACAAAAAAGAAAAGGCCATAGGCCTTTAGAAATAAAATATTTCTTCAAACTTTTTATCCAATGCAATACATATGACATAGGCTAATTTTGCAGTTGGGCAAAACTGGCCAGTCTCTATAGAACTAATAGTGTTTCTAGAAACTCCTACCATATTAGCTAAATCCGATTGAGAGATTTTCTTCTCAGATCGGATTTCTTTTATTCTGTTTTTTAATACTAAAGCGTTTTCCATTTATTTAATTATAAGATAGTGGATGTATCTACTAACATAATAATGTGTAAAACAATACATGCGATGGTTAGTAATGAGTATAAAATAGCAATAACTAATTCGTGCTTTTTATGTAACTTAATGAATTTTACCCAGAAAATGAAAGCTTCTGCAATAAATGCTACTGCCATGAATCCTGCGTTATTTTTACCTGTTAATATAATTGATAACGCCATGAAGATTCCTGCCAAGATCATACTAGCGCATGCTCCCCAGTAGCATCCTAGGCTTGTGGCCTCAAAATCTGCTAAATCTTTCTTCTTATTTTCCTTTTGTGCTTTTGCTAATATTTCTTCTTTTTCCATAATTTGTTCCTCTTTTCTTGCCAAGTTTACTTGTCACGAATACACTATACGCTTTGCCAAGTTTACTTGTCAACATAATTTGAAATATTTCTATATGTTTTTGTATATCAGTAGAAAATAATTTATAATTAAATTACCGTTATGACTATAGGTTTAAATTTATTTGAGTTATTAACTCCAAAATCGTCTGTTTCTTTTATATTAGATAGTTTTACTGTTAGACAAGCAATTGAGAAAATGCTTTTCCATAAATTTACTGTAATACCTATTTTAAATAATGATGGTGAATATGTTGGAACTATTTCAGAAGGTGATTTGCTTCGCTTTATTGTCGCTCAAGATGGAATTGATAAAGAAGAATGCGAAGATATATTAATTAAAGATATAGATAAATATCGTTCTTATCAATCTGTTAAAATAGATGCTTCTTTTGACGAGATATATCAGGCATCATTAATTCAAAACTTTATTCCGATTGTTGACGATAGAAATGTCTTTATAGGTCTTATAAGAAGAAAAGAAGTAGTTTCTTATATTAAAAAATTAGTAGATGAATATAAAAAAGATCCTAATAGTTAATAGGGGAATTTGGTATGGTTACGTTTAAGGGTCAAATTAGTGAATCTATTCAAAAAGATTTAGGGATTAAAAAGAATACAAGAAATGGTGTAAGAGGAGTTATCCTTACTACTTTTTTAATAGCCCCTTCTATGTTTTTATGGATAGTGGCTTTAAGTATTATTAAAGGTAAAGAAGCGATTATTAAATTTGATGTTACACCTGTTTTAACTGGCGCGATAATCTTAACTGGTTTAGCTATTATTATGGGAGTTACCTCTTTTAAGAAACTAATATTCCCTTATAAAAACTTACCGGATTTAGATAAATATGAGTACGAAAGTTCGATTGACGAAAACTCCGTTAAAAGTGTTACTTATTTCATAAAAAGCGAATATACATATAAACAAATTAAAGCCGCTTTTAAAGGAGAAGGATATTTCTTAATTTATGGCAAAGGCGATAGGCATCCAATTGTTTTAGAAGAAAAATGTGTAGTAGATGGTAGCTTTTCAGAAGTGGAAGAGTTATTATCTCAAAAAATTTCTCAGAAGAAACATACATCAAAAGAGAAACTAGAAAAAACGAACACTTATTCAATTGTGGGGATAGTATGCTCTAGCATTTTAGTCGCTATTACTATTCCTTTGTTATTGTTAATTTTAAGCATGTTTGTAAGCATGATTACTTTCACAATAGAAAACATTCTTATACCTATTTCTGAAGGATTAATTAAAATATTGTTCCCTTTTGATGAGGTTTTGATGAATGTTATTATCGGAATTGTTTCTGGCCCAGCATTTATGGTTTGCTGCATATTTATTTGGATACCAGTTATTCTATTTGAATGTGGTGTATTCTTCTTAATTTATCCATCTATTTTATGCTGTTCATTAATATTCCCATTAAAGCAATTAACAGTGAATAAAAATAAATTCACTAAGTTTGCTATTATATTTTCGGTTTGCATGGTTATTGCTTCTATTGCAGAAGGAATCATATACATCACTGTTATTAATTAAAAATAAAAAAATAAATAAATATCTAGAAGTCTTATAATTGTTATTATGAAAATTAATAAATCATCATTATTGTTTTTGCTAACTCTTTCACTAAGCGCGTGTCATGAACCAAGTTTCACTGTGACTAGTGATTTTACTTATAAAGATGATTCTTTTGATATTAATGAAAGCCTAAATAGAGTCAATAACGTTAATGCACATGTTGTTTTATTATATGGTCAAAGTAACGCTGACGGAGTTTCCTATAATCAATATTTAGAAAGTAAAGACAATACTAAATTCCAAGAATATAAAGAAGGTTATGATAATGTAATGATTAATTATTATAACGATGGAGGAGCTAGTTCTTCTGAATATAAATTCATAAAATGCACATTAGGATGTGGATGTTCGAAAGATACATTCGGTCCTGAAATGGGCATTGCTGAAGAATTACATTATGTGTATAAAAACGAACCAACCTTTATTATCAAATGGACTTGGGGCGGAACTACATTGAGAGATCAGTGGTTAGATAATCACCACAATAGAGGAAATCTTTATAATTCCGCGATGGATTTTACATTAAAGTGTTTATCTTACATGCAAACTTGCGGATACATTTTAAGCATTGATGGAATTTGTTGGATGCAAGGAGAAAACGATTCCTTTATTAATGATTGGCGAGCGTATTATAGAGATACTGATGCCTTTGTAGCTCAACTTAGACACGATTTATCTTCTTATAAAAAAGATATTAAATTTATAGATGCTGCAATAAATGAAGATGAAGGTATGTGGATGTATCCTCAAGCAATTAATAAAGCAAAAAAAGATTACGCAGAAACCTCATCTTTGAATTACTTTATAGATACAAACGCACTTGGAATAACAACAAGAAATGAGCCAGAAGGCAATGTAGATTTTGCCCATTATGATTCGTTATCTATGGTAAAGCTCGGACAAGAATTTGGAAAAATAATAACAGATAATAAAAAGATTAGAAATTAAGGCTACTTAGTAGCCTTTTTATTTGTATACACAATTTTGTAAACATTTTTGTTGACTTTATTGATACCTCGGATTACGATGTATAGCGTGAAAAGAGGTATAACATGGATGCTCAATTAAAAAGAGGGGTTCTGGATGTATGCGTATTAGCCGCAATTAAAAATGAAGACTCATATGGATATAAGATTATTAAAGACTTAAGTCCAATAGTTGAGTTGTCAGAATCAACACTCTATACCATTTTAAAAAGACTAGAGACAGCAAGCATGTTGGTAGTCAGATCAACTGAGTTTGAAGGACGATTAAGAAAGTACTACCACATAACACCGAGAGGTTTGCAAAGAATTCTAGATTTTAAAAACGAATGGAAAGAAATAATGGATATTTATTCTTTCATTGGTAAGGAGGACTGATTATGACAAAACAAGAATTTTTGACAGAACTTAGAAAAAACTTAAATGGTCTTCCAAAAGATGAAATTGAAGACCGCATAAATTTCTACGAAGAAATGATTAATGACAGAATGGATGAAGGTAAAACTGAAGAACAAGCTGTCGCAGACATTGGAACAACAGATGAAGCAGTTAGAACAATTGCAAGTCAAACAAAGATGTCTACATTAGTTAAAGAAAAGATGAAATTAAAAAGATCTTTAACTGGCTGGGAAATATTACTTATTGCTCTTGCGTTCCCAGTATGGTTCCCATTATTGATGACAGTCTTAAGCTTATTGTTCACAGCTTATATTATGACTTGGGTATTGGTAATTGTATCATTCTCAGTTGAGGCTGGATTAATAGCCGGAGCTGGTGGAGGAATAGCTGCGTTTGTTTGTTCATTAATAGAAGGTGCCCCAAGCTTAATAGCAGGCGGTGGAGCATTATTATGCATCGGTGGAGCATGCTTGTTTGTATTAGCATGTATCGGTGCAACAAAAGTTACATTAAAAATTTCTAAGAGTATTTTCTTAGGAATTAAATCAAAGATTATTAGAGGGAGAAATTAATTATGGGTAAATTAGTAGGTGCATTAGTTACTATTGGTATTATTGGAGTAGTAGCAGGTGGTGTTCTTCTTGGTGTTGGATATGCAACAACAAGATCAGAAGCAGAATCAGCATTAGAAAAGAAGGAATATAAATTAGAAGAAAGTTTTGAGGATATTAATATTGACTTAGTATCATCAAACTTAGAAATCAGAAAAGCAGAAGATGGTGTTAATAAAGTTGTCTGCCAAGAAAGAGAAAGTATTGAAAGTACTGTTGAAGTTGAAGACAATACACTAAAAATTGTTCAAACAGATGATCGCCCTTGGTATAAGAAATGGTTCTTTAACTGGGGTTGGATTACAGGTCAAGAGATGAGAGTTACAGTTTATTTAGCTGGTGATATATATGATGAATTAACCACAAGTAATTCTGTCGGCAGTATCAAAGTTGAAAGTGGGTTTACATTTAGCACAGTAAAAGCAGTAACACACACTGGTAGTGTTAATGTTAGTTCTTCCGGAACAGAATCAATGTATTTAGAAACTGATACAGGTTCAGTTAATGTCAAAGACATTACAACAAAAGAACTCATTGCTAAGAGTGACACAGGAAGTTTTAACGCTAGTAAAGTTGAAGTTACTGGTGATATTAAAGTAGAAAATCATACAGGAAGTGCTAATTTTATAGACTCACATTGTGGCAATATGGATGTTACAACCAATACAGGAAGTGTTAATGTTACTAACACAATCTCAGCTGGCCATATGAATATTAAAACATCAACAGGTTCAATTAATTTTGATAACGCTGATGCAGATACATTAGATCTTGAATCTTCAACAGGTTCAATTAAAGGAAGCCTTTTAACAGGAAAAACATTCCAAGCTGATTCCAGCACTGGTAGTGTTAAAGTCCCTAACACAACCGGCGGCTTGTGCAGAGCTAAAACATCAACAGGCAGCATTAAATTAACTGTAGTTGGTTAATTAGTCAGGAAGGAGAAATCCTTCCTTTTTTGTTTAGATTATCTATAAGTTATTTGGTATAATTAAATTATAAATAATTTATAGGTAATAATTCATATGAACAAATTCATGAGAATGGCTATTAATGAAGCCAAAAAAGGGATTACTTCTCATCATGGAGGTCCTTTTGGATCCGTCATTGTTAAAGATGGTGTTGTAATTGCTAAAGGACATAATCAAGTACTTAAAAATAACGATCCTACTTGTCATGGTGAGATGATGGCGATTCATAAAGCATGTAAGAAACTCAAAACATTTGATTTAACTGGTTGTGAAATTTATACAACTGGCTATCCTTGTCCAATGTGTATGTCTGCCATTATGTGGGCTAACATCGATAAAATTTATTATGGTTGTAATGTTATAGATACGGATTGTATAGGGTTTAGAGATGCAAAATTCTACGAGATGCAGCGTGAAGATAAGATGAAAGAATTTGTTAAAGAAATAGATAGAGAAGCGTGCTTAAAACTATATTCTGACTATTTAGAATTAAACCCAACAACATATTAGAAAAAGGCTTCTTAATGGGAGTTTTTAATAACCGTATTTCTTTCTCATTGTTAATAAGAAGATACTAGATAAGATAACAGAGAGAATTTCTCCAGTAACGATAGCCCACCAAAGACTTTTATCTCCAAAAATTAAAGGGAATAAAAATGCTAATGCTATCTGGAATATTAAAGTTCTACATAAAGAAATAATTGCGGAGACCGCCCCGTTATTAAGTGCGGTAAAGAAACTGGAAGAATAAATAGAAAAGCCCATCGCCAAGTATGCGAATGAATAAATAATCATCGCTG
This sequence comes from Bacilli bacterium, assembly GCA_024695405.1. GTDB lineage: Bacteria > Bacillota_I > Bacilli_A > RFN20 > CAG-826 > RGIG9670. The sequence goes on from JAILIF010000029.1 coordinate 8,414, forward strand.
TAGTGGCTAAAGCGATTAATTCTTCTTCACCTCTAGAGAATAAAACTGCTATTGTATGCGAAGCCACAAGAGAGAATGCACACATTAAGATACTTATAGAGCCTATGATTATTAAACTTTTCTTTAACATATTATGTAGCTCTTTTTTATTTTGAGCCCCGTAGTTATATCCAACTGTAGGAGCCATACCAATAGAGTAGCCAATGAATATTGCTACGAATAAAAACGAAACATAGCAAACAACGCCATAAGCAGATACGCCATTAACTCCAAATGCTTTTAATAATTGTGCATTATAAATTATGGTGACAAGGCTCATTGAAATATTAGACACGAATTCGCTCATTCCGTTATATAAAGATTTAAATAAATCTTTTAGACTTAGTTCTGCTTTTCCTAAATTGATAGGTAAGTCTTTTTTAAGAATGAAATATAATAGTGGTCCAAAACCACCGATGATGTACCCGATGATAGTACCTAGGGCGGCCCCTAGGATACCCATTTTTAACACTGCTACAAATAACGCGTCAAGTATGATGTTAGTTATTCCTGCAGCTAGGACAAAAAAGAAACCAGTTCTTCCTTTTTCAGCTACAAGAAAGAATGATTGAAATACATTTTGAAGCATAAAGGCTATTTGACCTAGCATCATTACTTGACCATACATAATTGCGTAATCAATCATGCCTTGGGCTGATTCTTTACTTAAACTAGCTAATAGATAAACTATAGGTTTAATTAAAAGTGCACCAAAAATAGAAAAGAAAACGCCAAACGTAATAGTGGCGTAGACGATAAGAGAAAATGTCTTATTGGCTTTTTCTTTGTTTTGTTCGCCTAAATATTTAGATACTAACGCAGTTCCTCCGGCGCCTAACATAAATCCAATTGATCCAATAATCATGATTAATGGAAATATTAGATTAACTGCAGCAAAGGCATCATTGTTGGAAAAATTAGATATAAAAAGTCCATCAACGACTGAGTATAAAGAAATAAACAACATCATGATTATTGGGAATGCTGTTATTTTGGATATCTTTTTAAATGTGAAATGTTCGCTGATGTGGACAGACATAAGAAGATTTTATTAAATAATTTAATAAAACTCAACTTAATAAATCTTTTCTAAAAATGTTCTAAAAATATTTTAACTGCATAAAATCTTTGATATAATATAGACAAGAAAAGAGATAAGTATGAAGAGGAAGACCTTGAATTGCTGTCTTAAGAATACAATAAATTTGATAATTTAATATGGCCTTGTTCGGCCATATTTTTTATATCTAAAGAGTCGACTTGAAAGGAGATAACATTATGAAAAACGAAGCAAGAAAACTCAAAAAAGAAAAAATCGATAAGTACATTAGAAAACAAAAAGAAAATAAAAAATTAAAGAGAGATTTCAGAGAGGACGAAGATAAATAATTCTCTCTATTCCCACCCGTAAGCACGAGCCTCGGCCCGTGCTTTTTGTTTTCTTTTTTAGTAGGTTAATTAGATTCCAGTGTAATTTGTTCTTTAGAGTTTTCTTGCTTAACTTCTTCTTTTACGTCTTTTCTATGTCTTACTAAATAGATAATTGAAGAAGTTACTACGAATGCTTCACAAAGTATTCCACCAAATGCAATTTCATCACCTAATACGTTATAAACAATCCAAAGTGGGGATACTCCAAATATTTGAATGTACCTTAATACTTTTGGGTTTGTTTGGAAGAACATGTAAGTGTGTAAAATAGACGCTACTAATGTTAATAAAGCTAAATAACTGTCCCATTTGAAATAGATAGTAATAAACGTGACAGCGATATATAAAACAATAAAAGAAATAAAGTGCTGTTTTCTTTTAACAGTAGGGAAAAGCCACAAATATAGTGCTTTGATCATTGAAACAATGTTACAAACAAAACCTGCTGTTTTTCCTAAAAGAAGATACGAAATACAAAAAGCAGTTGAACCTGCAAAAGAGAATAAATAGAAAAATACTGGCTTTTTAAATTGATATGAAATGGCGTATAAAATCATTGCCAATACGCCAAGAATTTGACCAATAATTTCTATCATATTATTTATTGTCAATTCCTAGTTCTAATCCATCATAAAGATCAGATTTCCAATCATAATTTTTCCAGGAATTTATATGGTATCTATGCATTTCTTCGACTACTAATAATAGTTTTCCACAAACTTTTTCTTCTGGATAAAATTCGCAATAATTTCCTTCTACGTATGTTCCAAAATATTTAGTACTTGTAGTGTAAATTAAAGTATATAAAAGTGTGTACGGAATTAAAAATGAAAATGGTTTGTTATCTTTGAGGCCATTAAAAGACATTCCTTTATGGTTTATTACGATTTCTCCTTCACCACAAATCTCAGTGGTCTTGAGATTTTTAAGTGGTTCAAATTCTGGGAGTTTACCTAATTTAACATGGACTTTGATTTCATAATTTGGATTATCTCTAATTTCATGGATAACGATTTTTCTTTCCCATTCAACCCATTTAGTAGGAGTATCAAAGACTTTAGAATCTTTATTTAAAGGAGTGATGTTGTATTTATTATCAATAGTGAACCCATTGCCACATGCTTCACAAATAAACTTTCCATCTTTTCCAATAGTTTTAAATTCTTTGCCACAAGTAGGACATTTATATAAAAAGTCTTCTAATCTTTCGTAGTAAGAATCGATATTTTTATATTCAATTTGTTTTTCTTTTTCCCAATTATATTCATCGTGATAAGTGACTTTATTTAATAAGGCATCTATTTCATTGGCGGACATTTGCTCTATTTGGTCTTTAGAAAGAAGTAGGCTTGTTGTCGCAAATGTCTTTCCTATTCTCTCCTTAGGTGAAGTCCATGAAGTAGTTAAATGTTGACCTCTTAATTCTATAAAATAAACAGGTTTTTTAAACATTTTTATTAATCTACCAGTTCCTGCAATTATTGGATGAGATTCTCCGTACATTGTAGCGATACCTTCAGGAGCAATTGCTACTGAGCCACCTTTTCTAAAAATACTCATCACAGCTTTTATAGATAGTGGATCTTGTGTGAATTGTTTCTTAGGGAGTATTTTAGCGGCTTTAAAGTTTCCAGAAAGATGAGAACGATAAAATTCATTATAAGCGCACATCATGTTATAAGATTTAGGGTAAACACTTTGTAGAACATACAAATGGTCTAATCTTGATAAGTGGTTAAAAACAATAAAGCAAGAATCTTTTTCTTTCCTAATATCGTCTTTTCTAATGATTGTTGGTTTGTATTTTCTTAGATGAATTGTTGCCATGACCAAGTGATACAAAAAATATGCAATTTTGCTCATTGGTTTGTATTCTCTTTTTTCTAATGTTTTTGCGATGCTTTCTTTCATAATTTTCCTTAAACCGGAATATTTTAACATAAACAGTAAAATTAACACCAAATATTATCAAAGTGAAAAAAATGTAAAAAAATGTAAAAATTTTTAATCTTATTTATAAGATTAATTTGAAAGTCGAAAAATTTTTTTCACTTTTTTCTGCAAATTTTTCAAAAATCGGCCCTCTTATAGATAAGTAAGGAGGAAATTTTCTATGACTGACGAATTTAATCGTAATACGTATCATCTCATGGAGATAAAATTGTCCCAAATTGCGGCACGTTATTTATTATGTAAAGACTGGCTAAAAAAGAAGGATGGTAGAGTCTCATGCGGTGAAAAGGATACAGAGGTTCATTACGCAACTTATGTAGGTAGAGTAGAGGAGTCTTATCGAGATTTGGAAGAGAATCAAAAGCTAATTGTTAATAACGATTTCTTTTTTCAAAATTCTTATCCTTACTGGTGGGAATCCTATTTCTCTAAAAGTACTTACTACAGAACAAAGAAAGAAGCGATGAAAATGTTTTTAAGGAAATTCAGGGATGCATAAATTACTTGCAACATCCTTATTAGCGTTTGTACTTACTGGTGGACTTGTACAGGAGGAGAATTCCGTAATGAGTGTTGATAGTGATGTAATTGGTCCATTTAAAGCATTTCAAGATGATGAAACAATAAGCTTTAGTTATTCCCTACGTTATATTCCAAATAGTGTTTATGAAGAATTAAAAATAAGCAATGCAAAAACTGGAAGAGGCTTTTCATTAGAGACAAAAGCTTCACACGCTTTAAGTGGTAAAAAAGGAGAAGTAATGTTCAATCTACCTTTAAGAAATTTTTTTGGAAAAGATGGATTTAGGCTAAGCTTCTCTATCTATATCGATGGTGTGCTATCAAATACAAGTCATGCGTATATTTATCCAATTGATTCTAGAACTGTTAATGTAACAAAAGATAAGATTGATGGTTTAGTAAGTAGTAATGTTTCATTTCAGTTTGTTGGGAAAAAGGTTGTCTCGTTTTATGACAATTTTAATTTCATAGGGTTTAAAGATTATATTGATGCAGAAAATTATTCTTTTATAGATCTTAAATCGAACACGTTTTTATACAACAACACATTAGAATATAGTTCTGCTGAATTATATATTTATGACCCTGAAAAGAAGTTTCAATATCTAAAGCACGACAGAGGAAATAACGTAATTTTCCCTCTTACTTTAAATAATGAACTAGAGATTAAAAACTTTGTTTTAGGAAGAAATTACTATGTAAATCCATACAATCTTCAAACATTAACAATTAAATCACTAGACACAATTCAAACTAATCTTATTTACTTGCCTATTAATAGCAAAAGTAGCTTTTTAGGAAGTAATATGAAAATAGTTTTAAATGATTGTGGACTAAACAAGTACAAGTTAATTTTTGATATCACTTATGATGTTTCTCGAAACTTAGTTGGTAATTGTAGTGATAGTGACTATTGCGTTAAAGGAAAGGTAGAATAATGTGCTAATTCTATTGGTGGGTCTAGCTTTTCTAATCCTAACCTTCTCTTCTTACACACTTGCATATCAAATTAATGGAATGAATCGAGTTGTTATGGCAACTCCTGTTTCTATTTTTGAGACATCTGTGTTTCATAACATCGGAGAAGATAATCAAGAGATATTGTTCTCGAAAAATTTAGTAAAAAGCAAATTAAAAAAGTTCTACGATTACGAACTTTCTAAATTTGCGAATAAATTCTCATATGAGATTTATTTCTATAACAAGGAAGATGAATCGATGTGTGTAGAACTTAATTGCAATAGTGTAGAAATATCTTTTTCAGCATTTCTAATCTATGGCTATCACTATCAAAGAGTGGTTCATTATGAGGTATTTAAAACTATAAATGAATCATAAAATTGTTAAGGATTTTATTGAGAATTCTTTTCTAAAACCTTTGATTAATCAACCACAAATCACAGATATTTCCTATAATGGACATAGTGTTTACTACGTTGATAATCTTAAAGGTAGAAAAAAAGCGGATTTTGAAGTTACTTTAGATGAAGCTGGTGATTTTATTAGACAAATCGCTAATCTATGCGAGAAGCAATTCTCATTTCAAAATCCTACTTTCAATGTAAGTGTAGAAAAATATCGTATTAGTGCTATTCATAAATCAATCGCCAAAAGAGGTAATGATGATGTGATTAATTTTTCTATAAGAATCGCTTCAGAAAAGCCTCGAATATTTAAAGGATGTGATTTCTTTCAAACAGGAGTTGAAGAACTTCTTTCGGTTTTGATTAAGTCTAAAGTGTCAATAATTATTGGAGGAATTACTGGATGTGGAAAAACAGAATTACAAAAGTATCTAATATCCTGTATGAGCGAACATACAAGAGTAATTGTGATCGACAACGTATTAGAACTTGATTCCTTTCCAGAAGATACTCCAATAGACATAAACATTTGGCAATCCGATGAAAGAAATATTAATTGTTCAAATCAGCAATTAATTAAAAACGCTTTACGAAGCAATCCTGATTGGTTAATTGTCTCAGAAGCTCGAGGAGAAGAGATGATAGACGTTTTAAATTCATCCATGACTGGGCACCCCGTAATTACGACTATACATAGTTACGACCTATCTGCAATGCCTAGTAGGATGGTTAGAATGGCGATTATGTCTAATCCAAAGTTAGATTATCAAGATACATTGACCGACCTTGAATATCATATGAAATTCTATATCTATCTAAAGATAAAGGATCAAAAAGATGGTTCGATTTTAAGATATATTTCGGATATAGGTTTTTTAAGTGACGGAAAAATGGATACTATTTTCAGCAATGATAATGGTGTTATTAAGTACGGAAAATTGACTAGCAAAGCGAAAAAATATTTAGATTTATCGGAAGTTAGTAAGGAATTTAGAAAATTATTTTTGGGAGATAAAACATGATTTTGTTAATTGGTTTTATTGTTAGCATAGCGCTTTCGTTAATATGTTTTATCTCCACTCAAAACTTAATCTCATCCGTATTAATAGGTGTAATAACCATTTTGTATTTCTTTATTTACGTAAAAAAAGTTGTGAAAAACAAAGATGAATTGGTAGATAGATTTCAAAGCTGCTACCAATTCATCAACAATTTCCTTATTGCCCTTTTGATTAAAGGGCACATTTCTGGAGCGTTAGCCAGCACTCTAGAATCTCAAAACGAAGAGACTAAAGATTTAATTGAATCTGTAGACTCTAAAGATCCATTAGAAAAGATCGTATATCTTAAAGACTATTTTAAATTTGATACATATTCACTTTTTGTTGATTTGGTTTCTTTATATAACGATGAAGGTGGGGACGCTATTCAAATGAGTCGTTATTTACTAAATCAAATTAGGGAGGAAGAAGAATTCGTCATAAACGCTGAAAGAATGAATAAAAAAGCTTTAGTAGAATTTACAATTTTATGGAGTTTCGCATTAAGCATTTTAGTAATTCTTAAATTTGCATTAGATGATTTCTTTTTAAGAATAATTACAAGTGTATTTTATCAAGTTTCTATTGTTTGCATTTTATTGTTTGCTTTAGTTAGTGTTCATATAGCGGTAAAGAAAATAACAAACATAAAAATCAAAGGTTGGTCTAAATGAAAAATAATTTGAAAAGTAAGATTGAGTATTGCGGACTAAACTATAAAACCGAAATAAGAAAACTGGTTTTAATTAATGTAGGTTTTCTCTTATTAAGTAGTGTAGTGTATCTATTTCTTAAAGAACTTAATTTTTTAATTTATATTTCGTTATTACAACTTGTTTTAGATTATTTGCTACTTTCTAAATACTCGACCAAAATGAAACAACTAGACGAAGAAAGAGAGAATGAATTTGTAACAATTATTTCTTATTTTGAAGTATTCATTTCAAACAAGAATAATGTTTATCAATCATTTTGCAAGTTAGTTCAATATTCAAGCGATTGGATGAAAGACTTAATTACTAATTTTATTAAAGAAATTGATTCTGATAAAACTGTTCAGCCTTTCATAAATTTTGCAAATAACTTTAAACCTAAAATAGTTAGTAACATTATGCTTTCGATTTTCACAATGGTGGATCAAGGGGAATCTTTTGAGCAGGTAAACCAATTTCAAATTCTTTTTGAACAACTCTTAAAATCAAAAAAACTTGAGAATTTAGAAAAGAAACAAAGAAGTTTATCAATTTTGGCTAGTTTGCCACTAATAGGTGCGGCAGGTATGACTATAACTTTAACCATATCTGTTATTTCAATAATAGGAGACTTAGTAAATGTCATATAAATTGTCACTTATGATTTCTATGGTATTTGTAGTGTTTTTCAGTTTTTTCGCTATAGATTTATTGTCTATTCAAAATACATATTCTTTACTTGATGCAAAATCTATCAACATATCATATTTCTTAGCGAGAAATGGCGATGTAAGCTACCGAGCCAGAGATTACATTGAAAGAGTCTACCAAGTAAAGTTTAAGCTTATATCAGCCTCAAATCCTGCTTTTGGTGACGATATTATCTATAACATCTCTACAACTTATAAATCTTTTGTAATTGGCAATACTTTTGACATAGCAATTCAAAGAATGACCGTTGTAGGATATTTCAATTAAAAAGGAGAAAAATATGTCTGAAATTAAAGGACAACTATTAGGAATCATCCTTGTTTTATCAATCTTCGGAATTGTAGGAACTGCATTAAAAACAGTTTTTACAAATATGAAAGATAGTGTTGTTGAATCTGTAGAAAATACAACATCAGGTTTAGGAACAATGTTAAGTTTTAAAGACTAATATCAAATTGATATGTAAACAGGTGATTAGGGGGTAATCTAATAAAGATTATCTCCTTTTTAAATATTTTTAATGTTCTACTTGTTTTTATAAACTCGTTTTGTTAAACTTTAAAACGCACTTAGTAATAAGTCGTGTATTGTCTGTTGATACGGGAAACACCCTTAAGGTTAACAGACGATACGCCTACCTAGCTCAGCAGGTAGAGCTATCGGCTGTTAACCGATCGGTCGTAGGTTCGAGTCCTACGGTAGGCGCCATTGGCCATATGGAGAAGCGGCTTAACTCACCACCCTTTCACGGTGGCATTCATGGGTTCGAATCCCATTATGGTCACCAACTAACAAATTAAACCACCGATTCGGTGGTTTTTTGTTGTGACTCTAATGGGATATAGAACCTGAATGGTTAAGCTCGATTATCTATATTGGCGCCTACCTAGGAGAACCTACTATCGATCGGTTAACAAAAATGGGAAATAGTCTCTAATTTAACTTTTTTTGTCAGATTTTTAAAAAATACCCCCTCTATATAAGTAAGGAGGTTTTTTATGCGTAAACAAGCTGTTAACGGCTTATTAAATGAAGATGAAATAATAAGCCATCTCAATCTAAAAAAGTTTATAGACTTGGACGAAAAGTGGCAAAAACACATAAAGGAAATGTTTCCGTTTATCAAAGATGATGATTGTGTGCGTGCAAGAAAATTCCCAGACCATAAGTCTAAACCAGATGCAGTTATTAGAGTTAGAAATACTGTACAATACTTATCTATTAAATCTGGTAGGAATCCATCAGTTCATCAGGAGGATTTCTTTGTATTCCAAAATTATTTAAAAAGTTTAGGCGTTCCAAGAAATATCTTAAAAACCATTTGCTTTTATCATTTTGGAGAAACAAAGGTATGTAACAACAATGGGAAACCATTTACAAAAGAAGAGCTTGAAGAAAAATTTGGTCAATATTTCTTAAAAGCTAGTCAGTATTTAGATGATCCAAAAATTATTAATAAGATTATCTATAGAACTGTTATAAAAGGTGCGAATATGAAAAGAACAGGTCTTACATATTTGTATTACGGAAACGTTGAAAAAGGATTCTTGTTATCTAAAGAAGATATTTACTCGCTGATATTTAACTATCGAGAGCATAAAAGCGCTATTCATTTTGGCGGTCTTAACTATCAACCATGCGGTAGAAAAAGAACAACAATTGACTATAGATATGTAAGAATCAAATGGCCAATTCTTTCACCAATGTTCTATTTAAGCGACGAAGAAGTAAGAGCGGTAGTAGATGGAACAAAAAAGATTTAAGTATGTCATTAAAATGAGACGTTTTTATTTTAAAGACATGTCTTTTCCCTTATGATGTAACAAAGGGGAAAATTCCCCGAGCCATCTAGTGGCAAATATGAACAACAGGTACACAGCGTATAAAATTATACTCTAGAAAGGAGAAGCTATTCGGCCATCAGACTAGGCTCAACTGAATAATACGATACGATATGAAAGTTTTATTAATTAATGGTTCACCTAGAATTGGTGGTAATTCATCTATTCTTTTAAATGAGGTGATTAAAGTGTTTAAAGAACATGGCGTAGAAACCGACGAAGTTTTAGTAGGTAATAAAGACATTAGAGGTTGTATTGCTTGTGGTTTTTGCATTGAACATGGCGAATGTTGTTTTAAAGATTTAGTTAATGAAGCTTCTTTTAAATTTAAAGACGCTGATGGCTTAGTAGTGGCTGCTCCTGTTTATTATGGAAGCCCTAATGGTACAGTCATCTCTTTCTTGGATAGATTATTCCGTTCTTCTAAATTCTCTAAAAAGATGAAAGTAGGCGCTGCTTTTGCTATTGCTAGACGCGGTGGTACCACTGCATCTTTTGATGTATTAAATAAATATTTCACAATTGCTGGTATGCCAGTAACTTCTGGAGATTATTGGAATAATGGCTTTGGCTTAGCTCCTGGAGAAATAGAAGAAGATAAAGAAGGACTTAGAAACGCTAGAATAGTAGCAAAAAGAATGGTGTTTTTAATGAACGCGATTAAAGACGCAAAAGAAAAGTATCCTGATTTATTAGTAGATGAGGAAAGAGTGGCTACTCACTTTATTAAGAACAAATAGTTATGAAAGAATTTTTAAGAACAAATAGATTATTAGTTAGATTATTTGAAGAAAGAGACTTAGATGATTTATATAAGTTACTTTCTAATCCAGAGGTAATGATGTATCTAGAACCACCTTTTAGCAAAGAAAGAACAAAAGATTTCTTATTTAACTACTGCCTTTGTGAAGAACCAATGTTATTCGCCCTTGAATATGAAAATAGATTTATTGGTTATGTAATCTATCATGAATTTGATGATGACTCTATGGAAATTGGATGGGTCATGATGCCTGAATATTGGGGCAAAGGATTTGCTAACGAACTAACTGAAAAACTAATTGAATTAACAAGAAAAGTTAATAAAAAGTCAATTATTGAATGTGATCCAAATCAAGTTGCATCTATTAAAGTAGCTAAGAAATTTGGTTTCAAGTTAATAGAAGAAGATGACGAATTATTAACTTATGAATTGGAGTAATTATGAACGACACTTATAAAACTTTAGTTGAATTCTGGAATGAAGGATTTGCTCTAACAGAAGAAGATAAAAAGCAAATTGAAGTATCTACTGGTTCAGCAGATGACTTAAAAGGTTTTGCACCTTCTCCTAAGCTTTTTGAAATCACATGTTCATTTAAAGATAAAAATAATGTTTTAGATTATGGATGTGGTAGTGGCTGGGCTTCGCTCATTATGGCTAAATTCGGAGCGAATAAAGTAACGTCAGTAGACGTCGCACCTAATTCTATTGAAATGCTTAATTGCTATAAGAAAGCATTTGGAGTCGATAATATAATCGACGCATATGCAATCGATGAAAATTGGTTAGGCTCTCAAGAAGATAAATATGACGGGCTATTCTGTTCCAATGTTATCGATGTTGTTCCGCTTGAAATGGCAAAAGAAATAGTTAAGAATGCCGCAAAGGCTGTTAAAAAAGGCGCAAAAGTAGTGTTTTCACTAAACTATTATGTTCCTCCAAAATTAATGGAAGAAAAAGGGCATAATATAAATGGTCCCCATATCTATATTAATGGGGTTTTAAGGTTAACTTCTTTAACCGATGAGGAATGGGCTTCGATTTTTAAGCAATATTTTAAAATATTGAAGATAGATTATTTTTCTTGGTCAGGTGAAGAAAAAGAATCTAGAAGATTGTTCGTTCTTCAAAAATAGAACAATTATAAATATTAGAGGACAAGCTTATGCAAGAAACCGTTTTAATATATCTTGAAAAAGACAATAAATATCTAATGATGTTTAGAAATAAAAAACAAAACGATCCTAATGAAGGGAAATATATCGGTATTGGTGGAAAAATAGAAGATAACGAAACAAAAGGGCAAGCTCTTGTTAGAGAAGTTAGAGAAGAAACATCATTAATACTAAAATCATACAAATATAGAGCTAAATTACTATTCGTCAATGATGCGTATAAGGAAACTATCCATTTATTTGTTTCAAGTGATTTTGTTGGTGAAGTAAAAGAAGATTGCAATGAAGGTGATTTAAGGTGGATTGACAAAAATAAAATTCTTGATTTACCACTTTGGGAAGGTGATAAAGCATTTTTAGAAATAATGGAAAATACTGAAGACTATTTTGAAATGACTCTTAAATATGCTAATGATAAGTTATTTTCTATAAGCCGCACTGTTTAATTTGCTTCTTAAAATAGAACTAATTGTTATTAATGCTTGCGAAGGAATATAGAATATCCAACATCCAACAAGACTATACTTTATTAACACATCAAGAAACTCAGATTCAATACGAATATAATCTGAACAGTTATAAAGAAAAACAAATATATCGCACAAGATAAATAGTGTAAGTCCAATTGCAAAAAATAGTAGGCCTTTATTTATTGAAATATATGCATCTATAGTGTTAACAACTAGATTTATAAAATAAAAAGCTGCAATTATAACCGTTATATCATTTAAACCAAAAATAAGTAATAGGGTTAAAATCAATAAAAATAGAGTTCCTCTAGTAATAAGCGATATTTTCAAATGTTTTGGCCATATATAAACGAAATAAAAGGTTTGAGTAACAAGAAAAGAGCATATTCCTAAAACATAGTAATTTCTAATTATCAGTAAAAAATAATCTGCAAGAAGTGTAAACGCTAATCCGCCTATAATAAAGCAACTGTTTTTCTTCTTGAATCCCAGCCAAGAAAATAAGAAACAAGCGATGATAGATACAAATCTAAGACTATTCGCGTTAAATAAATTTTTAATCTCAATTATAGCTATTAATGTTGTCGTTAATATTTGAACAACACAAAAAATAATAATTGAAATAAACAACGCTTTATTTTTCTTGCTCATGCAACTATCTTACAACACGAAATTTTCAATATAAATAATATTATATTTGTGTGGAAATATTGCAAAATTAGTGTAATAATATTCAAGCACTTAGGGGTGTAGTACAATGGTAGTACAGTGGTCTCCAAAACCATTGACGTGGGTTCAATTCCTACCACCCCTGCCAGCATTTGAATTAGGTTTATTCCTACATTGGGGTGCTAAAATACATCAATCCGCTGAAAGTGCTATTAAGAATAATCCAGATATTCCTTACATAGTAATTCATGGAACAGAAGATAAAACTGTTCCTTATAAGACATATTCCTTATATGACAATATCGTTAACGATCATTATGAAAATGTCACTTCGATTAAATTAGAAGGCATCCATCATGGAACACCTTGGAAAACCTTAGAAGTAGAAACCTTAACAGGGGAATTTGAAAAGGGATTAAGTGATTTAAGAAAAGAGTATAAAGGTCAATTACCTGATGAAATAAAAGAGCAATATCTCGCTTCAATCGATTTAGACAAAAGTAGTGCGGTTAACACTGAATTATTAGAAAAAATAGACGCAGTGTTTGATTCTATTATCTAGATAGTAAAACACCTGACATTTAAGCCAGGTGCTTTTTT
>JAILIF010000049.1 GCA_024695405.1 Bacilli bacterium
GTTAAGATTTTTAAAGCTAATTTAATAGATGATAATTCTACTGGAGTTCCTGGCGAAATTATTAAAGCTGATAAGACAGGATTTGTGTTTCAAACTAAATGTGGATCAATTTCTATTTTAGAACTTCAAAAAGAAGGAAAAAGTAGGATGGATTACAAGTCTTTCTTAAACGGAAATCAAGGATTACTTGGAAAGAAATTTGAATAATATGGACGACTATCTTCAATTGTCTGTTCATCAACTCGTAGACTTTTTATTAAGACAAGGTGATATCGATTCACGAATTTTTAATTCGTCCTCTATGCAAGAAGGAAGTAGATTACACGCTGCTTATCAAGCTATTCAAAAGAACAATTATTTATCTGAATATCCTTTATCTTTTAAAACTGCAATCGATGAAGTCGCAATTGAATTAATAGGTAGAGCAGATGGAATTATAGTTAATAACAATACTGATTATACAATTGACGAAATTAAAACTACTGTAGTAGAGTTACAACAGTTTAGAGATCAAAATTTTGAATGGCATATTGGGCAAGCAAAATGCTATGCATTTATGTTTGCAGAAGAACGTAATTTATCAAGAATAAATGTTAGATTAACATATATCAGACAAGGTAAAGAAAAAGAAAGATTACACGAAGAGTATTGCTTTTCTTATACAGAATTAAAACAGTTTGTTTTCTCTTTGTTAGATGATTACTTAAATTTCTATAAAATCATTTTAAGAAAAAATTCTGAAAGAGATGAAACTATTAAAGAAGTTTCTTTCCCATTTGGAAAATTTAGAGCAGGTCAAAGAGAACTAGCAAAATATTGTTATGGAATAACTAAAAATGGTGGAAGACTATTTTGTGAAGCTCCAACAGGCATTGGCAAAACAATGTCTACGCTTTTCCCATTCATAAAAGCACTGAGTGAGGATAGTAAATCAAAGATTTTCTATCTAACCGCTAAAACTAGTGGCAGAGAAAGCGCAATGAAGGCAGTCGAAATATTAAAAAGTAGAGGTTTAGTAATCAATAATATAGAGATTACAGCAAAGGATAAAATATGTTTTTGCAAAGGAAAATCATGTAATCCTGATGAATGCCCATATGCCAAAAACTATTATTCAAAAATCCAACAAATCATTAGATATGCAATTTTGAATTATACTACATTTGATTTTCAAACAATTGTTGATTTGGCTAATGAACATGAAGTATGTCCGTTTGAACTTGAATTAGATTTGTCACTATTTAATGACATCATTGTCTGTGACTATAACTACTTATTCCATCCTATTTCGTATATGAAAAGATTCTTCGATGATGATTCTTCTCATTATTTAGCATTGGTAGATGAAGCACATAACCTCATTGATAGAAGCAGAGATATGTATAGTGCTCATATTTGCTCTGCTTCATTAAGCAAAGCAAGAAAATCTATTCGTCATTCTTCTTGCACAAAATTGAAGAATCAGTTAGCAAAAATGCAAAAAATGTTTAATTCTTACGAAGATAATTTCCCGTTAGGTAAAAGTGTAGTGGATGATTTTACAGAAGAATCCTACAAAATAATGCAGAGGTTTATCGTAAACATGCAGCTTATTTTGAAAGAAGAATCTAAAGAAGTTACAAGAGAAGTTTTAGATTTTTATTTAGATGTTCATCAATTTATTAAAATAAGCGAATATTACTCAGATAGGTACTTATCCTACATTAATATAGAAAATGACGATATTGTTTTGAATTTGTTTTGCAAAGATTGTTCTATCTATTTGAATAGAATTACAAGCAAGTTAAAAGGGACAGTTTTCTTCTCTGCAACTTTCTCTCCTTTAAAATATTTTGTTAACACTTTAGGAGGAGATGCAGCTTATGACTCGCAGTTAATTTTGTCTTCTCCATTTCCGAAAGAAAATTTAAAAATAATGATTGCTCCAAAAGTGTCAATAAAATACAAAGATAGAGATGTATCGATTGATGAAGTAAAGGAGTATATAAAATCTTTTGTTTCTAAAAAAATTGGTAATTATTTCGTGTATGTTCCTAGCTATGAATACTTAGATAAATTATGCGATGATTTCCAAATAGTTGGCGCTGATATTTTTGTTCAAGCAAGAGATATGAGCGATATTGAAAAAGAAGATTTTCTACTTAATTTTGAAAGCAATCCTGTTAAAACATGTGTTGGATTCTTTGTTATTGGCGGAACTTTTTCTGAAGGAATTGATCTTGTATCAGATAGATTAATTGGAGCGGTTGTAGTGGGAATTGGTCTACCAAAGATTAATTTTGAAAGCGATAAAATAGCTGAATTCTTTGATGAGAATGGTTTGCCTGGAAAAGATTATGCTTATTTAAACCCAGGCATGAATAAAGTAATGCAAGCGGTTGGGCGTGTCATACGTAGCGAAACAGACAAAGGTGCGGTTTTGCTTATTGATGATAGATATCTACTACAACAATATAGAGACCTTTTTAAAAGAGAATGGTCAGATTATGAAGTAGTTTTCTCTCCTAATGAAGTAGAAGACATTTTGGACGATTTCTTTATAAGAAGTGAAGAATAATATATAATATTAATAGATTCGAGGCTATTTATATGAACAAAAGAGGTACAGGAATTTTTATTTTCCAAATAATTTTGGCAGTAATTGGATTAGCAGGATTATGCTTTTTAGTTTATATGTTTATTCCCGCAGCAAAAGTTTTAATTGGTAAAGAAGCAAATCTAGGCGAAGTTATCGGCACCGTTTTATTATTCTTACCTTTTGTTATAATGGCTTCTCCGATTGTTTCTATTTTAGGAATAATTATATTTGTTATTGCTTTGAAGCAACGTAAAAACCCAGATACTAAAGATGCATTCTCTTTAATTATGACAATCTTTGGATTAATTTTATTAATTACCCCAGTAGTGATGGTTGCACTGTTCTTTATTGCATCTAATTCAAAGAGTGAAGAAACAGCTTTATTCATTGGAAATTATTTATTTTCAAAAATTAATCTTTTAAAGATTTAGCAATAGTTTCATAAGACTTTTTATATTAAATAAAATTTCGTTTTAATAATTTTTAAATTGATGTAATATAAATTGCATGAATTTTGATAAATCAAAAATTAGAAATTTTTCTATCATAGCTCACATCGATCACGGTAAGTCTACATTGGCAGACCGTATTTTAGAGCAAACTGGCGCCATTGAATCTCGTGAAATGAAAGATCAAATTCTTGATTCAATGGACTTAGAAAGAGAAAGAGGGATTACAATCAAGCTTAATGCTTGTACTCTTTCATATAAAGCTGATGATGGTGAAACATATATTTTTAATCTTATAGACACTCCTGGGCATGTCGACTTTACTTATGAAGTATCAAGAAGCTTGGCGGCTTGTGAAGGGGCTATTTTAGTAGTAGATGCTACTCAAGGAGTAGAAGCACAAACTTTAGCTAATGTTTATTTAGCGGTTGATAACGATTTAGATATCCTTCCAGTTATAAATAAAATTGATTTACCAAGCGCTTCTCCAGAAATGGTTAAAAAAGAAATTGAAGATAGAATAGGAATTGATTGTTCTGAAGCAGTGGAAGTCTCTGCAAAAACTGGCTTACATATTCACGAACTTTTAGAAGCTATTGTTCATAAAATTCCTGCACCTAGTGGTGACCCTAATAATCCTTTAGAAGCTTTAATATTTGACTCTTATTACGATCCATATCGTGGTGTTATTATTCTTTTTAGAATAAAAGAAGGTACAGTACGTGTTGGTGATAAGATTCGTTTAATGCAAGCAGGAAAAGAATATCAAGTTATTGAATGCGGTATTAGAACCAGGAAGTTATAAACCAGCAGATAAACTTGAAGCCGGAGAAGTTGGATATATAGCAGCTAGTATAAAAACAGTTTCAGATTTAAGTGTTGGTGATACAATTACAACAACAGAAAATCCTGCATCAGAGGCATTGCCTGGTTACAAAAAAGCAAATTCAATGGTGTATTGTGGTGTTTATCCGTTAGATGGTAGTGATTATGAAAATTTGAAAGTTGCATTAGAAAAATTAAAACTAAATGATGCAGCTCTAAGTTATGAACCCGAGACATCAGTTGCATTAGGATTTGGATTTAGATGTGGTTTCTTAGGCCTATTACATTTAGAAATAATACAAGAAAGGTTAGAAAGAGAATTTGATTTAGATTTGATAACAACTGCTCCATCTGTTATATATAAAGTGCATAAAAGAGATGGAGAAGTTATAGAGCTTTATAATCCAGTTGACTTACCAACTGCACAAGATGTAGAATATATAGAGGAACCTATGGTTAATGCAGAGATAATGTTACCAAAAGATTTTGTTGGTAATGTAATGGAAATATGTCAAAATAGACGAGGCATTTATAAAGATATGAAATATCTAGATGAAAGCAGAGTCACATTAGAATATGAAATGCCACTAAATGAAATTATTTATGATTTCTTTGATACATTAAAATCAAATACAAAAGGATATGCATCAACTTGTTCATTATTAATATGAATATCTAATCTCACTAAATCTGATTTTCTATATTCATTAA
>JAILIF010000082.1 GCA_024695405.1 Bacilli bacterium
CCCTATAGTTTTGCGTCGCCGAATTGCTTCGGTTTTGCTTAAAAAACTAAATTTAATTTAAAAATTTCTCATATCTATGATATGAGTTTTTTTGTAAACTCAAATTTTAGCAAAAAAGTCCTAAAAAATTCGTATAAAAAATTGACATATATATTTATATATGATAAAAAATAAGTAGAGTAAAAAGCAAAACCGAAGCAATTCGGCGACGCAAAACTATAGGGTCTTTGTAAGATAGCCAGTAACCTCAATTGATAAAAACAATTGGGATTTTCATTGATATTTACAAGATAGCCAGTTGCCTTCGGTTATAGGGAGCAATTGGCTTTTTTAATGAAAAACTGGTCAAAATCAACACGTAGAAGATTAAAAATTGCCAGTGCAGTAACTGCAACTGTGATTTCTTTTGGCTCCCTTGTTTCAGCTACTGCAGCGTGGTTCTTTACTAATAGAACAGTTGCTGCTGATGGAATGGTAGTTTCTGCAAATAACGATGGAATATCTATTGAATCAATTCAGCTTTGTAAATTCAATTATCCTATAGTGGATGGTGAATCTCTTTACTTAAAACCTGAAGATGGATCAGTAAATGTATATGACTATGTTACAGGATTAGGACATGAACGTTTTGAAGACGCTAATGGTAATCCTCAAACAATGAATCTATTTGATCCTGTTTTAGTTGAATTAGGCACTGATTTAAGAGATTTATACTGTAATGCAGTTTTTATTGTAGAGATTTCTTCTGGAAACATTTCTGCAGGACTTGAAGTGTTCGCGGATTTATTAAATAAGGCGAAGACTTCTGAGTCAGATTTTTATCTTTCAGACTGTGTAGATTTTGATATCTATATTCCAAGTGATTTAACTGCGGTTACAGGTAAGGGTTATTATCCAAGTCATATTGATGATGTAGAGAATACTACACTTACTGGATATGACGAACTTTTCTATAAGATATCTTATCTTTCTGAAGAAAGTGCTACTCATGCAAATTTCTATACAACAAATCCTAAACCATCTCAAATAGCTATTCATGATGAGCAACATTTAAAGACTCTTAACTTTGTTAATGATAGAGCAACATTCTATATAAATGTTAACTATGCACCATCAGAATTAGAAAAGTACGCTAGAAACTTAGCAGTAGAAAATAGAGTGGGCATAAACGATTATGTCTTTAGCGTGAATTTAGTGTGATTAATATATGGACGTACATAGGAAGAAACTAACTAAATTATTAATAGGTGTTATAGTTGGTAATTCTGTACCACTTACTTTAGCGGTAATTTCTTTTGCATGGTTTTATTCCAATACGCGCGCACAGGACCAAAACGTAGACGGAAGCGTAGGTCTGCGTGAGTATTTCTATCGCGGAGATGGATATATTGGTGATGGTAGTGAACTTTGCCCTCACGAAATTGTTACACCTTTACATTTCTACAACTTAACACGTTTACAAAATCTTGGCGTTTTCCCTGAAAAAACTTATTTCCGTGTCGGGCATAAGTTTACTGGATATGAAAGCGAAGGTTACAAGTGTCTGGATGGTGATACAAAAGTTGATGTGCTTGATATGAGCACATACTGCAACAATAATTCACTTTTACCTATTGGAAGTGAAGGAACACCTTTCAATGGCATCTTTGATGGCAATTTTATTCCTATAGTTGGCTTAAAAGTAGCTGGTAATCCTGAGGATATCGGAATGTTTGGCTATATTTCTCATATAAGTGAAATTAGAAACATCATTTGTAAAGACCTAGAGGTATCCTCTAAAGGCTATTCAAAAATCGATGAATCTAATTTTTTGTACTCTGAGATTATTGAAGACATTTTTTCTCAAAATGCATCAAATTTTGAACTTGCAAGTCTTCAATTTGTCACTACTTACCAAGAGGAAGAACATATACATAATTTAAAGCAAGTTCAAACATTTAACCTTAACGATTTAGAAAGCAAATCTACATTAATAGATGATGAAAATAGTCAATTTAATGATTGCAGAATTGTAAACGCTAAATTTGTTCCTATTTTTCCAACGATACCTAACCACGATATCGAATATTCAATTTATTCTTCTTCTGATGCTATTCAAATTGAAAATGGGACTAATAACTTAGTGATTAATTTAGATAATTTATCTGATGAATTAAGCAGTCAAATACCTACAAAAATGTGTTCTAATATTTCAATTGTTGCTTCTACAAAATTAAACGGAATTAAGTATTCTCGTGTTATTCAAAGTTATCTTGTTGAAATTAATCACTCTCCAATTGCTGGTAGTGAAGAATTATTCTTAAATCTTAAAGTTGATTGTAAATATATTCTTGATGATAACAACAATCCAATAAATTTTGCTCATGGAAATAATATTGGCTATTTAGTAGGACATTCAGATGGAAACGTTGAACATTGTTATGTTTATAATGGAAGTTTAGTTTTTAATCCTGATAATAGCGATTTGCAAAAAGTTGAAACACAAACCAAAATCGGCTTAATAGGAAAAATGGGTGATAATGTTAGCAGCGATATCGATCCGAGTGGTGCAACCACAAGCGGCGAAACTGGTGTTTTAAATTTCTCATACATTTATTCATTGATTCGCGAGCCTTTTGAAGCTGGAGATGAAACTATTGCGGGTTATCAAGGAACTTATAAGGAATCTGAGAACAATTTAACAGGAAATCCTGAAACATTTATTTCTTACGCTACAGATAAACCTGATGATGATACTGGAAAATATTTGCCTAGAGGTACATATCCATCAACATTTAATTTGTATAAAGAATATTTAAGAACAGATTCAGATGAACCATATAGGCATTTCATAACATCTGCTGGAGATAATAGGGAAATTAAAAATGACTATGCTGGAGCAGGAACTGCATATACAATTTCAGAAAATAATTCATCTTTGAATAATCTTAATAAAGAAATGAATTCTGTTGATTTTGCCTTTAATAAAGTAATTTGTGACGGATTAACTGATGATGAATATCGTGGATTGGGTGTTTTTAAAATTGTTACTGGTTATAATTCATTAGCTAGCAACTCTAATTTAACTAGTTTGATATGGAGAAATGATATTGGCAAATGTGGTATAGTTCATGATTTTGACGAAAACGCTAAACGAGAAATATATTTTTCTACAGCTGAATGCGATTGGACTAAAGGTGGTGGATGGGATTACTCTACAGGCAACATATCGCCTGCAATTATGAATACATTACCAACATATAGTAATGTCGGATCATTTAGATACCCGTTTTCAAGAGATTTTAACTACATGTTTAGATTGGATTTATCAGAGGGTGAAGATTTCGTAATTGGAAATGATATATATAACTATATGTATGACACTGATAGCTCGTTTTTAAAGAATTATTTATCTTCTATTCTCATTGATAGATTAGGTCAATCTGTAGAATGGAAGAATAAAGGATTTGGATTCAAAGTTCAATTCTCACAAGATTCATCTAATGCAGTTTCAAAACTTGATAGTTATATGACTATTGGTCAACCTTCAACAAATAATCCTTTAAATTCGTATACTGTTAATGGCGAAACGAAATATTTGCCACAAAAATCTGTTGCTTTTTCTATAGAAAATCCTAATGGCGCAAATGTTTCTGTAGCTGGTTGCGACGGATATATTTCTATTTATAAATATAATCCTGATAATCCTAGCGAACAGGTTCAAGAATTATATACAATGCGTTCAAAAAACGATAACACAGATAACTACGGAAGATTTTTTACGTATTCATCAGACGGAGAAACGAATACAAGTTCTCTAGTTTTGCCAACAGATGGCGGAATGAGAGCTGGAAAATTCTTATTTGGACATATCTTTAAATTACCTAGAGGAAATTATTTTATAGGTTCATCCAAAAGAATGGGCTCAAGTAGTGCTAAACTTTATTATGTTTGTGTCCAGGGGCAAACTAATGGTGATTTAGGAGAAATGAACGTAGTTACCCCGGATAATTATGTTAGAAATGTAGATTTTTTATTGAAAGATCCGACAAATATAGCAACCCCATTTAACATAAACGACAACTCATATTTTGCAAAGTTTTCTTTTGGCGGAAAATTTGCTGATGAAGTTGGCTTATTAATAGTTGATACGTATGAAATAAACAATGTCACATACATTAGAACTAGATTTAATAATTTCATTATCGAGTTGTTGTTCTATTGCAGAAAAAACAATCCATCATTTGTTATTAATGGTGATGGTCTTATTTCGGGCGAAGCATTGTATAATGGACCATTCGTGAACTTTACTGATTGGGGGTTATAACCATGAAAAAGAAAAAACTTTTTAGAATTTTAAGCCCTTTAATAGCTTGTCTTGGAGTGTATTCTCTGTTTAATATTTCGACTACTATTGCTAGTTATATAAATCAATTTGTAGTAGATGATAGCCAAGAAGCTTTTATTGACTCAACAACAAATAATTTTATTTGTTACCCTCTAGTTAAAGAAAAAGAAAGTGATCCGGATATAGTTAGTATAGGTTGGGCGAAAGAACCTGAAGCATGTACAGGAACGTTAACTATCCCTACTATTGTAACTAAATTAAATGGAAACGAAACTATAAAATACACTGTAAAAGTGATTGCAGAATCTGGTTTCCGCTTTTGTAATTTCTCTAGCATAAATTTTGCGAGCAATAATATTGAAGAAATTAAATCTGAAGCTTTTTATTCTTGCCAAAATATGTCCACATTCCCAATGCCTGAGAAATGTATCCATGGGATAGCGCCATCTACTTTTATGGATTGTAGAAATTTAGTAACAGTAGATATGTCAAATGTAAATAGTTATATAAACAGCAGAGTTAGTGAAACAGATTTTTTAGCCAATAATCCATATAATATTGGCGATCACGCATTTGCCTCTTGTGTTAAACTCAAGAGCTTTAATTTCCCAACTTCTTTATCAGAAATTGGAGAAGCCGCTTTCAATAAATGCGAGAGCATTTTAAGCATATTTTTCCCAGCTGATAATGAAGTAAATACAATTAGCATTGGAAAATATGCTTTTGCAGATTGTTCCAAATTAACTGTTATGCATTTTGAAACTAATGTTAGCTATATTGATACTTACGCTTTTGCGCAGTGCAATTATTTAAAAATATATTATCAAGGAAATCCTGATAATAACGCCGATGATTTAATGAATAATTTTTCTTCGTATTTTCGTAAGAAACACGTAGCTACAAATTTAACAGATGAAATAAAAGATTATGTTCCAATTGAATATGATGTTAGTGAAATATCAATGTCAGATGATCATCCAGGCATAGTTTATATTAAGCAAAGAGGTCCTATTTATTATGATGGTGATAAAGATGGCACTAGCACATTGGTCTTAGATTCAAGCACAGATTTTTATATCACAATTTTCAAATGGCAAACCCCTTCTACTACTAGTAGCGATTATGACGAAACAAATGCTATTTTAACTATTCCTGATGAAATCGATAATATTCCTGTTAAAAGAATTGCTACACACGCTTTTTATGATAATTTAGGAACTAATGAACCATTGAATGGAGTTATCTTCAACGAATCCTTAGTCCAAATTTGCCACGAAGCTTTTTTGAAATGTGATACACTTGCAACTATTGATTTTTCTAATTGTGAATTATTGCAGGAGATTGGTCATAATGCATTTCTACCTACAAATGAGAATACTTCTTTTACAGGAACATTTAGTTTTCCAAATAGTTTAGTTTATATAGGAAATCGCGCTTTTAAAAACTATGTAGCCGCTACTGGATTGCAACTTTTTGATTCAAGCATAACACCGCAATTACAATTTATTGGTTTTGAAGCATTTGCAAATCTAGGATCTACATCAACTAACTATTTTGGAACTATTGATTTATTATTACCATATTCTTTAGCGGACGGATCTGTTGTTGCAACTGATAGACCTTCTCCAAGCGCATCGGGTGACGCTCCTGATTGTGCTGGCTGTGTAGGGCAAGAAGCATTTGCAAATTGTAAACTTTTAAAATATGTCACCATGCAATACCATAATACGAGTAATCTTGCTCCAGCAAGTACAGGGGGTGCAGGAAAAGTCAATAATAAGAGAACAAGTTTTGGAAATAGAGTTTTTTCTAATTGTACATATTTGGAACGCTTTAGAAGTAATAAAGCAATTTCTCGTATTGGTTCAGGTGTTTTTGAAAAATGCAAAAAATTAAAAGAGGTGTTCCTTTCTACTAATTTAGCAGCAAGCGATGTAAGCGGCTATTTCTTGTGGGGATATGGAGAAGGAAATTCTATTTTCTTTTCTAATAGTGATTACGATGATGTAGAGTTTAGGGACACCGTTATTTATGTTGATGGAAACAACGCACCAGGAAAAAGCGAACAAAGAAAGTATATAAATTGGAATTCAGATCCAAAAACATTTACGAATGAATATTCAATGAGTAGCGATACAAACACATATATTCATGGTGCGGGCGGATGGTCGCGTTTAGATCAAACGCTCGGTAGACAATTTGTTCCAACTTATTTTGGCGTTAATTTCCACCCTAATAATCAAGTTATTAAATATATAAATGTAAATACAGGAAATGTTGTCGCAACTAATGAACTAATCACTGACTATTCAAATATAGCTGCTGTTATAAATAAAAATAACGAATATATTGTAACAAGATGCTACGCTTCAGGATTATCTTCAATTGATATGACTTCATGGAATCCTGGGGCAGATATTGTCACAATAGGTTCATGCGCTTTTGCAACATTATCTGAAACAGATTCAATAAGTAATCCTTTTCCAGCTCAAAAAATAATTATTCCATCTTCAATCTCGACAATTCGTGATAGAGCGTTTTATAGTAACGGCACTGATGGAATAAACATTATTACATATAAAAACAGCGGCAATGAGGTAATAGATACAGGAAACGATCCTAAAACTAATATTTGTTTTTTGCATGAAAATATCACAAGAATTGAGGCATTTAGTTTTTATAATAATGATTTTGAAAAGGTTTTGCTCCCTGATGGACTGTCAATGCTAGGAAATACATCGTTTAATTGTACCGCTTCTAAAGTATCTTCTATTCAGTCGATTGGAACTAATAATGCATCAAGTTATTATGATTTTATTGATGGTGGAATGTATGACAAAGATAGTAAAGTATTGCTCTATCACGTTGATGGAACAGGCGCATTAGACTTAAGTTCTAGAGATATCACCGGCATAGGCCCTCGTTCATTAGCTGGTGCTTCTTATTCAACTATTACATTACCAGGAACTGTAACTACTATTTATGGTGGGGCTTTCCAAGCAAATAGAAACTTAACTCAGGTTTCTGGCCTAACAGGATTAGAATATTTAGCTCCTACTGTAGATAATTCAAATAGTGAAGCGTGGAATAGTGATACAAATTATGATTTGTTTGATTTATCGCCATATGATTTTAGTTCGATTTATGGGATTAACTGGAATATATCTTCGTTTAAAGATAGTACTGGAAACTTTGGCAATCGTCCATTTTATTTCCAGTGGAAAGCGACATATGGTGCTTTTGCTAGATGTGAAGAATTAACGACTTTCAATTTTAGTTCGTGCATTTCAACACTTAAAAAAATTGGATATGGTGCATTTGAGGGATGTAAAAAATTGGAAACTTTAACTGATGGAGCTACAGTATACACGTATTATAGATATAAAACCGGTTTATTATATACAAATGTAGATGACATGATATCAAATAATGAACTTACATATACTTCTGTAACTAATGGCGTTTTGGATTTAAGCGACGCGACAAATCTAACTACTATCGGAAGAGACGCATTTACTAATTGTGAGAAAATTAAATATGTTCATTTGCCACTAGTCTATGAGGACGACGAAAGCAAAAGCAGTCAAGCAAAATTTTATCTTGGAATTGATATAGATAGTAGAAGCTCTTGGTATAGCAATAATGGTCAAATGAACAATAATAAAAAAATATTTGAAGGAACTGCTGCTTCATCTACTGGAGGAGTTATTCTAGTCGGTGAATCAGGCAATTTTGCTAATTCATCTGGGACTTATTACTATAGCGGAACTTCGAAAGTAGGGAATACTATTGATCAATATGACAATGTATATTATTCCACGAAAAGATATCCTGATGGTTTCCTTCCTACGGCTAACACTTATTATTTTGTTAGAGGTAGAAGTTACTATAATAACGATGTTGTTGCAAAATTATCAGGAACATCATGCAAATATTGGATTCAAATAGGAAACCAGAACGAACATAAATATTTATTGTTCGAAGAGAAAGCAGATTTAAAAACTTATTACGAATTATAAACAATAAGATATTATAGATTTTTATTCTATTGTTTCTTTACTAGATTCAGCTTCTTTTTTGCTGGTTTTCTTTTGAATTATTAATATTGCAGTTGTATATATAATCGCTAATAAGAAGAATATTCCCATTGCAATTATACAATTTGTTAAAGACTTAGCAGAGAAGTTCAGCATTAATAAAAGCGGAGCAACCGCAATCATTGCAGGTAATTGTGAAACAATAAAGATAGTAGCGGAATCTCTTTCAAAATGTGGGTCACTTTCTCTTAAGAGAATCATACCGTTACTTGCAGTACCAGTAAGTGTCCCAAAGTTAACTAAGAACATATCGTGTTCATAACCTTTAAATACTTTTCTAGTCATTAATCTTACGTATGTATAAGTAACTACTGTACCAACAATACTTAATACAATAATTACCCAGATATATCTCATCATATCTTCAATATCTATAGCAGCAACACCTGCGATAATCATTAAATCAAAAGCAAAATCACTAACTTTACTCATTTGACGGTTATTAATAATTTCATTTTTAATAACGTTCTTTTTATGTAGCGCTTTAACAATTAATTTTACTAATGTAGCAGTGAGAACGCCAAAGATGAAGTTGAATCCCCATGCAATGGAACTTGTAAATTCAGAGAATGATAAAGCACACATAATTCCAAATGTAGCTAAGTATGCAATACCAATTAAACCTAATTGAATTCCTAAATTAGCGCTTCTTTTTGAGATTTCTTCATCAGATACAAACTCAATTTCTTCGTCTAAATTATCTTCTTGTGGTCTAGAGATTTTACCTCTAATTCTAAAATAGTTAATATAGCCAACACCTACTACAGAAGACACAATGAAACCAATGCTAGCCATAGTTAAACCAAAGTTACCTTCTGTATCCATAAGCCCCTCGGCACCTATACTAGCCATATGTTCTGGATTAGAAAAATTCATATCCCAAGTAAGAGCGTTGCCAGGGCCTTGACCAAAGGACAATGGTAATATTACGCCTGCATCATAGAAAATAGTTTTTCCTGCTGCAAAAAATATTAATACTGCAGCTATACCAAATGCTGCTTGAAGCATATAGACGCTTCCTGTTATTAAACCATTTTGTACAGCTTTTTTACCAAGCTCTTTCTTTTTCATTGTTTTATTACTTTTTAGAGTCATCGCAATAAAGCCAATTGCAAGAGCGTGGTATGTGACAACTTTCATTAAGTCTTTATTAATAACAGGAAAGTCGAATGCGTATTCACATATAATGTTTATTATTAATAATAAGACTCCTCCAATTAAAGATGATGGAATAAATGATTTCTTAAGAAAAGGAATAACTCTTCTTAATATATTTCCAACTAAAATAAAAGCAATAATGCCAAAAATTTGAAGCATTACTGCCCAAACAGAATCATAATTTTTTATTGAAAAGTCCCACATAAAATCTATTCCTTTCTTTCTTCAAGATTGTAATAGATATCTACGCCTGTCTCCTTCATAAGTGTGTCTAATTTATTAAACATGAAAACATATTTCAATGGATTGAAACGATCTGAGCCGATTATAAAATAATCTTGTTTGTTAACACTAAAACCTAATTTTCTACCTCCAGTAGGAGAAGCATTAGTGATGTTTTTAATATCTATTACATAATCATTAATAGTTAATTTATCTTTATATAATTCTAATTTACCAGTAGTGATAAGTTTTCTTTTCTTAAACATAGCAGTTTCATATAACTCTACATCTTCATCAGAGAAAATAACTTTATCAGTAATTTCCATATTATTTACGTAACGAATTTGGTAATTAAACCAATCTAACATTTTATTTATCTTGATAGAGTTATCATTTGTAATAAAGTGTAAGTCTTCTGTATATTCCGCTTCAAATCCGCACTCATTACATCTAACTATATTACCTTCTGAATGTAAACATTCAATTTTCCCAC
>JAILIF010000097.1 GCA_024695405.1 Bacilli bacterium
TGGCAAAACATTTTTAGAATCTATGAATTAGTAGATCTTTGTAAAAAATATAAAAAGAAAATCTATTGTTACAATCGTTATTCTTACGATATTTTCAATATGATTTTAGATATTGAGCCTTCTTTATATCCAAGAAGTGACTTAGTCACTAAAGACAATTTATTAAGAAACAGAAAAGAAGACACTGTAATTTTAATTCTTGGTAAAGGTGAAGATTTATATACAGAAATTAGCAAAATTGTTAATAAAACTAATGATGATAAGAGAATCAGTTTTGAAAAAGGAGATATTTTCTTAAACTGCGCTCTTCCTACTCCAACTCTTGAAGTAATTTCCACAAGATGCATCGATTCTATTTATAGAACTGATGCTGATGTTGTTTGGATTAAAGGAAAAGATCTTTCTAGTATGCACGCTAGACAAGATGACTTAAAATTCTTCTTATCTGTTTTAAAACCAAAATATTATCTTCCTGTTAGAGGAACTTATGTTGAAATGATGGCTAACGCTAAATTAGCAGTCTCAATGAATGTTGGTTTAACTCATAATTCAGTATTCATTATTGATAATGGTATGGAGCTTGTTTTCTCTCCTGAAGGAAGAGCAAGAATTGTTAACAACGAAGAAAATAACATTCCAATTGAACCTGTTATTGTTGACGGTAAAGCTATTTCAAATATTGGTTCTGAAGTCATTGAAGATAGAAGAAGACTTGGTCGTGATGGTGTAGTTATTATTGCATCAACTGTATCCACTAAAAAACAACGTATTGTGTGCGGACCTGACTGCCAAATGAGAGGATTTGTTTACGTAAAAGAAGCTGAACCAATCGTAAAAGCTATCGTTAATATTTACATTGATGAAGTTAATAAAGCATTGGCGGCTGGAAAGAAAGTTTTTGCTGATGTAGAAGCCACAATTAAGGATAGAGTTAAGAAGTTTATCAAACGTGAAAATGGCAGAGAACCACTCGTTCATCCTATTGTAATTGTTGGAGAATAATAAGGCCTAATATTAGGTCTTTTTATTTACATAAAATTTTTATAGTTGTATACTTTGGTATATGGCTAATAAACCTATTAAAGAAATTTCAAAAAAATCATATCTTATATTCATAGGAACCCTCCTATGCTTAGCAAGTATTATATTGTTTCTTAACGCAGGATACGTCGCTAGAGGTATATCGTTTTCATTTACTTATGTATTAGGATTTACCAGTTATATTCTTTATGGAATTATTTTTGCTGAAGGCATTTTTTTGATTGCTAAGAATAAGGGAATGGGATTATTAACAAATAAATTTTTCTGGTTCTCTGTTGTTTTTGTTATTGGCTTAAGTGGCTTGGTTACTTATTTTCTTGTAGATCAAAGTAGCCAATATTTATCTTTCGTTAATAGTGGTACTGAAAAACATATGTTTGAACAATTACACAATGTAATCGCTAATTATTTCGACAGAGACACAATTAAGTCTAATTACTTCTTCAATGGAAATGAAAAAATCGGTTCAGGTTTACTTGGCTATTCTTTATTATCTTTAGGAAATAGTTCTTTCGGAAACTATTATGGTGGACTTATTGTTTCTATTTTAGCAATGTGTATTGGTGCTGCATTAAATATCATTTTTGGTGTTTTTGATAATGTTTCTGGTAGCAAAAAAGCCGCTGCAGATAGAAGAGCTGCTAAGGAAGGCGGAGTTCATAATCATCAAAGAATAAAGAATATTAATTTTATTAAAGATGCAAAAAAAGTTGATCCTAATAAATATCATTCAGAAGTATCTGGTGCTGGTAGAAATGTAAGAAGTATACCTCTTGATGGAGATGATTCTTCAAATGGTTATGATGGTCCATTCTCTGAAGAGACTCTTGAACACCATGTAATGGAAAGAGACCCATTAATTGAGTCTTTAGACGAATTTAGAAAACCAGTTTTTGAATTAGACGAACTTAATCCACAAGCACAACCTATTATTGAAGGGAACTATGAACCACGTGTAAATGAAGAATTTATGATTGATTCTCCTATGAATCATGAACCGGAACCTGAAATTGCTCCTAAAAACGATTTCCTTGAAGAACCTATTAGAGAAAACAATTATGAATCTCAAAGAGAAGTGGTTGCTCCTGTTGAAAGACCTGTTCAACCAAGATTTGAACAACCTTCTTTTGAACAATCTAAACCTCAATATCAACAACCTATTAGACCTCAAGTTCAACCACAAGTACAACCTCAGGTTCAACCACAAGTACAACCTGAACAAAATGTTGCTCCAAAAGAGAAAAAACCTAGAGTTAAATTTAAAGTTATGGGTAGTGAACTTTTAGAAACATATGAGACCTCACATGCTTTAGAAGTTAATGCTTCAATGGCTGCTGAAAGAAAAGAAATTATTAATAATACTTTTAAAGATTTCAATGTTGGTGCTGAAGTTATGGACTATACAATTGGTCCAAGCATTACTAGATATAACATTAGATATAATTCTAATGTTTCTTCTAGAGCTGTCGCTAATTTAGTCCAAGATATTTCTATTAGATTAAATGGTGTTAGCGCTAGATTTGAATCTGTTATTGAAGGCCAATCTACATCAGGCTTAGAAATTCCAAATATGGAAATTACAACAGTCGCATTTAAAGATGTTTATGACGCTCTTCCTGATCCCAAAAAACATCCATTAGCTATTGCTTTTGGTAAAAACATTAAAGGTAATGTTATTTTTGCTGATTATGATGAATTCCCTCATATGTTAATTTCAGGTACTACTGGTTCTGGTAAATCTGTTTTTGTTAACTCAATCATTTGTACTTTAATCATGAGAAACTCTCCTGATGATTTGAAACTTGTTTTAGTTGATCCTAAGAAAGTTGAAATGTCTCGTTATGCAGATATGCCTCACTTATTAACTCCAATTATTACTGAACCAACTAAAGTTAAACTCATCTTAGATAAGTTAGTTGATGAAATGGAATATAGATATTCTTTATTCAGTAAGAATAACGCAACTAACATTAAAGAATACAATGAAGACTGTGAATTTAACGGCAATGAAAGAATGCCATATATCTTAGTTGTTCTTGATGAATATGCAGATTTAGTCGAACAATGTAAAGATATTTCTTTCCCAGTTGTTAGTATTGCTCAAAAAGCTAGAGCTTGTGGTATTCACATCATGCTTTCAACTCAAAGACCAAGTACCAACGTAGTTACTGGCGTTATTAAAGCCAACATGCCTACTCACGTTGCACTTATGACTGCAAACTATGTTGATAGTACAACAATCATTGGTGAAGGTGGTGCTGAAAAACTTCTTGGTAAAGGCGATATGCTTGTACAATCTCCATTAGTTTCTAGAGTTGGTGTATGCCGTTTGCAATCATGTTTCATTAACAGAAGAGAAATTATTAAGATTGTCAGCGATCTTAAATCTAAATACCCAACTAACTTTGATCCTGAATTTATGAATCTCGAAGAGCAAAAACCAGAAACTGCTTTTGCTCCTGGTGATTTAAATGAAGGTGGTGGCGGAGATAACGACTTCGATGCTAAATATAACTCAATCAAAGATTGGGTTATGGGGCAAGAATATATGTCTATGTCAAAAATTCAAAGAGAATGTGGTGTTGGATTTAATAGAGCAGGAAGAATCTTTAATAGACTTGTTTCTGAAGGTATTGTTGCTGCAGAATCTGAAGGTAGTAAGGGATGTAGAGTCCTTCAACAAAATAAATTTGGTGATATAAGTGATGATGATTTAGTCCCTACTAGTGAAGAAAATTCTTACATAAAATAATATGTCATTTATTAAGGCAAACTTAGTTTCTAAAAAAAGAATTGATGTCTTTGTGTTTACCTCAATGGGTAAACCTGACAACTTGTTTTTCAAACTATTTAAAGACGATGTTCAAAAACAAGTAAAACTTATTAAACAAACAAGTAATACTGATACATATTTTTATTCATTAGAAATGATGGAAGAATTTGAGTTTGGTCACTCATATTCTTTGCTTATGACTGATTTTCCTACAATTAGCGTTGATGTTAGTAATGCAGTTAATTTTCCAGATTTCGATGATCAATTTTATTATGATGGAGATGATTTAGGTGCGATTTATAGCAAAAAATGCACAAAATTCGCCGTCTGGGCCCCAACAGCGAGTGAAGTAATATTAAAACTCGAATCATCAAAAAACGGTTTTGATTTCCTTAAAATGGAAAGAACTGATAAAGGCGTTTATAGAATTAATGTTAATGGGGACTTACTAAATAAAAAATATCATTACTTAGTCACTAATAGCGGTGTTACTAGAGAATCTAACGATCCTTATGGAAAAGCTGTTTCTTTAAATTCTGAATATAGTACTGTTGTAGACTATGAATCTTTACTAAAAGAAAAA
>JAILIF010000012.1 GCA_024695405.1 Bacilli bacterium
ATTGAATTTAGGGAACAAATATAATATAATCAAAGCGAAAAGTTCCCTAAGGAGGTATTGTATGGAAAATTTAGTTGCTAAAATTCAAGAGTTACTTAACAGACGCGCTGAGCTACAAGCACGTTTAAATCTTTTACCATACGATGGCACTCCAGAGATTAAGACAATCTCTAATAAAAGATATCTATATATTCGTAAAAGAGAATTAGACAAAGTTAAATCTACTTATGTTGGCGAATATAGCGAGGAACTATATAACACCTTGCTTCGTAATAATGTTGAAGCTAAAGCAATACGAAAAGAAATTAGACAAATTGAAAAAGAACTGG
The DNA here is from genome assembly GCA_024695405.1 of Bacilli bacterium. Lineage (GTDB taxonomy): Bacteria > Bacillota_I > Bacilli_A > RFN20 > CAG-826 > RGIG9670. The sequence goes on from JAILIF010000012.1 coordinate 330, forward strand.
CATTACTTGGCTATAGGGAAGAAGAATTGTCAGACAGAGTTGTTCTCAATTTAGATTTTGCTCGTTCTAATATGAAAAAAATTATTTATGATCAAGCAGTATTAGAAGGCGTGGGAACCACTTTTCCAGATACCGAAGCAATTATAGATAACGGCATTGTTAAAAATGTTAAGGCTGAAGATGTTCAAAAGATTATTAATTTAAAGCACGCCTGGCAGTTTATTTTGGATAAAGATGTTATTCAAGCTCCAAGTGATTATTACTTAGCTTCTTATATTGCTAGGCTAGTAAATGAAGGTCTATTAGCAATTCCTGATGGAGGAAGAATAAGAGGCGTACCAGTGACAATCGGAGGCTCTTCTTATATTCCGCCTATCCCATTTGAAGATAAAGTAAAGCAAGATATTAGAGACTTATTGGAATGCAAATTAGACGATATCGATAAGGCCATAGAGCTATGCCTTTACGTTATGAAGACTCAAATCTACAATGACGGCAATAAAAGAACCGCTGTTATATATGCGAATCATTACTTGATTTCTAAAGGACAGGGCTTGCTTGTAATCGATTATGGCAAAGTTGATGAATTTAAAAAGAATCTTGTTAACTATTACGAAGATAAAGATTTAGTATCAATTAAACTATTTTTAAGGAATTGTTGGATGAGATTCTAGTTTATCTAAACGTTATTTTGCTTTTTATTTTTTAGAAATAACAAAGGCTTATCATATTTCCATTTCAACCCCATGTTGAGACAGTTGTTGAATTATATAGAAAAGAGATTTAAATGCTAATTAAAATTTCAAAGTTCGAAGATATTGATTCTAAAAAACTTATGGATATTTATAGTGAAAGTAATTTTGAAAATACGGATTACTTTTTTCCTGATGAAAAAGATAAAAGTAAAGCAGTCAAGCAAGTGGAAGATGGATTTTTAAATTTCCTTAAAATTGAGTTTTTCAAAAAAGATGATGCGATTTATTGGGTGCTAGAAGAAAATGGTGACTGGAAATGTGCATTAAGAACTTGCAAGGTTGAAGAAAATATTTATTATCTTGAAGCTCTTGAAACTGCTCCATGTCAAAGAAAAAGAGGTTATGGTTCAAAGTTACTTTCCTTAGTTGTAGAAGAATTTAAAAAAATGGGTTCATTTAAGCTTTGCGACTGTGTAAGTAAAAACAATAGAGCATCATTAGCAGTTCATCAAAAATGTGGCTTCCAAATAGTGGGTGATAATGGATATGACTATTTGCGAAAAGAAACAAATGAATACGATTATGCTCTTGAATACAGGTGCATATAAGTATATGTCTTTATTTTGGTAACGATTGTTTTATAAGTTAATCTAAAAAGAAAATTATTGCATAGTATTACTATGCTTAATCAGTTTTCTCGTTTACAACTTATAGTCGGAGAGGACGCTATTGAGACTTTGATTGAAATTGAACAGAATATGATTGTTTGCAAAAAACAAGCTATAACGGTAATGCTATTAAGTATAAGCATATAGTGTTATAGTGACTTATTATTAAATTAAAATATTAGTTTTGTTTGTAAAACCATCTATAAATGTTAGATTATTAAAAAGAAAGGATGGGGGATATGGATTGTAATATTACAAAAAAAAGACGTATTTTTAGTTTAACTTTACTAATGAGTCTTTTATCACTTTCTGGGTGTAGTGAAGATCCTGTGATACATAGCGAAGGTTTTTTCGAATATATTATTTTAAAACCTGGCAGATATTGGTACGATGGAGAAAACGAATCAATAGCAATTGTAGGTTTTACAGAATCTGGTCTTAATCAACAAAGTATTAGAATTCCTGATAGAATAAACGATATTCCAGTCGAATATCTTGGGTATGAAGGTACGAATGGAGCTCATGCTAAAGCTTATATTTATTTTCCAAAAATTAGTGGAAATGTTAATTTAAAAAACATATATTTCTTTGATAACATTCGAGATTTTGTAACAATTTGGTATAACTGGGAGTCCAATGATAGTTCAAGTCAACTAAATGTTTTCAATTGTTCAAAAAATAGACTTGTTGGACCTATAGTTCAAACGTTTAATTATTATTGGTATAATCTCGATAATTATAATTCTTACTGTAGATATTCGTTACCTAATGTTATTTATTCATACAATATGGAGAGTGAAAATTATTATTCATTAGATATTGTTCAGAATGGGGAGATTTTGGTTGAACCAGCAAAGCCGAACTGTAATGGATATAATTTTACAGGGTGGTTTTTAGATCCTGAATGCATTAATGAATATAATTTTCAAAATGCGATTAGCCTAGAAAATAATGATAGGTTATTTTTGCATGCTGGATGGGAGAAAAATATTTAAAAAATTGAGTTTTGACATTTAATGTAAAAAATTTAGACTTATTATATGAATTTTTTGAATTGATGATTTTTATTATGAACCACGTGTTTATAAGTTAATCTAAAAAGAAAATTATTGTATAGTATTACTATGCTTAATCAGTTTTCTCGTTTTCAACTTATAGTAGGTAAAGAAGCAATTGATATCTTAAAAGATAAAAAGATTGCTATTTTTGGAATTGGTGGAGTAGGGGGAAATGTAGTGGACGCTCTTGCTAGAAGTGGAATTAAGCACTTTGTTTTAATTGATGACGATAAAGTATGTATAACAAATATTAATAGGCAACTTATCGCAAAAATAGATAATATTGGCAAAGATAAAGTTGATGTTATGGAAGAACATATTCTTTCAATTAATCCATTCGCGAAAGTTGAGAAAAGAAAGTGCTTTTATCTACCTGAAACCGCGAATGAATTTAATTTTAAAGAATATGATTACGTAGTTGATGCGATTGATACTGTTTCGGCTAAGATTGATATTATTTGTAGATGTAAAGAATTAGGCATTCCTGTTATTTCAGCGTTAGGATGCGGAAATAAAATGAATCCTACAATGTTAGAAGTGACTGATTTATCTAAAACTAGTTATGATCCACTAGCGAAAGTACTTCGTAGAGAATTAAGAAAAAGAAATGTTGAACATTTAAAAGTAGTATATTCGAAAGAGAAACCAATTAAACCATATGAGGATTTGTCTATTTCTTGTAGAGCGCACTGTGTATGCCCTCCTGGTACAGTAAGACATTGCACTGATAGAAGAGATATTCCAGGCAGTAGTGCATTTGTTCCTCCAGTAGCGGGAATAATAATCGCT
>JAILIF010000027.1 GCA_024695405.1 Bacilli bacterium
TAAATGCAGTTGACGGACCGCATTTCCATTATAATGGAGGTCTTATTTTTTGCGCAAAACTATAAGTCTCACTGGACTCCCCGACTATCGGGGAGTTTTGACATCCGGCCTACTAACGCTAAACGGCTCGGATAAATATAATAAAAACGGCTCCCTCTAAGAAGCCGTCTATATATGTTATAGTTCAAACTATAAGAATAATGCTAATAATACGCCAGCTGCGACCGCACTACCGATAACACCAGCAACGTTTGGTCCCATAGCGTGCATTAATAAGAAGTTTTCTGGATCTTCTTCTTGACCAATCTTATGGACAACTCTAGCTGCCATAGGAACAGCACTAACACCTGCAGCACCAATCATAGGGTTAATTTTACCTTTAGTAACCTTACACATAAGTTTACCGAATAAGACACCAGATGCAGTAGCGATACTAAATGCAATAACACCTAATGCGAAGATGAGAATTGTATCCCAGCTAATGAAGATATTAGCAGTTGCTTTAGCACCAACACATAAACCTAAGATAATTGTAACAATGTACATTAATGAGTTAGCTAATGCTTTTGTGATGTTAGGAACAACGCCAGATTCTTTAACTAAGTTACCTAACATTAAGCAACCAATAAGCGGAGCACAGCTAGGAACGATTAAGATAGTTACGAATGAAACAATAATTGGGAACAAGATTCTTTCTTGTTTTGTTACAGGGCGAACGCTATCCATTTTGATTTTACGTTCTTCTTTAGTTGTTAATAACTTAATAATTGGAGGTTGAATAACAGGGACTAAAGCCATGTAGCTATATGCAACAACAGCAATGATAGATAATTTCTCAGGAGCTAACTTATTAGTAACTAAGATAGCTGTAGGTCCATCAGCACCACCAATAATACCAATTGATGAAGCTACTTTAGCGTTCCAACCTAAATCTGGGAATATACCCGCAATAGCCATTGCGCCAATAAATGTAATAAAGATACCAATTTGAGCAGCAGCACCTAATAACATTGTCTTCTTATTTGCAATAAGAGGTCCAAAGTCAGTAGTCGCACCAATACACAAGAAGATTAAACAAGGGTAAACTGGTAATCCACCTTGTAAGAAACCAATAAAGGCATCTTCTCCTGTTAATAATCCTGTATTACCAGGGAAGTTGACTAGCAACATTCCAAAGCCAATAGGAATGAGCAAGTAAGGTTCGAAGTCTTTTTTAATAGCTAAGAATATCAATACACATGCAACTGCAAGCATAATAATATTCTTCCAGCCATCGTTTGCGAATAATTGGGCAATTCCACTTTCACTGAAGAATTTGCCAATATCTTCCCAAACGCTATTTATTCCGTCAGCAATTAACATAATTACTTAATAGTTAATAATGTTTGTTTTGCAGTAACACTAGCACCTTTAGTAACTAAAACGTCACCAACGACACCAGCAGCTGGAGCAACAACTTCGTTTTCGAGTTTCATTGCTTCGATGATTAATAAGACTTGACCTTTTTTAACTGCGTCACCTGATTTGACTTTGATATCGACAACAGTTCCTTGAATTGGTGAAGGAAGTGGTTTTCCTTCGCCTGTTGCTGCTGGAGCAGCTGCTGCAGCTGCTTTTGGAGCATCTTTTGCTGCAGCTACAGGAGCATCTTTAGTAGCGACTTCGTCGATACCTTGAAGCTCAACTTGATATGTTTTACCATTAACTTTTACTTTGTAAATCTTTTTCATAACTTACTCCTCATCAATTAATTCGACTGAGTTAACTTGAACATCAGTATTAAATTCTCTTTGATAATCTATTGTAGCAACTAGAGTTGCAACAACAGCATCGTGATCTTCTTCTAAAATTTTATTTTCAGGAGAAGGATTGATCTTTGTAGCGTAATTGATTTTGTCATTAATAGCTTGAATGCCTGAAGTAACAGCGATGATAAGCGCTAAAACTCCAAAGACGATTAATATTGCTAACAATGAGACTAACAACGACTCAGGTACGCCAATGTTTGGATCAAGAAATGTTCTAAACATTATGCTTTAACCTTGATTTCTGTTGGAATTAAGTCTTTATTGCGTTGTTCAATAAACTTAATTGCAACATCACCAAAGAGTGCGATTGATAAGACATCTTCATCACTCTTAGCGATATCTTTATATTTAGCTTTTAATTCTTCAAATTCTGGTTTTAAATCATCAGCTGGACGATATGTGATGACTTTGTCATCGCCAATGATTTTCTTTCTGATGTTTTCATCAACTGGAGCAGGAGATTTACCGTATTTACCATGGAGATAATCGTTGATTTCTTTTGGAACCATCTTATATCTTTCACCAGTAATAACATTCATAACTGCTTGAGTACCGACCATTTGTGATAATGGAGTAACAAGTGGAGGATATCCCATATCTTTTCTAACATTTGGAACTTCTTTTAATACATCATCTAATTTATCTGAAGCACCTTGTTGTTTTAATTGAGAAATTAAGTTAGATAACATTCCACCAGGAACTTGGTATTTTAAGATGTTTGGATTAACACTTAATACTTTTGGATTAAGCATACCGTTATCTAAATATTTTTGTTTGATAGGCATCATGATTGCGCTTGCCTTATTTAGCATTTCAACATTAAGTTTAGGATCATATTCAGTTCCTGCTAATGCTGCATTTAATGATTCAGTACATGGTTGTGAAGTACCACCACTGAATGGAGATAAAGCACAGTCAACAATATCAACACCTGCTTCGATTGCTCTTCTATATGTCATTTCACATAAACCTGCAGTGCAGTGTGAGTGCAATTCGATAGGTAATTTTGTGTTCTTCTTTAATTCGGAAATTAATTTATATGCATCTTCTGGAAGCATAACGCCTGCCATATCTTTAATGCAGATAGAATCAGCACCTAATTTTTCAATTTCCTTAGCTAATGAAACATAGTATTCAACTGTGTGAACTGGAGAAGTTGTATAGCTTAATGCAATTTGGCATTCACCACCATACTTCTTAGTTGCTTTGACAGCACATTCTAAGTTTCTAATATCATTTAAAGCATCAAAGATACGAATAATATCAATACCGTTCTTAATGCTCTTTTCTACGAATTTTTCAACAACATCGTCTGCATAGTGACGATATCCTAAAATGTTTTGTCCTCTGAAGAGCATTTGAAGTTTAGTATGTTTACAAACTTTTCTAACCTTTCTAAGTCTCTCCCATGGATCTTCATTTAAGAATCTTAAACAAGCATCGAATGTAGCACCACCCCAAATTTCAATTGCGTGATAGCCGACTTGATCTAACTCTTTTAAAGCAGATAAGACTTCATCGGTTGTCATACGAGTTGCAAATAAAGATTGGTGACCATCTCTTACGCAAGTTTCAACAATTTTTACGCCCATAAAACCTCCATATTTTGGATTTTTAACCAAAATCGGCTCTATCATATCACATTTATTTCATAAATATCAACGAATAAGGCAAAAGAAATAGTCAGTGTACAAAATATTTAATTTTGTCCTTTAAAGATTAGAAAAAAACCAAAGTGCATTTTTTGTAATTTTGCACTTTGGAAATGACAAACTAATAAAGTTTTATTTCTATTGCTAACACACCAAAATTGCTTATATCTTCTTTTGAGTAGTACTCTAACATATCATTTGGATTCGCTATTTCGTCAGCATGATATCCAAGACTGCGTTTTGGATAATTTGCATATAACTCTTCAAAAGTTTTATAGACTTTTAAATCCATTACCTCAGTAATAATTTCTTTCTTAGTATCTAAGTTTACAAATATAATAATGTCTCCGATTTTTATTTTTTGACGTTTTTCATCAAATAATCGCATTTCAATAGTTTTACTTTTTTGTTCAATAAGATCAAATGGGCCAGAGCAAAGATTCATTCGATGATAAACAAAATTACTTAGTAAATTATTTTTGAAATCAATAAAATCTACCTTTATTGCTTTATAAAGCGTTGGTGCATCAACAATATCGTAGTTATGGCACACTTTATTTCTAATGCTAGTAATAGATGTCCAAGGAATTTGAGGAGTAGATTTTTTAAAATCCGCAGAAATTTTAGCCGAATCTTCTGCTATTTTTGTAAATCTATTTTCTATAGCATCCTGTAAAAAACCATCATATAGCAAATCATCAATACTTTTATCTTTTAAATAGCGGGTAAGAACTTCAACGCTTTTCAATATCCTTTTGACATAATAAAAATCGTCTTTGTTATTATCCATAAATCTTAAAACCCTCGTTTAGGATATTGTTCATTAATTTTACGTTGTGAACTGCAACAGATAACTTAATTAAATCCACTTTTTTCATTAATCTTCTTTCCAGTTCATCATTAAGTTTGAAAAAATCTAATCCATCAATATCCGAAACTATCATTAAATCAACATCACTGTTTTCCGATGCTTTTCCTTTTGCATAACTACCAAATAAATAACATGTTGTAACAGGATACTTCTTGAGTACTTCGTCTACTATTTCTTTAATTCTTTCTAATTTAAGAATCATTTTATTAGAATATTTTGTTAATATTTCGAAAAATTGATTATATTTAAAAGAATTTTCGTATTTAATCTCATCTTCATAACGGCAATATGTTCTAAATGGCACATTTAAAAGATTTGCTGCTTCTGGTTGTGTTAATCCTAATTCTTTTCTATATTCTTTTAATCTCATGGCAATATTATAATTCAAATATTGTCATTTTGGCAATATCTTATAATATGTTATTGCCATTTCTTTCTTAAATTTAAAAATTTCTTTTAAAAGAAAAACTGCCGATTGCTCAGCAGTAGTTCTTAGTATCAATTATTAATTTACTTTCTCAAATTGATTAAGGAGGTCTTCAATTTTGAGATTTTTCTTTTCTTCGCCTTTAACATCTAAGACGATTTCGCCACCCGCAAACATGATTAATCTGTCACCATAAGCAATAGCGTCTTTCATATTATGTGTGACCATTAAAGTTGTGAATCCTTTTTCTCTTACTATTTTATTTGTAAGAGTTAAAACTCTTTTAGCGGTTTTAGGATCAAGCGCAGCGGTATGTTCATCTAATAATAATAAAGGTTTAGTAACATCATATTTTCTAAACTCAGTATCAAATTCATTAAAAGCTTTTCTAATTAACTCTTTCTTCTCTTTTTTAGAAATACTATTATCAGCTTTTATTTCGCTTTTCTTTGCTATGAATTCATCTTTAAGTAGCTTATAAGCGCCTTCAACTTCTTCCATAGCTTTTTGTTTATCACCATAAGAGAATTTAACATAATCTTTTCTAATAGATTTATGGCTTGGTAATTGGGGCATGGTTGCCATTAACAATGTTAAAGCTTGTCTTTGCCCTCCAGAGAGAGTGCCAGCTTTCGCGCTTAATCTATTTTCTAGGCCTAAATCAAATTCTTTAAGGGCTTCAATAAATAGTTCTTTATGTTCTTTTCTAAAGCCCCATTTAATTGGAGAATGGAATTTGCCTCTTCTAATAGCAATTTCCATATTTTCCAGAACACTCATTTCTGCAACTGTTCCCATCATAGGATCTTGGAATACTCTTCCAAAATATCTAGCACGTGCGTGTTCTTTTTCTTTAGTAATATCTCCACCATTTAGTTCAATAGAACCTGAATCAGGAAACATAACTCCTGTAATAAGATTCATAGTGGTTGATTTACCACTACCGTTTTGCCCAATGATTGTTACAAATTCGCCATCGTTAATAGTGAGATTAAGTCCATTAAGAACAGTAATTTTATCTTCTGGTTTTCCAGTGGAGTTAAAGCTTTTGACGACATTAGTTAATTTAAGCATTTTTATTCCTCCTACTTTTACATTTAAACCATAATTCAATGATACCTTTTTTAATCATTGGTAAGCATAACGCTATTGTAATTAATATTGCGTATAATAAACTCTTCAATTCAGTTGGGAAGCCAAACTTAACTGCAAGAGTGATAATAACGAAATATGTAATAGAGCCTAAACAAACTGAGATAATCCAGTTTTTAAAGGAACGTTTCCCAAATATTGCTTCCCCAATAAGAATAGAAGCTAATCCAATAACTAAATATCCGGTTGCAGAAATAGTAGATACCGTCCATGTTTGTTGAACATATAACGCACCACCTAAACCTATTAATGCATTAGATATAGTCACTCCAACAATAGAAGCCACTGTGGTATTAATGCCTTGGCTACGAGCCATGTTTTCATTTAAACCAGTAGTTCTAATCGCCATTCCATATTCAGTTCCAAAGAAGAAGTAAATACCTACAACCACTATTGCAACAACCACCAACATTACTATTGAAGTAATAATAGGATTAGTTAAATCCCAATTCCAAAAAACAGTGTAAATAGTTTGTTGAGTTGAAGTTGGAGATATTGTCAAAGGAATTTGGGAAGCGAAAACTGAGTCTTCTTTTGTAGCAAGGCCCATAATAAGCATCGCTAATGAAGCTGTTGCAGTCATTGTGATAATTCCACTTAATAACTTAGGAATCTTAAGATATCTATTCAAACATCCTGTAATAAATCCACAAATAGCACCGCCTAAACAACCTAATATAGTTGCTAAAAATGGGTTTCCTCCGTTATAGATAATCGCTGCAGTAATAGATGCACCAATTAAGAAACTTCCTTCTGCAGTTAAATCTGCAAAATCTAAGATTCTATAAGTAAGGAATATACCTAATGCTAATAGGCAGCAAGGTAATCCACTTGTTAATATGTTGACAATAATATTTACTATATCAGGCATTACTTAACATCGCTCCAATCATGAGCAGACATAACAGATTCTGGAATTGTAATTCCTGCGTCAGCTAAATTAGATGAGGATAAAACATATGTACATTCTTCACTTGTCATGTATTTAACAGGACTTTCAGAAACAGTTTTATTTTTTAAAAGAATATCTCCAGCCATAACACCAGCATGCTTTCCTAACTCTTTATAATCAATAGATAAAGTAACATGTCCACCACTTTTAATCATTCCTTCTTCACCACACATTACTAATACATGTGCTTGGTCCGCTGCAGATTTAACAGCGTTCATATTAGAAGCAATATTGTTATCTGTTGGAATGAAAATTGCTTCTACATTTTCTTGAACTAAAGCACTTGCGGTTGAAGTAATATCAGATGTGTTTTGGCATGTTTTTACGACAACTTCTAAACCTAATGACTCAGCTTTTGCTTTTGCCATATCAGATTGAACTTTAGAGTTGATTTCACTTTGAGTGTATAAAACACCAATCTTTTTAACTGTAGGAATAATTTCTTGGATTAATTCGATTTGGTCATCAACTGGATTCATATCACTACTACCAGTAACGAATCCTTCTGGTGCGTCTTTATTTTCAACTAACTTTGCGTCAACAGGATCTGTAACAGCAGAGAAGATAACTGGTTTTGTGTATCCTTTTGCAATTGAAGAATTTTTAAGAGCTTGAGCTGCACCAGTTCCAATACCAAATGTCATATCACATTCATCTACTAATGTTTGAGCATCTAATTGTAAATCAGCGTCATTGCCACCAGCATTTAAATATTTAATTTCAAATTTTCCTTTTCCAATTTTTTCATTAAGACTTTCTTCGAAGCCATTTCTTGCAGCTTCTAAGGCTGGATGTTCAACTGGTTGAAGAATACCAATAACAAATCCTTCTGTTTTGTCAGGAAGCGTTATTGTAACATTTTTATTACCGCAAGCACTAAGGCCTGCTGCAAATCCAAATGTTGATAAAGCAGTTACTAATAATTTCTTTGTTTTCATAGCGTTATTTTCCTCCTTAAATAATAAAAAACGCGCCAGTAGCGCCAAAAGTTCTTTACTAACTATCATTGGTGCTACTTCAATGCAATAGCACCAAAAGACAAGGTGATATTGCTATGCCTTGTAGAAATAATAATAGTAGTTAAAGCTAAAATTTTTCATGTGAATAATATAGACTGATATCTTTTTTGTGTAAAGAAGAATTTTTCTAAATGCACATAAAAAGAAGAAACCTATTTATTAGGCTTCTCCATAAATTCTTTAATTAATGAGATATCTCTATAGTCTTTTTCTCTGCCTAGAGATTGTTTCATTTCAACTAATCCAGCCAGTGACAAAACTGGAACGCCATCAATTATTTCTACTGACCCATATTTCCAATTTTCAAAAATCTCTATATCTTCTCCAATTACAAACTTTCTATTTCCGCTTTCAGTTATGCTAGGTACATAACCGTCTTTTTCAAGTTGATCTGCCAATACAGTTGTACAACCCATATCAATGTCATGAGTTTTTTCTCTTATTCCATATAACACCATCGCACTACCTGTGATTACCCAGTACTCGCTTTTGCTATAAGGGAAACTATTTAATCTATTTATAATGTCTTGTTTATTCATATAGTTACTTAGTATTGTTTTTATCAGGATGAACGGTACTGTTAAAGAAAATAAATAACCATCCAATTAGACCAAGGAACAAATAGAAAACTAAACCAATTAATAATGCAAATAAGAAATCGAGTTCATCGGCTGCGAAAAATCCATATACAAACTCTCCTCTAATTTTTCCTAAAATAAAATCAAATAGTAAATAAACTATCATGAAAATAGGAGTTCTTGCTACCTTAATAAGAGCCTTCCCTTTCGAATCATTAACAAAGAATATATACATTAATATAAATAAGATAGGAAATACCGTGTGTAAGAAGAAAAATACTCCCTTGAAGTTCATATTATAAGCGCCAAATAAGCTGCCTGTGCAAATTACAAAAACAAATAATAAGCACACCATTGCGTTCTCATATAAGTAAGTAGGAACTGTTTTACCTTTTAAACCAAATATTCCATCGGTAAGCAAAATAACTCCACCACCAAAATTAGAAATGCAAGTCATCTCAATTAGTAACTCTGGTGTAGTGCAGTAGCCTATGATTACAAAAAGAATCATTAATGAACCTAACACTATTTTTGAAATTGGAATTATCTTTTTGGACATATAAAACCTCAAGTATAAAAAAGAGAATCCACTAAATAAAGGATGGGTTCTCTTAATTCTTTATTAGTCTCTATCTTTCATTGTTGGGAAAAGAATAACTTCTCTGATGTTTGCTTGATTAGTGAGTAACATAACAAATCTATCGATTCCCATACCAACGCCACCTGTTGGAGCCATACCGTATTCAAGAGCTTCTACAAAGTCTTCATCAATACCGCAAGCTTCCTCATCACCGTTTTCTTTAGCTTTTAATTGATCTTCGAATCTTTGTCTTTGATCAATTGGGTCATTTAACTCAGTATATGCGTTAGCGAGTTCTTTACCATTAACAAACAATTCAAATCTTTGAACGAATATTGGATCATTTGGTTCTTTCTTAGTTAATGGAGAAACTTCGATAGGATATTCATAAACGAATGTTGGTTGAATTAAGTCATCTTGGCATAATTCTTCATAGAATTCATTCATGACATAACCAACAGTGTTTTTGAATTTATCTAATTTAATATGATGTTCATCTGCTAATTTCTTTGCTTCTTCAAAAGAAGTAATAGCTTTGAAATCAATACCTGTCTTTTCTTTAATTAAGTCATTCATTGATACCCATCTAAATGGTTTCTTGAAGTCGATAACTTTATCTTGATAAGTAACAATAGCGGAACCAGTTACTTCTTTAGCAACTGTTCTAATCATATTTTCAGTACGTTTTCCAATACCTCTTAAATCAGAGAATGCTTCGTAAATTTCGATTGTAGTGAATTCTGGGTTATGAGATGCGTCCATACCTTCGTTACGGAATAATCTACCAATTTCATAGACTCTTTCCATACCGCCAACGATTAATCTCTTTAAATTTAATTCAGTAGCGATTCTTAAGTAGAAGTCTTTATTTAATGTATTGTGATGTGTGACGAATGGTCTTGCAGAAGCACCGCCTAAAATAGGATTAAGGATTGAAGTTTCTACTTCGGTAAATCCATCCTTATCTAAGAATCTTTGAATACTTCTAATAACTGCAGGTCTAGCGAAAGCAACTTTTCTAGCTTCATCATTAACGATTAAGTCTAAGTATCTACGTCTACTTCTTTCTTCAACATCAGTTAAACCATGGAATTTTTCTGGAAGTGGATGTAAACATTTTGCTAAATGAGTATATTTAACTGCTCTAATGGTTAATTCACCAGTTTGAGTTTTCATAACTCTACCTTTAACGCCAACGATGTCACCGATATCAGCAAGTTTAAATAAGTCATAAGCTTTTTCACCTACAACGTTCTTACCCATAAAGACTTGAATGTTGCCAGAATTATCTTGGATATTAACGAATGATGCTTTACCCATTCTTCTAATAGCCATAATTCTGCCTGCAACAGAAACAACTAAATTAAGTTTTTCTAATGCTTTATCACTCTTCTTTTCGCAGATAGCTCTAATATCTTTAACATGGTGGCTAACTTTGTAAGCTTGTCCATAAGGATCAACTTTAAAGTCTTTATATTTAGCAAGTTTCTCTCTTCTTACTATCTCTTGATCGTTTAATTCTTTGTTTTCCATAGGAATAACCTCCTGCCGCTTAATAGTATATAAATCTCTTTGACTAATTGAAAGTCAAAGTTGGTTTAACTCATTTTTATATTCATCAATAATATCCACTAGTGATTGATATGTATATAAAGAAGTAGCTAGTTTAGTTCTTAACGCCTTAGCGTTTGGATATCCTAAGAAGAACTTAGGTGCAATAGAACGATATATAGCCATAGCTTTCTTCTCGCCTTTTTCTTCTATCATTGATTTTGCAAGTTCCAAGCAATAATTAACTTGTTCATCAAATGATGGGTTCATCATTCTTTCACCGGTATCAAAGTAAGTTTTAATTTGCGTGATTAAATATGGGTTACCAATTCCACCTCTAGCCACCATCACCGCAGTAGCACCAGTGATGTTAAGTGCATTAATCGCATCATCTAATGTATAAATGTTTCCTGAAATAATTAATGGGACTGTCATCTTACTTTGTAAGTCTCTTAATATTTCAAAATTAGGAGTTCCATAGTAGTAATCTTTTCTCAATCTAGCGTGAATCCCAATTGCCGCTACTCCTGCTTCTTCTAATGCCTTAATTGTGTCGAATACATTAATATCGTTAAACCCTAAACGAATTTTAGCAGTTACTGGTAAACCAGTAGCATCTTTAATTTTCTTAATAATTTCTTTAATTGTTTCAGGATAATCTAAAAGTGCAGAACCAGCACCTGTTTTAACTACCTTAGGTACTGGACAGCCCATATTAACATCAAAAAATTCTATGTCAGGATTAATTTCTAATGCTTTTAAAGCAGCTTTAGCTAAACATTCTGGATCATGTCCGAATAATTGAACACCAGTAATTGTGTTATTTCTTTTATAAGTAACATAATTTTTGGTCTCTTGGTTTTCATAGATAAGCCCCATGTCACTAACCATTTCAGTAACGCAGACGTCCACACCAAAAGTATTAAGATATTTTCTATATCCTTCACTAGTGAATCCTGCCATAGGAGCTAACACTACTTTTCCTTTTATTTCGTAATTACCTAACTTCCACATAGAAAAAAGGAAGGATTAAATCCTCCCTTATTTATCCTCACTATCTTTTTTAGAATCGTCAGGCTTTTCTTCAGGAGTTTCCACTGCCTTTACTTCATCAGCTTTAACAGGAGTTTCATCTCTCTTAAGATGTCTATGTTCTAATAAGTAATCAATTTCTTCACCAGTGATTTGTTCATGTTCAACTAAAGTCTTAGCGATTAAGATAACATCTTCTTTGTTAGCTTGAATGCACTTCTTAGCTTCTTCATGAGCAGTTTCGATAATCTTTCTAATCTCCTCATCAATCTTAGTAGCAGTCTCTAAAGAGAAGTTCTTTTGTGAGTTAGCATAGTCTCTTCCTAAGAAAACACTATCAGTATTTCTTTCGTATTGAATAGGTCCTAATGGGGACATACCTAATTCGCAAACCATTAATCTAGCTAAATAAGTGGCTTGTTCAATATCATTAGAAGCGCCACTAGTAATATCATCAAAGAAGATTTCTTCGCTAGCACGGCCACCTAAGAAGCCAACAATACGAGCGATTAATTCGTTCTTAGTATAGTTAAACTTGTCTTCTTCTGAAGAAGTTCTAACATGTCCACCAGTATTGCCTCTAGGAATAATAGTAATCTTTTGAACTTTATCACTATGAGGATACTTAATACCAATAATTGCGTGACCTGCTTCATGGTAAGCAGTAACTTCTTTTTCGTGTAAAGAAAGTGCTCTAGATGTTTTTGCAGGGCCAGCAACTCTACGATCGATAGCTTCGTCGATTTCATCGATTCCAACACATTCTTTATTACCACGAACAGCTAAAATTGCTGCTTCGTTCATAATGTTTTCAATATCAGCGCCTGAGAAGCCTGATGTTCTCTTTGCCAATTGGGCAAAATCTACATCAGGAGAAATAATTTTCTTTCTAGCGTGCACTTTGAAAATTTCTTCTCTTGCTTTTCTATCAGGTAATGTAACTGTAATTTTTCTGTCAAAACGACCTGCTCTTAATAATGCTGGATCAAGAACATCGTCTCTGTTAGTTGCAGCCATAACGATAATACCGGAGTTATCATTAAAACCATCCATTTCGACTAATAATTGGTTCAATGTTTGTTCACGTTCATCGTTTCCGCCACCTAAACCAGTACCTCTTTGTCTACCAACAGCATCAATTTCATCAATAAAAATTAAGCATGGTGCATTTTCTTTAGCGACTTTGAACATGTCTCTAACACGTCCTGCACCAACACCAACGAACATTTCAACGAAATCAGAACCAGAGATAGAGAAGAATGGTACTCCTGCTTCTCCAGCAACTGCTTTTGCTAATAATGTCTTACCGCAACCTGGACGTCCAACAAGTAAAATACCCTTTGGTAATTTAGCACCATATTTTGTGAACTTAGTTGGTTCTTTTAAGTAAGAGACAACTTCTTGTAATTCTACCTTTTCTTCTTCAGCACCAGCTACATCAGAAAATCTAACTTTGCAGTTTTTAATCTTTCTAGCTCTAGATTGGTTGAAATCGAGCGCTCTACTATTAGATGCTCCAACTGAATTAGCAAGTCTACCAAATAAGAAGAAACATAATAGAACTGAACAACCTAAAAGGATAATTGTTGGTCCCCATTCATCCCACCAACTAGTTTGATAAACATTTGTAGTTGTAAATTCGAATGAGTCATTATTGACTGATGAATGATCAAGACGATAATTAATAATTTCAGTCATTGTAAGTGATTCGTTAGTTCCATCTTTATCTAAATCACATTCCCATTTACCTTCTACATAAAGTTGTTTATTCATATCAAAGGAGAATTTTTCCTTCTTTGTAGAACTATCTTCAACGTATTCACCTCTAAAAGTAACAACTGTACTTTGTTCGGCGATATCTAATTTGGAGATTTTTTTATCTTCCATCTTTTCAACAAATTGAGTGTATGTCATATCAGGTTTAGAAGAAGCATTCTTAACCATGATAAAAATTAAAACTCCGATGATAAGTCCAACAACAATAATTGAAAATAAGAAACTCTTAGAAACTTTTTTCTGAGGTTCTCTATTTTGTTCTTCGGCCATAACTGTCCTCCCTTATTGCATTGAGTATATGATATAGTACTTTAACTTTTTATAAAAGTAAAACATTACACTTTAACGTAAAAATTGGTATCTAAATCTGGCTTAAAATTTGCATTATATCTAGGCACATACACTATCTCATTTTTATTGTTTAAGATAATAGGCCATTTACCTCTTAACTCTTTAGGCACTTTCCAATCAATAAATGCACGTCTCAAAGAGACATAGTAATCTTTAATCTTAAATTCATCTTTTGGTGAAGCATTTCTAATGGTTAATGGATAATCTTCTAAAGAAACGTTTCTATTAGTAGTGTCTCTTGTAAAATCTAATATAAAATATTCGCATTCAAACTTACATGGTTTATCCAATACAAATGCATAACTAGTAGTTTTTGGAAGCTTTTTAACGCTGATTAAATCATATGATTTAACAAAGAATAAGTCTTTCTTTAAATGAACTACAACATTAGGCTTTTTGGATTCCATGACATTTCTAAGCTCTTTAACTTGCTTCATAGAAAGTTCGAAATCTCTATAAAAGCCTCTACATTCAAAAGTTAAGCGATAAGCCAGGTCTTCATCGGTGTAAAAAAGTAAATTTTGAATATTTTTCCTACATTCATTCTTTATCTCATTATGCCTCTTCAGCAGGCACTTGTTGGCACTTTTGACCTCTTCAACGACCACTTGTCGCTCATTTGGAGTCATTTTTTCAACGATGGTATGTCTGATTTTATTTCTCAAAAAACGGTCAGATAAGTTACTTTTGTCAATAGCATAAGGCACCCTGTTCTCGTCACAATAATCAAGTAAATCTTCCTTGCTTACATCAAGCAAAGGCCTAATCACACTAAAACCATTCAAATTAGACTCTTTTAATAAGCCATATGCCTCTACAATATTGTGCCTATTTTTCTGTAAGAAAAAAGTCTCAATATAGTCATCTTGATTGTGAGCAACCAGCAAAGCGTTTAACCTATATTTTTCGATAATTTTTTTGAAGAAATCATAACGAATTTGTCTACATTTTTCTTCAATATTACGTTCAATAGTCTCTTCAACTCTTAAAATGTGGATCTTTATGCCTTTTTCTTTACAATATTGCTCTAACTGACTAGTTTCATAATCAGCTTCTTGTCTCAAGCCATAATTAACATGTGCAACTTCAAAAGAATAAGCACCTTTGATTAATAAATCAAAAAGAGCCATTGAATCTGGCCCAAAAGAACAAGCTAGCAAGTATCTATTATTCTTCTCTAGATTAATCTTGATCATTTTTTTCTACTTTCGAATCTAAAACAACAGGCATTTCCCTTTTACCTTTAAGCTCAAAACCTGCAGTACATGTAACAATTCTATTTCCTAAAACCAGTTTTAAAACATCTCCTGCTTTAACTTCATAAGATGGTTTAGCAACTTTATCATTAGCAAAAACTCTGCCTTTATCAGCGAGTTCTTTGGCGATTGTTCTACGTTTAATTAATGTTGTTTGCTTTAAAAATAAATCTAATCTCATACAATTTCTATAGTCTTATTATGTTCTAAAATGTTGCTTAGAGAAAGTAAAATACTTTCAAGGTTCTTTATCCAATTATCACCCTTCGCAAGTTGAATCTTAAAAACGTTATTCGCATATGAAATTTTAATAAACTTTAAGAATGGTATCATTGCTTCAAATATTAAATTTCCTATACCTCTTATATTAATATAAGTTTTGCCTAAAATGATTTCTATTGTCTTACTTGTCTCATTTATATTCTCTACGTTCGCATCATCTGACAATAAATCGATGTCTCTTTTAATAAATAATGTATCTACTTCACAAGGCAACTTGCCGTACATATCCTTTGTTCTATTTTTAATTCTTGCTAATGCTTCTCTAGAAGGAGCGGACATTATCTCCTGATATAGTTCAATCTTTTCTTGATCATTAGCAAAGCTAGACGGAATATATGCGTCTAAAGATAAATTAGGGTTAAATGAAATAACTTCTGGTTTAGCTCCTTCCATTTTCTCTTTAATAGATTCATTAAGAAGTTTAATGTACATATCTAAACCAATAGAATCAATGAAACCAGCCTGTTCAGGCCCTAATATATCGCCAGCACCTCTAATTAAAAGGTCACGCTGAGCAATTTTATATCCACTACCTAATTCAGAGAAATCTTGTAATGCTTTTAATCTCTTTTGTGCTTTTTCATTTAGTGTCTTATAAGGACTATACATCAAGTATGCATACGCTATTCTATTGCTTCTTCCAACTCTTCCTTTGATTTGATATAGCTGAGATAAGCCATATTTTTCTGAATCTTCAACAATAATCATATTTGCATTTGGTACATCAATTCCGTTTTCAACGATAGATGTGCACACCAAAATATCAATTTCTCCGTTATAGAACTTAAGCATTACATCTTCTATGTCGTCTCTTTCCATCTTTCCATGAGCAATACCTATTCTTGCATCCGGAATTAATCTTGATAGAGAGTTTGCCCTTTGAGCTAATGTAGAAACATTATTATGCAAGAAGAACACTTGTCCATTTCTACCGAGTTCTCTTTCAATCAATTCTTTAGCCACTTCTAGTTTAAAAGGGGCCACATAAGTTTGAATAGGCATTCTCTCTTGAGGAGGAGTATCAATTTTGCTCATTGCTCTAACACCGAGTAATGATATTTGAAGTGTTCTAGGAATTGGAGTTGCTGAAAGAGTTAATACATCAATATTGTTTTTAAATTCCTTTATTCTTTCTTTTTGTTCCACACCAAAGCGTTGTTCTTCATCGACAATTAATAATCCTAAATCTTTAAAATGTGTATTCTTAGATAAGAGTTTATGAGTACCAATAATTAGATGAAGTGAACCATCTTCTAACTTACTTAAATACTGTTTTTGTTCTCTTTCAGGTACTAATCTAGAAAGAATTCCTATTTGCATATCAAAACCTTTAAATCTCTTTTCACATAATTCGTAGTGTTGTCTTGCTAATAATGTAGTTGGACATAAAATAGCGACTTGTTTACCTGAATTGATTGCTTTAAAGGCTGCTCGTAAAGCTATCTCTGTTTTACCAAATCCAACGTCCCCACAAAGTAATCTATCCATTGGGGTAGTTGATTCCATATCTTTCTTAATTTCACAAATAGCTTTATTTTGATCATTGGTTAGCGTGTGTTCAAATTGATCTTCAAATCTATTTTGAAACTCATCATCTTTTTGGAAAGAAAATCCTTGAACCTTACTACGTTCAATATATAACTGCATTAATCTTTCCGCTAAATCATTGATTCTAGCTTTAACTTTCTTTTTAGTGTTTTCCCAGTCATTAGAATGTAAATGCGAAAGTCTAGGAGTCATTCCCTCTTTTCCAAGATATTTACGTACTAATTGGAATTGATTTAATGGTACATATAGAGTTTCATTGCCCCAATAAGAGATCTTTAAATAATCATTATGTACACCATCTGTCTCTATAGTTTCTAAACCAACAAATTGTCCAATACCTTGATATTCATGAACAACATAATCTCCTGGCTCTAAGTCTTCAAAACTCTTTAGGATAGTAGCTTCTTTAAATCTATTATCAAGTCTAGAACTTCTAGTTTTTTCATTAAATATCTCGTTTCCAGATATATAAACTACTTCTAAATCCTTAAGAAGGAATCCAGAAGGTAACTCAAATAAAGAAATACCAACATCTGCTTTATTTGGAAGTTCTAAATCATGAGTGACTTCATACTTAACGTTATATGAATCGAGTTCTTGTTCGATTAAAGCGATATGCTCATGTTTAGATAAGCATAAAACGATCTTAAGTTTTTGATTAAGGTAATTCATTATGATATTTAAAGCGTCTTCCTTCTTACTAGAGACGTAATAAATTGGTTGAGCAGATAATGAAAAACAATAATCCTTCTCAATAAAAGGAGAAGTATAAATAACATTCTTAGAATTAAAATTAACAATATCTCTTAGAGAGAAATACATTTGAATATTTGAAAGAGCTTTTCCTGTTTCGAATAGTTCTCCTAAAAATCCAAGAGATTCATTTTGTAAGATGTTATTTGCTTCATCGATTGCGTTTTTATCGACAAATATGGTTTTAAATCCTTCGCAGTAATCAAAAATAGAACTAGGATTGCTATTTAATAAAGAATAGTACTTATATAAAGTTTCATCAAAATTACATTCGCTAAGTTTATTAACTACATTTTCAATAGAATAACGTAACTCTTCAAATGTATTTACATCTAACTTATTTTTATCTTTTTCTAAAGAAGCATATAACTTCTCAATTGAGTCTTTATAGTCTTCATCGGAAAGAATAATATCACTAGAAGGTAATATCTCTACTTCTTTAATTCCTGTTACTGATGATTGAGTAGCTATATCAAAATATCTAATAGAATCAATCTCATCTCCAAAGAACTCAATACGAATAGGATTATCATGATTAACTGAGAATATATCAATAATGTCTCCACGAGACGCAAATTCAAGTGACTGGTCTATCTTGTTTACTCTTTGATAGCCCATAGTTAATAACTTTTTCTTTAAAGAAGATATATCTACTGTATCTCCAACTTTAAGATTTATAACTTTTGATTCAAATAATGTCGGACTTGGTAAATATCTAGACGCACTAGAAAGATTAGCAATTACTATGCGTGCTTCTTGCTTTATTAATTTAGAAAGCACAAATATTCTTTGTGCGGTCATTTCTTTAGACTGGCTTAGAGTTTCTGCTCTAATTAATTCATCACAAGGGAATAATAAAACTTCTTTAGATGGTACAAATGACGTAACAAGATTATAGATTCTTTGAGACTTATATAAATTTGGAGTAACAATTAATAAATTTTGTGTGTTTTCTTTGTAAAAATACGCAATTAAAATAGAAATTCCTACATCACTATCAACGACAAAAAGCCCCGAACTTTTTTCTAGAGGGGGTATAGCTAAGTTGGAATTCATTTTTTTAAATAGGTCCACAATTCCTCCTAATTAAAACGGTTCATGGCTCTATCAAAGCCTGATTTCAAGGCCTCCTTTATAGCGTTTGCCGCATTTTCAATTGCTTCGTTAATAAGGTCTTTTTCCTCATCAACTGGTTTACTTAAAACAAAGTCAACTGTGTCATAAGTAGGTTCTCCAATACCAATACGTATTCTTTTAATATCACTAGTTCCTAATTGCTCAATGATATTTTGCATACCTTTATGGCCGCCAGAAGAACCATTTAAACGGAGTCTAATATTTCCTGGAGCTATAGCCATATCATCATAAACAACGATAATGTCCTCTTTTTCAATTTTGAAATAATGAACAACTTGGCTAACTGCGGTTCCAGAAAGATTCATAAATGTAGTTGGCTTAAAGATAAAAACATCTTCATCAAATACTTTGCCTCTACCTAGTAAACCAGAAAAAACTTCTCTATCTACATCAATTTTTGCCATATCAGAAAATAGATCAACCGCCATAAATCCCATATTATGACGTGTTCCTTCATATTTCTTTCCTGGATTTCCTAAACCTACAATAAGTTTCATAACTAACTCCGGTGTGTATTATAACACACTCTTAAACATATAGTTTATTTTTGACACTTTTTCGATTGCGTTTCACAAAGGTAGGTCACACAAAAGAAAA
This sequence comes from Bacilli bacterium, assembly GCA_024695405.1. Classification (GTDB taxonomy): domain Bacteria; phylum Bacillota_I; class Bacilli_A; order RFN20; family CAG-826; genus RGIG9670. The sequence continues at coordinate 19,323 of JAILIF010000027.1, forward strand.
GGAGTTCTATAATTATTTTGTCGAGAAATAAGGAGAACTCCCATGGTTATTATACCTACCAAAACTTCTTCTTTTGAAGAATTAGTTAACAATTTCATTAAAGATTCGAAAATTTCTTGCTTGTTAGATTTAGGGAAAACGCTAGAAAGAATTGATCAAAAACTTTTTGAAAACAAGCAAAGTCATTTAAAAGTAGTTAAATTCAAAGAAAGAGTAATCCAAACAACAATAGGAATGCTTAGATTTAAACGTAGATATTATTATGATGAATTTGAAGGAAAATATAGATATTTATTAGACGCTTTCTTAATGATACCGAAGAGAAACCGGTATATGGATTCAGTAAAACTAAAGATTTTAGAAGCAGCCAGCGAAATGAGTTATGAAAAAGCTGGTAGGTATGCATGTGCAGATAATCTTCCTGCATCAAAATCGACAGTGTTTAGATTATTGCATCAAGCGTGCTTCTATGTTGAAGATAATAATGCTATTATTCCAAATCCCGAAAAGATACATGTTCAGATAGACGAAAAATTTCTATCTATAAACCACAAAAAGACAAAACAAAAATTTTACACCGCTACTATTTTCAAAGGAATCAATAATGTTGGTAAGAAAAGAATCCTTTTGAATAAAACACTGATTTCCGCTAGAACTCAAAAGACTTTGTTTAATCGAATAAATTCTGCTTTAAAAAGAAAATACAAAGTATTAATTGATGATGAAATATATGTTTCTGGTGATTTGGCTACTTATATTCAAAACTCTCCTAGTAAGCTATTGGTTTGTAAATCTATATATGTTCCAGACAAATATCACGTTATTCACGCAATTAAAAATGAAACAAATCTAACTGTAAATAAATTTCATCTTAATAATCCAATATATTTGGAAGCAATTTCCCAGACATTAGAAAATTCTGATACAGTAGATTCAAAGAAACTACTCAAACTCATTAATCGGAATCCTGAAATCTTTTCAGTATATATTGAGAAAGAATATAGAGGATGTTCTCAAGAATGCATGAATTCGCATTATTATGCCTCCAGATTTGCTAAAGTTCCGAATAAATGGAATATAGAAACGGTTGAGAAAATAAGTAAAATTATTGAAGCTAAAGTTAATAAGCAAATAGTCAAAATAGGATTTGCGGACTCATATTATGATATGCCTTATGATTTAGAATTCAGTATAGATTTAGAAACAATAGCAACACCAATTGTTAACACCGAAGGAATGCCGTACGCTATGAAAAAATTCTTCGATAGAATACAAAATGGGTTTGATGGTAAGATAATTTGGACAGAATAGCAGGTAGAACTATGACCTACCTTTATTAAACGCTATCTCATTTTATTTATTTTTTAATTATTTTTTTATTTTTTTGTGAAAGTCAATCATGTTAAAACTACTAAAATTAAGAATTAGCCAATTATCTAAAACAACCCATACAAAAAGCTTTTGAAATCTGGCTGAATATTTACTAGTTAACCTATGTAATGTCTTTTAAAATGGCTAAGAACCACTAAAAATATATTTATAAATATTACTATTAAAAAATTAATCAAAAAATTGGCAAAAATTAATAAAAGAATCGTTAAATTTTTGAGTTATTTTTGTAAGTAAATATTACATCGATTTGAATAAAATTTACTTATTATTTTTGTGCTTTACATAATGCCTTATATACTTTGTATATAAATTTACATTTTTATAAAAATTTGTACAAAAAATTGTTTAGTTATTTTACCTATTTTTTCAATGACATTGCTTTGACAAAGATTTTGCCTCTTTATAGGTCTTAATTAATATGTAACAAAACTATTAAATATTTTAGGTTAATTATTATTTTATTCACTTAAAAATATAAATTTTGTAAATTGAAAACACATTTTTCTAAAATTTATTGTTGAAAAAATGTATATGAGCTTATAAACAATCAATAATTGTATCGATAATCTTGCGATTTTGATATTATAATATGCATTTTTTATCATTTTTTAGCGTTTTTCTAACCTAGATAATGAAAGTAATGGGAAATCTATAATATTGCCGCTTAATTCATAGGTTAACTGTTTATAAATCACTTTTATTGTGGGTATTTTCTTATTTAATATCACTTTTATTGTTTTAAAAAAATTTCATTATATTTCATTTGTTTGTGTGCTTAATAAAACTTTGTTTTGCATTCATCAATTGCAAAACTTCATATAAGTTTTAATTATTGATAAAACAGTAAATTAAATACTATTAATAATCTTTTGGAAGAGTCTAAACAATGTAAGAATAGATTGATATGAAGTTAATAAACGCTGCTTAAAATGGCTAAAAACTATTTTTTATTTAGAAGACGATCTCCCGTTCAATTAAAGTAATTCCATCTAAAAGTATTTTTAAAATGTATTCTTGGTTTTAAAACACTAATTGTTTTGACTATTCATAAGCCCATAATAAAAAGCTAAACAAATATTAATACTTTCCCATCTATTTTTTGCCTTCAAAAATAATAAATAAACACTAATATATGCCAAAATAAGGCGAAAAATAGGCAAAAAATGATATTTTTACGTATAATTACCCGTTTTATGTCTGAAAAATTTCTTTTTTCGCAGCTTAAAATCCAAAAAAAATAAAGAAGACTTATAATTAGTCTCAATAGTGGTAGTGGAAGATTATTATCTCCTTTCAATTTCTAATATATTGAATTTAAATCAGTTTCGTATTTTTTCCCTCTCAGAAAAATCAATTAAGAAACAGTAAAGTAAATTAATTTCCATATCAAATTGCAATTTTAAAATCTGTATTTTTATAAGCACACAAAATATTTAAAAACAGGTGAAAGAATATAATTGGAAAAAAATTATTATACTTAAGTTGTAGCCTTTAAGTATTTTATTGATCTATCATCAGAAAATATTAGCTTAGTACGTTCAAAATCCTAAATGATTTAAGTGAGTTATTTGGAACTTAAAAATCTTCCCATTTTCAATCTATTTTGCGAATAAAACTATAATTAATATCCAAATATTGTTTTTTTATTATATTATTAGAACAAAAATACGAACAAAAGTCTATTTGACAATCATTTTATGATTACGTTTCACAAAGGTAGGTCGCACAAAAGAAAAGGAGTTCTATAATTATTTTGTCGAGAAATAAGGAGAACTCCCATGGTTATTATACCTACCAAAACTTCTTCTTTTGAAGAATTAGTTAACAATTTCATTAAAGATTCAAAAATTTCTTGCTTGTTTTCAAAAAGTTTTTGATCAATTCTTTCTAGCGTTTTCCCTAAATCTAACAAGCA
>JAILIF010000028.1 GCA_024695405.1 Bacilli bacterium
TATCTTGATTACCGTTACTATGAAACACGTTATGCTGATATGGCTAAAGAAAATAAAACTGACGCTGATGAATGGTATAACAGTAACGAAGGTGTCTTATATCCATTTGGTTATGGTTTAAGCTATACAACTTTCTCACAAGAGATTATCAGAGTTAAACCAATGGTTAATTCTGTATTAACTGAAGAAACTGATGTTATTGAAGTTTCTGTAAAAGTTACTAATACTGGCGACGTCGCTGGTAAAGACGCTGTTCAATTATATTGGAAAGCTCCTTATACAGCTGGCGGTATCGAAAAAGCAGATCACGTTTTATGTGCATTTGATAAAACAAACATTATCCAACCAGGTGAATCTGAAGTACGTCATTTAACATTCCATTTACAAGATGTTGCTAACTATGACTACAAAGACGCAAATAATAATGGTCATAAAGGCTATGAATTAGATGATGGCAATTACGCTATTATGGTTATGAAGAACGCGCACGAAGCATATGGTGCTGAAATGCCATTAAAAGTTAAAGATGGCGGTATCATCTATGAAACAGACCGTTTCACAGGCCATGAAGTTACTAACAGATTCACTGATAGAGGCTTCTATTCTTCAATGCCAGGTGAAGACGATATTGAATTCACAGAAATGAGCCGTGAAGATTTCGAAGGTACATTCCCAACATATCCTACTTTCGAAGATAGAAAAGTTAAATCAGGAAGTAGATATGAAGAATTCTTAACTCACGAATATGATTTATCAGCATTCGAAGAAGGAAGAGATTATGAATATACACCAGAAGGCGCTCATAGAACAGCTGCTGATGGTGCTAACTGGAAACAAACTGGTAAACACACAATCAAATTAATCGAAATGAAAGATTGCGAACCAGATGATCCTAAATGGGACGAATTCATTAATGAATTCAGCTGGAGCGAATTAATGACATATGTTGAAACTAACAAAATGTCTTCCCCAGCTATGTCTTCAATCGGTAAGAGCAACGCTTCTGAAGGTGATGGTCCTCAAAAATTCAATATTATGGCTTGGGTTTCTTCACCAATTATCGCTGCTACATTCAATCAACGCTTAGCACATGAACAAGGTGAATGTGTTGGTATGGAATCACAAATCAGTGGTAAATCTGGTTGGTGGGGCTGTGCTGTTAATACTCACCGTTCTCCATTTGGTGGCCGTAACTTCGAATATTATTCAGCTGATCCATTCTTAATGGGCCGTATGGCTGCACAAGTCGTTGGTGCTGCTACAGATAGAGGTGTTTATGCTTACTTCAAACACTTCGCAGTTAACGATCAAGAAAAGAACCGTGAATCCGGTATCTCATTTGTTAATGAACAAGCATTACGTGAAATTTATTTAAAATCATTCCAAATGGTCTTTGAAGAAGGAAAATCTATTGGTGTCATGGGTTCATATAACCGTTTAGGTTTATTAGAAACAGCAGCAAGCTACCCATTAATGACAGAAGTTCTCCGTGGTGAATGGGGCTTCAAAGGTTCTGTCCTTTCCGATATGACTCACTCTGGTAATGGTAGTGTTAACTTCAAATGTTATGAAAACGTTACTTGGCGTGTTCTCGCTGGATGTAACTGTCAATTAGATAGTAACGGCTTCAGCGGTCAAGTTTCACAACAAGCAAAATGGGATGCAAATGCAAATGAAGGCAAAGGCGCTCCAGTTTGTGTTGGTGGTCAAAAACAAATTGCTTGGTCATTATGGAATGCATGTAGAGAAGCTGTAAAACAACATATGTATATGTCAGTTAACTCAACAGTCGCTCAACGTGGATTAACTCAAGTCGTTGGTCAAACTGATGCAGTTATTAATGTTAATGATAATGTCAATATCGATGTAGTTGATGATTTAGATGCAAAAGAAATCTATGAAGGTGCTATTGTTCCTGTTTACGGAAGTGATAACAGCAGATCAACAAAAGAAATCGAAACTATTGATTCTTATGAAATTAATAAACGCTGCGATTTACCAAAAGGTATTACATTCGAAGATGGTGTTATCTCTGGTAAATTCGAAAATGTTCAATTAGCAAGAATCGATGTCGTTGTTAACGTCACATTAGCTGGTGGGGCAAAAGCAAAGATTGCATATAAGTATGTCCTTGATGTTGTTCCAAACTTAGATGATGAATATAAGGTCGAATCTGGTGAAACAATAACACCAGACCCAGAAGATCCTCCAGTTATTATTAAACCAGAAGAGAAAGGTTGTGGAGGTTCTGTTGTCGCAGCTAGTGCTATTGTTTCAGTATTAGCAATTGCTGGTGCATCATTATTACTTTTAAAGAAGAAAAAAGAAGAATTAAACTAATTCTTTAAAGGAAACCGAATAATTTATACTGCTAGGACGATTTTTTCGCCCTAGCAGTTTATATGTTTAAAAACGCGCGCTACGCGTATATAATTAATAAGGAAATTAAATCATATCAAATCGAAATAGTATGATTTGTTTATAAAAATACCCTAGGAAGGAGAGAATTGTTTAGTTTAATCTAGGGTTTACTAAGCAATAAAATAACAATATGAAAAAAAGAAAATCAGGTATTGCGTTATTAATGTTGTCTCTTGGCGCTGTATCTCTTATTGGTTGTGGTGATGGTGATGGTCCAGAAATTCATGACAACCAAAAAATTAAAACTACTTGCAAAAGTTGTAACAAAGAAGTAGAAGTCAATGAGGGTGCTACAATTTGTCCAGATTGCGGTAAGAATTTGGATGGCACTAACGGAAGCACAACAGAAGAAAGATGTAAACACACATGGGGTGAATGGGAAGAAAAAGTTGCTCCAACTGAAACAAATGTTGGTAAAAAAGTTGCTAAATGTACTAAATGTGGTAAGGAAAAAGAGGACGATATTCCAGCATTAGGTTTCTTATATAATGTCGTTTTCAAAAACGCTGATGGTAGCGAATTAAAGAGTGAACAAGTAAGAAGTGTTAATAAAATTGAAAAACCAGCAGATCCAACTGCTCCAGCAGGTCAAGTCTTCTATGGATGGAAAAACGTTAAAAACGGTGGACAAATTTGGGATTTCGATAACGATGTTTTAGGTCTTCCACACGCAGATGTCGAACTCGTACCTTGCTTTGTTCCTGCAAACGTTAATCCTCAATACATTGAAGCTGAATTGGCTCCTGCAATTACTGCTAATGGTGGTATGGATGGTGCTACTTACTCTGGTGGTGCTAAAGGTAAAGGCATGATTCAAGAAGATTCTAACTACGAATGTGGCTCAGGATGTGAAATTGAAGCTTTTGATTACTATGTGGATCCATATTCATTCAAAGAAGTAGTTACAACTGATGGCGTAATTCCTGATGGTACTGAAAAAGAAACAAAAGATCCAAAAGGTGATAAGAAGGGTTATTTCTTCCATTTTAACTACATCAAAGGTAATGAATTAGTATTTAATATCGTTTCAGATGCTGCTGTAGATAATGTTACTATTTTCGGTAGATTTGGTGCAGAATACGGCGTTAATGATACTACAACAGGTGATAGAACATCTTCATTCAATGAAAATTCATTCCCTATTACAGTTAATGGTACAAAATTAACATACGGAACAATTACAATGCGTAATATTCCTATCGTTGGTAAATTTTTACCATTCCAAGATTATATGCTTTCCGCTACAGTTTCATTAAAAGCTGGAAATAACGTTATTTCTATGAAAGTTGATAATACAGATTCTGTTAACGGTACTCTTCAAGCTACTTCACCATGTATCGATTGCTTAAAAGTTTATACAACAGCAAATCTTTCTTGGCCAGAAGCAGAATTAACAAACATTATTAAATAAGGATTATAGTTATGGGAATTAAAAAATTTGTAAGGAAAAGAACAATAATCTGGGGTGCTACTTCAATTTTCCTTATTGGATTATTTACGACAGCTAACGTCTTAATGAGAGGCGAATTAAGAGAACTTATTTATAGTAGTGCTCTCGGCGGACCTCGTCCAATCGTTGCTCAAACTGATGATTCCATTGATTTTGGTCAAAAATATCTCAAGAAGAAAGACGCTTACGAAAACGGTAACAGAGTTACTGCTGAAATCTGTGAAGAAGGTATGATTCTTCTTAAAAACAAAGACAATGCTTTACCATTAAAAAAGAACGCTAAAGTTTCTGTCTTTGGTAAAAACTCTGTAAATTTAGTTTATGGTGGTTCTGGTTCAGCTGCTCCTGATAAAAATGGTTCTAGAACTACAATTCTTGACTCTTTAAAGGATGCAGGATTTGAAGTTAACACAAAATTATCAGATTTCTATTCAAGTAGCAAATCAGGAAAAGGCCGTAGTGAAAACCTTGATATGAAGGATGGAGTAAGTAGTTTCGCTATTCTTGAAACTGGTGAAACTCCAATTTCTTCTTATCCAAGTGATGTTATCGATTCATATGGCCAATATGGTGACGCAGCATTAGTAGTTTTCTCTCGTATTGCTGGTGAAGGTTTCGATTTACCACGTCACGCTTCAGATGATTCTAGCCGTCATTACTTAGAATTAGATAATAACGAAAGAGCTTTATTAAAACATATCGTTGATAGTGGAAAATTCTCACACATCGTAGTTTTATTAAATGGTTCTAACTATATCGATTTAGGATTCTTAAAGAATGGTTTAGATGGCGTTAGCGCAGATAAACTTGATGCTTGCATCAATATTGGTTCACCTGGTGCTAATGGTATCGCTGCTTTAGGTAAAATCTTAAGCGGTGAAGTCAACCCATCAGGACATACAGTTGACTTAGTTTATACTAAGTATCAAGATGATCCTACATGGGAAAATTTCGGTGGTAACTTCGATGATAGTATGGACTTCTATTATGCTCCAAACGGTACAGATAAAACTGAATGGCACATGGTCGAATATGAAGAAAATATTTACATGGGATATCGTTACTACGAAACACGTGGCAAAGATAATGAATCATGGTATCAAGATCATGTAGTTTATCCATTTGGATTTGGCTTGTCTTACACAACATTTAGTGCTGAAATTGCTAATAAAGCAGAACTAGAAGCTGCTGCATTAAACGCTAAAGAACCATTTAAAGCAGAAGTTAAAGTAACTAATACTGGTAATGTCGATGGTAAACAAGTTATCCAAGTTTACGCTGAAGCTCCATATACTAATGGTGGTATCGAAAAACCATACAAAGTATTAGCAGGTTTTGGAAAAACAAAACTTTTAGGAAAAGGTAAGTCCGATACTATTGAAATCGAAATCAATCCATATTATTTCGCTTCATTTGATAATCACGATAAAAATAGTGATGGTTTCAAAGGATTTACATTAGATTCAGGCGATTATAAATTCCATGTCGCAACAGATTCACATACTGATATCGATGTATTTACTAAGAATTTAGCTTCAACAGTTAACTTTGATAAAGATCCTACTACTGGTACAGAAGTCATACCTTTATTTGACGATGTCACAGCAGGAATGAAATCAAATTTATCACGTACTGACTGGGAAGGTACTAAAACAACAAGAGCTACTGTTGCAGATCGTACAATCGATATGGCATTACGTAAAAAATTAATGTCTACAGATTCTCATAACGATGACACTTCTTTCAACGAAAAAGAATTGCCAAAAATGAATGAAATTGGCGATAAAGCAATTAGATTAAAAGATTTAGCGGCTGCTGAATATAATGACGAAAGATGGGATGCATTCTTAGATCAATTATCATTCCAAGACATGTTAGATTTATTCAACAAAGGCTGTTACAGTACTTGTGCAATCGAAAAGACAATTAATGGCGAAAAAGTTGTTCTTGTTCCAAAGACAACTTCTTGTGATGGGCCTACAGGTATTGTTGCTTTCTTAGGCGACCCTGCTGTTTATGGAACTTGCTATTATTGTTCTGAATGTTTAGTTGCTCAAACATATAACTTAGAATTAGCTGCAAAACAAGCTGAAGCAATCGGTGAAGAAGCTTTAATCGGTGATGAAAAAACAACTTTAGGTTATCCAGGTTGGTATGCTCCAGGTGTTAACTTACACCGTAGCCCATTCTCAGGACGTAACACTGAATATTATTCAGAAGATCCATTCCTTTGTGGTAGATTCGCTGCAACTGTTATTGATGGCGTTCAAAAGAAAGGCGTTTACGCTAACGTTAAGCACTTTGCTGTTAATGATCAAGAAACAAATAGATCTGCAAAAGGTATCGCAACTTGGGTTGATGAACAAGCAATGCGTGAAATGTACTTAAGACCATTCGAAATGGCCGTTAAGGAAGGTAAATCAAGAGGTTTAATGACTTCCTTCAACCGTATCGGTACTACATGGGCTGGTGGCGATTATAGATTAGTTACTAAAGTCCTCCGTGAAGAATGGGGCTTTGTAGGTTCAGTTATCTGTGACTTCCATACAAGTGCAAACGATTATATGGATAGTAAACAAATGTTATACGCTGGTGGTGACCTTAACTTAACTGGTCAAGAACAAGTTTACTTAACTGAAGGTTCAGGTGACACAAATGTTTCATCTACAAACAAGCAAGATGTTCTCTTATTAAGAAATGCATCTCATAACTTGTTATATTGTGTTGCAAATTCTAACGCAATGAAAGCTGACGTTATCGGCTATAAAAATGCAGTTTGGGAAAACGCTTTAACTGCAGGCACTATTACAGTCGGTGTTGGTATTGTCGGTTGGGGCTTATGGGCATTTATTAGTATTGCTGTTGCTGCTGGTGGTAGTGCTGCTGTAACTAACGCTGCTACTGAAGATGGCGACAAAAAAGATTAAGCCGTAGAATAAAAAAACAAATAAACCTTATGGCAAAAACCATAAGGTTTTTATTTATAATAAAAAAACGATTCATACTAGAATCGTTTTCATTTGCTAATAATTTGAATAAATAGACGACTATTTATCTTTTTCTGCTGTGATTTCAGCTCTACGAACTTTAGCTAATTTTGCTAATTCTAATAAAGCTTTACGAGCTCTAGCAGCAGCAGCTTTAACACCTTTGTTAACGAATTTTTCGTTTTCTTCAACGTATGCGTTAAAAGCAGCAACGATTGCATCATTTGTATTCATATGCTTTTCTCCTTATGGGTGTAGTATATAGTAATTTTAAGCATTTGCAAACATATTTTTTGCTTAAATAGTATTTAAAAAAATAAAAAATGATTTATATTTTATTGAAATTTCGTAGAATAGTAACAAATGAAAAAAGGTTATTTAAAAAGATTTGTTAGTTATTATAAGAAATATTTAATTAGATTTATTACGGTATTATTCGCTTCTTTAATAATGGCGTTACTTTCTGTTATGTATCCAATTATCACCAGAAGAGTATTCCAAATTTATGTAAAAGCAGAACCAGTAGACACCAATTCTATTATTATTGCGGGAATTATACTAATTGGGATTTATATCATTAGATTTGCTTTAAAACTATATGTAGATTATTTTGGCCATAGCGTGGGTACTGATATACAAAGTGATATGAGAAGAGACTTATTTAATAAATATGAAGATCTTCCTATGCAATATTATGACACTCACGAAACAGGCGAATTAATGTCTAGATTAACTAATGATTTGCAAGATATATCTGAATTAGCACATCATGGACCAGAAAATATTTTGATTTGTTCTGTTACTATAATCGCTAGTTTAGTGTATTTATTATCCATTAATGTAATTCTTGCACTTGTTTTATTAGGAATGGTTCCTATTCTATTCTTTATTACTTTCTTAACCAGAAAGAAACATTTAAAAGCTTATGGAGAAAGTAAGAAATATATTGGAGGTATAAACGCAC
>JAILIF010000093.1 GCA_024695405.1 Bacilli bacterium
AAATCCATATCCGTTTAAAGAAAGATAATAACTAGAAACAATCCTAGCGGTTCTACCATTGCCATCTTCAAAAGGGTGAATAGTCACTAATTGATAATGAATAATCGACGCTTTGATTAATGGGTGATCATCTGAATCATCTATATATTTAAATAATTCGTCTAATAATGTCGGGACTTCTGAATATTCAGGAGGGATATAAGCCGGTGTACCATCTTCATTCCAAACAGCAAACAACACTCCCGGAGGCATCGCCCCCCTCAGACCTATCTTTTCTTTTGGCTCACCTTCATAAATTTGCTTTTGAATTTCTAGCAATAATTTAAGTGATAAAGGTTCTTTAACATCTAGCTTCTTCTCAAGTAATTCCAGTGCTAAATAGTAATTTCTAATTTCTTGCTCATGTTTAAGAAAATGTCTATTGTTAGCTTCAATAGCGGCATCAGCTTGCTCATATGTTAAAGGATTTCCCTCAATTTTATTAGAGGCATATGAACTTCTTTTTTTAGTGTTCTTTCTAAATTTATTCGATAGATTAATAGGTATTTTAACTAAATCTAAAGAGTACTTGTTCTTTTCAATATCAAGAATTGACTTTAATATATCATTATCGAGTTTGACTTTAATCATAGATTATCCTCACGTAAATACTATATCAAAATTTCACTATTTTTTCACTATTTTTTCACTATTTTTCATTTCAATTTAATAATGATTTCAATAATGTATTGCTATGAATAAACCTCTAACATATTCCCTGATACAGGGTGGTCAGTAAAATCAGGAAAGATGAGTTTGTAGTTAGATAAGATGTGTTGTAAAGCAAAGACTGTATCAGTGAATCTTACATGGAGATCCTCATCTAATCTAATTCTTTTAATCTTTTCTCTAATACAAAATCGAATTTTCCCATATCTCGCTAAAAATAACACATCTAAAAAAGAAACTAGAAAAGTAGAATAGGAAAGATAATACCTAATAATATTCCACTTTATGGTTTTAAAAGAAAAACATAGAAACAATGTAATGTTTGTCCTATACTTTGATTAAAGTTTCTTATGAAAAAAGAGAATATTCCACAATACATAAAACGGAAGTTTAATTCACTTGCCAGTTCAAATCAAACTCTAGAATCAATATATAAAATCACATTCGACCAACAAGATCGAATCTTTTGTGAATATCTCGAAAACTTTATTATTCAAAACTTCACTTATAGTGATTGTGCAAAATACATTCAAAAGTTTGCCACATTCTTAAACAACAATCTCAAAGATGAAAAGCATAATTATGTCGGTTTATTAATGGACAATTCATTAAACTGGGTTGCGGTTTTCTGGGCATTATTAATGATTGGTTATAAACCATTCTTACTCAATAAGAAGATGCCAATAGAGATGGTCAAAGAAATGGCGAAGACAATGAATATCAATACAGTAGTTGCAGATAGTCATGTCGAAAAAGTTTTTAAGAACGTTTTATTTATTAATAACGAAAATAAACCATTATCAGAAATTGTTAAGTTATCGCCATTAGATAAATGTGAATGGGAAGACGAATTAGCCTTATCCACTACTGCGACAACATTAAGTTATAAGATATGTGTCTTTAGCGGAAAAGAATTATCCGCTCAATTAGGTAATGCTAAATTCATATTAGCGAATAATAAGATGGTTATAGAACATTATAACGGCCGCCTTAAAGTCTTAGCGTTCCTTCCTTTCTATCATATCTTTGGGTTAATCGCTGCTTATTTTTGGTTCTCATTATTTGGTAGAACATTTGTCTTCTTAAAAGATTATTCTAGTGAAACAATCTTAAAGACATGTCAAAGATATAAAGTAACTCACATCTTCGGTGTTCCTCTACTTTGGGATACGATTGCTAGAGAAATCAAAAAGGAAATTGATTCTCTTCCATCAAAAGACAAGAAGAAAGCTATTAAAGGTTTGAACTTCACATATCATTTCCAAAATTTCTTCCCAAATTACGCTAGACATAGATGCCGCAAGCTACTAGCGAGAATTCAAAATAAATTATTTGGTGGCAGTGTGATCTTCTGTGTTTCTGGAGGTGGCCCAGTCACTAATGAAACATTATATTTATTAAATGCGATAGGCTATCCACTTTATAACGGATACGGTTCAACAGAAATCGGTATCACTTCTGTTGAATTAAGAAGCAAACCAAAATATCGCTGTCTAGGCACAATTGGTAAACCATTCTCCACGATTAAATATCGAATTGAGGATGATGAGCTATTAGTTAAAGGTAGTTCAATATGTCACAAGATTATCTCACGTGATGGTCAAATTGAAATAGTAAATAAAGATGAGTGGCATAGGACTAATGATTTAGTAAAAGTCGATAATAAAGGTTATTACTACTTATTAGGAAGAAAAGATGATGTCTGCATTGGTAAAAACGGTGAAAAGATTAATCCTGATGAAATTGAAAAAATTGTCTTATTAACTTCCGCAGTGAGATATTGTTTCACCACTTATGAAAATAAATTAACTTTAGTTATTCAAATATCGAGAAACAATTACACAATTAAAGCTCAATCAATTATTAACGAAGTGAATAACTGCTTAATCACATTAGGAAAAAGCGGTTATCAAATTGAGCAAGTCTATTACACATTTGATGACATTGCTTCTAAAGAAGCGATTAAAGTTAGTCGCACAATCTTAGATGTTTTAATCGAAAAAGGAAAAGCCCATTTGCACAGTTTCTTAGAATTCTCAAAATCAGTGGAAGAGAATAAAGAAAATGTCAATGAAGACGTCATGGATAGAATCACCAAAATATTTGGTGAAGTATTAAATAAAGATCCTAAAACAATCGATATAAACGCAGACTTCTTCTTCGATTTAGGAGGGACGAGTCTTGATTATATGACTCTATTACCTAAATTAGAGCAAGAGTTTGAAATGAACATCTCTTTAGGAAAAGAGGGTTGTTCAACAATTAACGGTTTTTATGAATACATTATGGGTAAGGGAAATTAATTTTATGAAAAGATTCAAAAATCTCAACTCAACAGGAAAAGAAATCCTGTATGCAGCGTCTGGTTTTGGCGCGAACCTCATGATGATTTTAATGGGGGCATACTTCTCTGATGCAGTTAACCCAACCGCATTAGGTGCTAGTGCATCTGCTTCTTTGCAAGCAATCACTGGAACATGTTTAGTCATGCCTGCATTATTTGCTGTCTTAGGTGTCATTGGTAAAGTGTTTGATGGTTTAATTGATATTCCATTCGCCAGCATTACAGATAACTTAAAAACCAAATGGGGAAGAAGAAGACTTCCTATCGCTATTTGCCTTATCCCAATGATTGTTTCTTATCTCTTCTGTTGGTGGCCAGTCTTTGGTGACAACCAATTAGGTAATACTATTTGGATTTTTGTTTGGCAAATTATCTTCTTTGCCACATACACAATGAACTTGATCGCATTTTATGGCTCATTAAGTACAGTCTGCGCTGATGAAAAACAAAGACTGCGTGTCTCTGCTTTCAAATCATTCTTTGACACAATCTGCTACGTCTTAGTTTACGCATTAGTGCCAGTTTTATTAAAAGCCACAAATTTACATATCGATAAATTCGTTTTCATTATTTCACCATTAATGTTAACCATGATTATTCCATTATTCATGATTAAAGAAGGCGAAAAATGGGAAAAGAAAGCTATTGCTGAAGGATATGATATCGTTCCATTAGCCGAAGAAGAAAACGTCGGTTTAGTTGAAGCCTTCAAAGGCACATTCAAAAACAAACCATTCATGGCCTGGACCATTGTTAATTGCTGCTCATTCTTTGGCTTACAAATGTTCTTAGTTGCGATGAACGCTCTTATCATCGGTGGTATGGGTTTAGATTCACTTGGTATGACGATTTTGAATACCTGTGCATTCGCTCCAGTGCCACTCATGTTATACCTCTTCAATAAGCTAAAAGCGAAAAAAGGTATTAGATTTGCATACCAAATTGCACTTTTATCCTTTGCTGTCGCTATTATGTCATTCCTTCTCGGAAGTCAATTAATCATGGGTGATAAGACCACTGTCAAAATCATCATCGGATGTGTCGGTGGTGTCTTTGGTAGCTTCGGCATCGGCGCATTCTTCATGATGCCATACATGATCCCCGCTCAAATCTCTTCCGTGGAAGAAAAATTAACCAAAAAGAATAAATCCGCGATGTTCTTTGCTGTTCAAGCATTCACATCTTCAGTCGTCGGTGCAGTTGCTTCTTATGGTGTTTATGAAATTATTAAAAACTATTTCTTCTCAACAAAAGCATCTGGCTTAATTTACACAACTGGTGATGCGGAAACTAAAGCCGTTGAAGCAGCCGCACAAAAATTTGGTGTTGATGTTAGCACCGTTGTCAACTTAGGTACCTTCTTAGTGCCAATCGTTGTCTGCGTCTTCTGCTTAATCGGTTTTGCATTCAGCTTTAGAATGCTCAAGAACTATTCACCAAAGGAAGTCGCTTATGGTTTAGGTTTAGAAAAAGAATACGAAGAAAATAAACAACTCTTCCCTCCTGAAAGAATATATGCTTTTGAAGCCTCTTCCTTAATCGTCAACAACGTATTATGGGTCTTAACAGGCTCCATCATGGGTTGGATTTGGGAATATTATATGATTGACGCTGTTAATACATTTGGTAAAAAGACCAGCAAATGGTTAGTCTTACCATGCATCCTTATTCCACCATTCCAAGCCTTCTTAACATATCGTTTAAATAAAGAAGTTGAAAAGAAATGTGATGAATTAGGTATCGAATATCAACACAATGGTATTTTAGCCACCGTCATGTCCTTTTTGTGCTTATCTTTCGTTGGTTTATCCTTAGTGCAACATAAGTTAAATAAAATTGCTAATGAATTAAATAAGAAAGAAGACGAAGTTCGCGCTGAATAATGAATAGATTTGTCACTGGATTTGTCAAGGTAACCGGCTTACCAATTCAATATTTCTATTTCCGTAAGAAAATCTACTACGAAGATAAAAAACATACTTCTAGAAAGATTAAAGGCGGTGCTTTGATTGTATCCAATCACACCAGTGTTTATGACTATCCATTAATGATGTATGCATTCTTTTCTCGAGTGATACACACCTTAGTGGCGGAAGTTATTTATAAGAAGAGTTCATTTATGAACAAATTTATGAATGACTTAGGCGCAATCCGAGTGGACCGTGATAGTTATAACTTCAACTTCATGTATAAGATGATTGAAGTGTTGAACGAAAACAAAGTTGGATTAGTCTTTCCTGAATCGAGATTACCAACCGAAAAAGATGAACCGGGACAATTATTAGATTTCAAACCAAGCTATGTCTATGTCGCCCTTCAAACAGGCGCACCTATAATTCCTGTATACACAAACGGGGTTTATGGCAAATTAAAAAGAAAAAAGAAAGATAGAGCCAGAATAATTATTGGCAAAAAGTTCTATATCAATGACTTATATGACTCAAATAAAACTGAAAAAGAAAACATTGAGTTTATCAATGGTTACATCAAAAACAAGATTAAAACTCTTGGCGAACAACTAGAGAAAGTTAAATGAGCAAAAAGAAAAATAAAAAACCGATGATGAATCTCTTCTGCCGCATATTCGATCCACATATGTGGTTCTTTGACTTTGTAAAATGGACAGGAGCATTACCACTTCTATTTGTATTAAGAACAAAAATCATTTATCTAAACGGTAAAAGACCGTGTCTTGTTTCAGAGAATAGGTTTGTTTCAATTTCATCCAATAAAGGTCAGTTAAAAGGACTAATTTGTAATCATAGCAACTTTTGTCCTATTAAATAGCCTAAAAGGACATATTTTCTAACTGAACAATCTAAGCAGCCCATACTCAATTCCTTAAATAAAAGCTATGGAGAATCGTCTTATCTAATTCGAGAAAATAAAATTTCAGAGCTATTTTGGACAGAATTTTACACGTTTCGAATATAGTGAAATTATTAGCGATTCCTATCAATTAAAAGAAAGGAATGAGTATTTATTGAATAAAAAGCAATTACAAAATTTGAACATAAAAAATTACAAAATAAAAAGTGATTGGACATATAAAGCTCACTTTATATATGCTGTTTTAAAAGAAAAGAGCCGTAGTTTAATAACCACGACTCCACAAATATCTTTTATGAATTAATTATGATACTATTTGAGAAATGTTAGGAGCTGCAGTAGGTACAAGCTTGAAGAAATCGATATTTGGACGAGTTCCTGATAATCCAGTAACAAGAAGAGTATTTTCGCCAACATTTGCCTGAACAGTAGCAATCTTTAAAGTTTGGAAACTACGTCCTGTGATACTTGCTTCATAAGTAATTTCTTCATTGTTAAATTTCAAGCCTAAACCAGCAGCAATATCTAATGCGTTACTACTTGAATTACCTCTTACAGCAATATACAAATCATAAACGCCAGCAGTTTCTACATTAAATTTTACTGCAAGTACAGCGCCTTCATCGAATGCATCAGTAGCTGTTTCTCCACTACTAACTTTTCTAGATGTAATACCACTTGTTTCATCAGTTATACAATCTTCTGCTTCAACTTTAACTTCACCAGCAACTGCTTTTTCAGTTACAGTAACTTCTAGTCTAACTGCTTTATATCCTTCTTTGAAAACACTAATTTTTGTTGTGCCTTTTGCAACACCAGTAACTAAACCGTGTTCATCAACTACAGCAACAGCTTCATTGTTACTAACATAAATAACATCTGGAGTTGTAGCTTCAATTTGAGCAGTACCGCCTTCTTCAACTTCAATCTTTTCTGTAACTACTTCTGTTTGTTGCATTTCAGGAGCAGCATCAACAGTGATTGTTGTTGCACTTGTAGCGTAAAACTTAACGTCATCTAAATATGGAGCAGATGCCAAGAAATTCAATTCAAGAACGTTATCTGCAATAAGATCTACTTCGCCAAATGACAATTCGCCTACAGGATAATCAGAACCGCCTGCATACCCACCAGTGAAAGTTAAATCTACACCATTTAACTTTGCTGTAAAGACTTCATTTAAGTCTTCATAACTACTTGTTCCAATCATAGTTAAAACCATTTCCGCTTTAACGTTAGCGGATGACTTAAATTTTAATGTTTCTTTATCACCAGTAGTTAATTTAGCGACGCAAGTTCCATCAGATGGAGTATCTTTACTATAAATAGGTGTTGCTCCTGGACCATATTCTGAGCCATTGCTAGATGAAGCCCACCAGCCATCGGCAGCATAGTGATATGCATCTTCCATATGCAAAACAGCAGTTGGATCTGGTCTAGTAACTTCTATATTATAAGTTCCAGAATTGAGTTTCTCTTTTTTAGCTGTAATTGTAGCATTGCCTAATGCATGAGCAGTAACGACACCATTTTCAACAGATGCTACTGTTGGATTGCTTGATTCCCAAGTAACACCGGCTTTGTCCGCAGTTAATGTTAAAGTTTCATTAATTAGTAAACGATTATCTTCTCCAGCTGCAGGTGTAATTACAATTTTTTCATAATCAACACTGATGCTGATTGAACCATCTTTAAAGCCTTCCTTGCTAGCTTTAATAGTTGTTGACCCCTTGTCAACCGATGTAACAACACCATTAGCGTCAATAGTCGCTACTTCAGGCTTTGAAGATGTCCAAGTAACGCCTTCTTGTGATGCTGTTAACTTAACAGTTTCACCTAAAATTAAACTTTTCTTATTACCTTCGGCAGTAATAGTAATCTTTTCATTTGATGTTACTGTAGTAGTATTTGTGGTTGCCTCATCCTTTCCTTTATCATCGACCACATTAGTAGATTCCTCTCCACATCCAGTTAGTCCCACGCCAAATAGTAATGCTAACGATGCAAAAGGAAACAAAATTTTTTTCTTTCTCATTTTACATAACCCCTTCCAAGAAAAAATTTCACAAAGAAAACATGAAAAGACATTTAAAAGACATCATGTTTTAAAACTTATCCATATCCTCTTTATACACATATATATTAGAGACTTTTTTCTCAAAATAAAAATTAATTAATTAAATTTAAAAAACTATTTATTCCAAATAGCAAATTTATCATAAATTTAAAGGCTAGATAACATTTATCAAACCTTTAGTGGCGTTAAGTCTTATCTTATCGCCAGTTTTTAATTTCTTTGTAGCGTTTTTAACATTAACTACTGTAGGTAAGTTATATTCTCTAGCGACAACCGCCCCATGAGATAAAGAACTACCAATTTCAGTAATTAATCCACTTATATTTGAATAATAAGGTGACCAGCCAATATCAGTAAACTTCGCCACCATTATTTCACCCTTATGTAGTTTTTTCGCGTCTTCTACACTATTAACTACTCTAACTATACCTTCTATTTCACCTAAACATACTGGCACACCTTTTAAGTCCCCACTAGTGTCTTCATCACTATTTAAGTCAGGTATAGGCATACCAATATATGTATCATCAAAAGTTAATTCTTGTTGATATTCAAAAGTTTTTCTTCTATTAAGTGCTTTCTTAGCTAAAGAAGTGTCTCCGTTAATAACTTTTCCTATTTCTTCATGAGTTAAGAAATATATTTGATCACTATCTTCTAAATAACCACTATTAACCATTAAATTAGCAAGTAAAATATATTGATCTTTAAATAAATCAATCATCTTGATCATTCTACTTTTTGTGTATTCTCTATATACGACTGCTTTTCTACTTCTCTTAGCAAATATAATCGCAAACTTACGTAATAAGCATTTCTTAATAAACTTGAATTTCTCTTTTAAGTTAATTGTTTCATTACCTTGCTTTAATGACTTAGGAGACATAAGAATACTCTTCAAATAAGTCATTAAAGAAAGCTCATCATTCTTCCATGCCTTGCTACGCATTTCAGCTTCTTTTATGCTTCTATGTCCATGTATTCTTATGAATTCTTTATATTGATTTCTTATTTCTTCATTATCATTTTCTTTAATGTACTTTAATAATTCTTCTTCAGAGAAATTAACTACATCAGGATTACTAGATTTTAATAAGTCCGCAATATCTTGCAAGCGCTTTAAAATATCCGCACTTTCAATGTTAGGAATATTAGTTAAAAGAGATGCTAAAAACGCTTGGTATTCATTTTTGTCTTTAAACTCTTTTTCTAACATTTGATATAAAGTTGAAGAAGCGGAACCTGAATCGCTACTAGCAGCGTAATGATAAATAAGCGCTTTATTTAAATAACGTAGATTATAAGTTATTTCTTCATAGATTCTATTTATATCATCATGTTCTACAAACTTAGTCTTATTAACTAATTTATTAAGTTTCTTTCTAGCTCTACCACCTGAAAGAACAAACATCATAAATTTTATAGAGTTAATAAATCTAACAAAGTTATTCGCATATTTCATCTCTACTACTGAGTGATCATATTTCTCACCCATAATAGATAAGTTAATTTGTTGATTGGATGCGATAGCCACTCTAGCGTGCATGTTATAAAGAAGATTCATATCAAAGAATAGATGACCTGACCATGAAGTAATCATTCTTAAAGGAGCTTGGTCATCTATTCTTTTAATTAATCCAGACTTCTTCATCATATAACGCATGCCATAATCAATCGCATATGTAGAAGTCGAATAAGTTAAAGGAGTGACCGCTCCTGGCATCATTTCTCCAACATTTCTTTTCGTAAATACATGAGTAGAAACATCATCTGTTCTATCAAATTCTCTTAAATCAAATGTCTCTACTGTAATAGGACGCATTTGTAAGAGATATAGTTTTCCATTAATTGCCCACTCTAAATCCATCTCAGCGTGGAATACTTCTTTTATCTTTTTAGAGATGTTATATAGTTCTTCTAGTTGCTTTGTAGAAACTAAAACATCACCATTAATATCAAATTTATAAATTGATGGAGTGTATTGAGTAGCGGACCTAGCACCACTAACTAAATTCTCTCCTTGTCCTTCTACTGCTTCAATTAATACTTTAGTGGGGTCTGTTGGAGAAGTAGTAAACATAACTCCGGCTTTTTTACTATCAATCATCTCTTGAACTACAACGTTCATATGATTTTCATTGTTACCATTAGAAAAATGTTCGTTATATTTCTCTACTCTTTCTGAATGTAATGAATCAATACATTTTTTGACAGACTCTATCAAGTTATCTCTATTAACAAATAGATATGTTTCAAATTGACCTGCATTGCTCGCGTGTTCATTATCTTCATTAGACGCACTACTTCTAACTGAAACTTTATCTATTTTTAAAGCGTCATAAGCCTCATAAATTACTTTCTCATTAATCTCATCTATATCGGTAATCATGAACCCCTTAGGTACAGAAAAACCATTTTTAATTAATAAATCTAATCCACGAGCTTTACCACCAATAAAAGGGTATAAGTTCTCTGGTATATCCCCTAACTTATATATTTTCATCTTTTAAATTTCCTAATATTACGAGAATTAAATATTCTAGTTTTATCTTTATTAAAACCAATCTCTAAAATACCTTTAAATGTTTCATTATTAATTTTATAAGTCGCAATATTTTCGATTAATGTATATTCATCCCCTTGGAAATGATAAACAGTTGTATCT
>JAILIF010000035.1 GCA_024695405.1 Bacilli bacterium
AATCTCCTTTTGAAACAACTATCCGCATTTCAAAAGAAGCGGAAAGTTGTATTGTGGTAAAGCTACTGCATTTAAGGAACAATACTACTTGTAGCAATATGTGGATAAAATCAGTCTTGTTTAAAAGGGGATTTATGGAAATAAAAAACCTCTTTCAATTAAGAAAGAGGTCTTTAAATTCTACGACCGAAAGCTAGAATGGAAGATCATCATCTGGTAAATCGATGGATTCTAAATCATCTGAAGAAGTTTCAGGTTCTTCTGCATCAGATTTTTCTCTCTTTTCAAGATTTTCGATGCGAGCAACTACAACTTCGAGCTTTGAACCTTTAGTTCCGTCTTGACGTGTGAACTTGCGTTGGTTCAATTCGCCTTCAATCAAAATAAGATTGCCTTTCTTCAAATACTTAGATGCATAATCAGCATTGTTTTTGAAAGCAACACAATCGATGTAGTTAACATCATCATCTTTTTTGTTTGAAGGTTTGACTGCTAAGGCAAATGGCAAGAAGTTGTTACCTTTTGTTCCTTGGCGAACTTCTAAATCGTTCGCAATTCTACCTTTAATAAAAACTTTGTTCATTGGCTATCCCCCTTTCTTGTAAGTTTATTTTACTACTCATTAGTAGGAAATTCATCATATTCAGTAGACTTATAGTCTTCATAACCAAGAACGATTTCTTCGTTCTTGTATTTTGACTTTACTTTGAAAATAGCATCTGAAAGGCTATTTGCACGAACAGTCACTACTCTTTGTAGTGTTTCTGTAATCTGAATATTGAATTTCTTTGAAGCTCCCATATAATTCTCCTTTAAAAGCACAAACACACAAACACACAAAAGCACGAAAAATATTTTTTCGTAAGCTACTGCATTAAGAGAAAAAATACTTGTAGTAAATGAGTTTAAAATTCAAAAGGGCTTAAAGGAGAACTATTGGAGCAAAAATAAAATAAAAAGGGGATAGTCAACAAAAAGGTAGAATAAGAATGATATAAGCGGTTAATTGCAGTCATTCGATGAACTGCATAATTTGAGTTGGGCGTGGCAACGGCTAAAGCCAAGGGCTAATTGACAATTAAGAAGTAATTGCAAAAAGAAAGCACAAAGGCTTAAATAATGCGATTTATCTCATTGATAAGACTTTCAATAATAAAGCGAAGAGCAATTATTACTATTGCTCGTAAAATGAGTTTTATTTTTTCTTTTTTGTTAGGGTTCATATTTTTCTCCTTTCACTTTTTTGGTTGAAGGAGAAAGAATATGCCATAATCAATTAGGGCTAACGACCGCCCAGGAGTTAGCAATAAAATATTGAATTTTTCTAAAGAAAAGAATATAATAATATTATGAAATTGTAATCATTTCGTTAGGGTTCTGGTTGCAATCAAAATAAAGTTGATCCACCATATGTAAGTCTCAAAATTAAATGGATCAACTTTTTTTTATTTTTACGTTGGTTATCAGATAAACAAATAATATAATTTAATTGCTCAAAGGCATCCCAAAAAATCGTTCATTAAGGCCTTTTGAGCCAGCACGGCCGAACGCACAAATAAGCTGTGCTGTTTTTATTTGTTTTCTTATTGCATTTCCCTGGGTTTAAAAAGATAATATAAACATAATGTGAGAACTGGTTGGCCCCCCCTTCCTAGTTCTCTTTTTTATATATCTGATTTAGACAGTTATAGCTACTTTCATAAGACGTTTGGAACAATTATAAACAAATAACTATTGTAGCCTTAAATTGTTTAAAAACGATTCTTTTGAATCAAATTGCCATCGCTTTCACCTCTGAAATCTCAACGTATGTATTATCAATAAGATATATGGTTGAGATTGACCTGCCTTTTATGAAACTGCATTAGATATTACCCAAAAATAAATATCCATTAAATGCCAGGTTTCAAATAGACAGATACTTTTGCCTTTGTAGGAAGAAAACGCCCAAAAGAGTGATATGCGGTTTCGGACAAATAAAGCACATATGCACGAATACACGAACGTGCTTTAGTGCTTTTATACATTTGTGTATTTGTGTTTATGTGCTTTCGTGCTTTTATACATTTGTGTTTTCGTGCTTTTTGTGTTAGAATGTAAAAAAGGAGACTTACATGAGCACAAAAGTTATAACAATTTGCAACATCAAGGGTGGTGTAGGCAAATCAACGCTAAGTATAAACTTAGCGTCTGCGCTTGCATTGAAGAAATACAAAGTTCTGGTAATCGACTTTGATCCACAGGCAAATGCTTCCCTCGGCCTTGGTGTTATAGCAAACTCAATCGAACCAACAGTTGCATCCTGGCTTTTTGTTGAAAAAGGCCATACAACAACTTTTTCAGAGACCGTGAGACACGTTAAAAACAATATTGACTTATTGCCTTCGAATATATGTCTCGCAACCATAGCACCTATAATTGAAAAACCAATATTGTTAACTGACAACAAAGACGAAGAAGTAATAAAAGAGGCACGAAACACTCTTTTCAATAAGTTGCTAGATACAGAAGAAACATTCAGCTACGATTACATAATTATAGACACTAATCCACACTTGGATATTCTAACCATTAATGCACTTTGCGCATCAGATGAGATTCTTATTCCGATGCAACCAGAAGTATTCTCTATGCAAGGCATACTCACTTTGTTAAATACAATACAAGATATTCAAGAACAGTTTGATACTGAAAAAAATGAAATGACTGTTAATGGATTAGTATTCACAAAAGTTGATTTGCGAAGAGCATCAGTAAAACAGCAAAAGCAAAGAATAATAGATAACGTTGTTAAATATCGTAAAACTTATTTGTATGAAAGTGTGATCAAACAGCTAACCGATTATGCAGAATCCGTAAATTACAGCCAAAGTGTTTATGAATATAGAAAGCACGGTAGTGCTGCAAAAAACTTTAATGAATTTTTCAAAGAATTTTTAAAGCGAGAAAAACAAATTGATAAAGAAAAGGAAGGTAAATAATTATGGGAAAACTTGATAAAGCTAAAAAAGAAGTTAGAACTGCTACTGATAATTTGTTTGCTTCTACTAATCAACCATCAGTAGTCAAAGAAGTTAAAAAAGCAAACGATAATATAGAAGAACTAGAAAAACACGAAAGCATTAATACACCAAAACGTAATAGTGCTAACAAAAAGATTAAAGATAAACGTGATGCTCGATTAAATCTCGATATAGATTCAGATTTACTTATAAAATTAAAAGTTTATGGAGCAAGAAATCACAAAACCTTAAAAGCTCTGGCAGAAGAAGCAATCTATAAAACTTATACAGATTTAAAATAGGATGCTAATGCATCCTTTTCTTTTATCAACGAAGTTAATTCTTTATGCATATACGCATATGCGTTTTTATAATTTTTTTAGTTTTTTAAGTTTTATTATAGTAATAGACCAATGGCCTATTACTTCTTTTTTGCTTCTTTTTTCTTTATGTCCTAAAAAACCTTAAAATGTGTCCTATTTTTTCTCAAGATGTGTCCTATTTTTTCTCAAAACTTCATTTTTTTCCAAATGTGTCCTATTTTTTCTCAAAAATCATACCCAAACATCATATTTTTTCTCAAAATTTGAAAAAGATATCCTATTTTTTCTATAAAAAGTAGATAAAATTTAGTAAAATTTGAAATTTTTAGTTGTTTTCTCAATTTTTTAAATGTAAAAAATAGAAAAAGTGTATTTTTCACGGACATATTATTTATAATAACTAATGCTTGGAATTTATGTCCTAATGTGATAAATTAAAAATCGGACATAATATTATGAATGAAGAAAATAAGAAAGTTACTCCTAGAGTAACATACAAAAATCAAATCGATGAACTTGGCATAGGCACAATGTCTGCAACACAACTAAATGCCTATTTTGCTATTCTTTCTACTTTTAAAAATGTCACATCTGATACAGTTAGACGTGATTTTACATTCTCAAAATTTAGAAATTTGGCAAATTTACCAACAAATTATATTAGAAACGAAAAGATGCAAGAGTTTCTAGATGAAATGAGCACTAAAATAACTGCTGGAACTATCAGCATCAATACCTATAAGTATTCATCAACCTTCGTTCTATTTGAAAGAATGGATGTAGATAAAGAACGAAAAACTATTAGCGTAGTAATGTCACAATCTTGTGTTCAGTATTTTAATCGTTATTTGCAAGGTGTTTATACATCTTTTCCTTTGATTGAATTATTAAAATTAAAAGGTAAATATGCAAAACTTTTATATAAAACACTGCAAAGACGAAAATATAATGGCCATTACACTTGTGACTATAATGATTTTATTAACAATATCTTATGTGTGCCAGAAACATTAAAAAGACACAAAGTTGCTTATGCTGTATTAAATCCAGCGATTAAGGAATTACAAGATAACGGTCTTTTTAAAGATATGAAAGTATTTTATTCATATGATGAAAACAATAAGAAACAAATCAAAGATATTAGCTTTGTGTTTAATCCAAAAGATTTCGAAAACACTTCCAATGAGAATTTACCGTTCTTTAAGGGTGATGAAGAGTTCGATAGAATTTTAAAAGATAAGGATCGACTTGAAAACACTGACCAAAACAGGCCGTTTTGTTTTTATACATATTTAGAAGACTTTGATATTTGGGAATTGTATTTCAATTATCCAACATTAAAAGAAGCAAAAGAATGTTTCGGGATGGTTCAACTAAAAGAAAACGAAAAATACAAAATTACAGAATTGAAAGACAATGGGGAAGAAGTTATTGTTGATACAAATGTATCAGCTGAAGAACTTGAAAATATAGGTAAAGGTGTAGCTGAAGAATTGGATAATCTTCCATTTTAAAAAGAAATAGTCTATTATTAATAAAATTAATAGGGGGTTAACTTAATGAACGAATCTATTAAAGGCCATTTAAAGGCCAAAATAAAATTACTAGGGCTTGGTGTTTTTTTTGCATCGGTTTTTTCAATATGCTTTGCTAACATAGGCGAAAAAGAAACTTTAGCTACTAATGCAGCTGCTGATGATATAAGTTCGTATGTTCCAGATGCTCCTTTTACTAATGAATATGGCTTTTATAAAACCCACCCAGGCGAGGATATGGGAGATTATATAGAACAAATTCGATTACATTCTCTCGGAAGAAATGGTGTAGAAGAAACCATTGAATTGCATAGTCCATACACTTATTACTATGATTATCACTATTACCACCAAAAGAACGAATATTATGAAGA
Organism: Bacilli bacterium; assembly: GCA_024695405.1. Classification (GTDB taxonomy): domain Bacteria; phylum Bacillota_I; class Bacilli_A; order RFN20; family CAG-826; genus RGIG9670. The sequence continues at coordinate 5,235 of JAILIF010000035.1, forward strand.
TGGTGTTTACAAGTATCAAACAACAACAATCAAGAACGACATTGATATGTGGAGTAATGAGTGCAATAAACAACCTCTTGTGAGAGATATTCAAGATGTTGTTCTTAGAGCATACCAAAATGGGACTTTTGTAAAAAACGTTCCAATTAAAGATTTCCATCAGATTGGCGATGACGCTGAAGATATTTACATTCAAAATCTAAATATTACTTTTGATTGGGAAGATTGTTTTGATGAAATTAGAGTAGATATAGTAGATTTGTATTTTTCTGAAAGCTACGCAACATCAAAAGTTCAAACTGGATATGTTTCTGCGCAAGCCGAAGTGACAGAACTAGGATATTATAAATGTTCAAAAGTTTACAAAGACCAATACGATAATTATACTCCATACGACGGCTACATTGAGCCAAAATCTCCGCGAACTGTTGTTGGCGGTTTAAAAACACAATATGTGTCACTTTCTTATGGTTACAATTTTAGTTCTTATTTTAATCCAGAAGGTTATTTTTTAAACGAAAATAGTAGATATATACCAGAAATCGTATCTATTTCAAATGTTTGGGCTAATGATGATATTCTTCCAAATAATACTTTAACCGGAAGAGGAGATCCAAGTCGATATTATTATCGTGGTGTTTGTTCAACCCAAGATTCTTATGGTAATTATTCATGGGAAGATCGTGAACAAGAAATTAAAAAATATCCGCACATGATAGCAATTTTTGACAACGTTGGTTTTCCTGCTCATACTTCAAGTATTGAAATCGGTTCTTTAGCAGAAATGGTTAAAGTCGATTACTATTTGATTGAAGCGCAAACTGTAGATACTACATTCGTAGTTACAAGGGCACACAAAGATAGAGTCCCAAGTCACTATACCTATGAGTATAGATTTAATCCTACTTATTATGGATCTAATGCTGAATATTATAATGATTCCGTTTTTACGATCAACCAACATTTATATGCATCATATGGTGAGGTAAATCCACATATTGAAAAATATAATAAAAATGTTGCTAGTTTTTCTAAGTGGACTGAAGCTCCTGTCAACAAAAATGAATGGCGCAGTTGGAACAATTATGATGATGCTTTTGATTATGTAAACGATAGATTGCATCAAGTTGTTCAAAGATTTGTAGATTCAGATGGCAAAGGTTTGCCTTTTAATGATTCAAATAATAATTCAGCTAATTTACCATCGACTGAACAAGTTACAATGGAAAATCCATTCGGTAACGATTTTTCAACAACAACGATATACTACAAAAATAGGCCTGCTCTTGAAACTAACCAGGGAAGGTATGATTGTTACATAGTTCCAAACATTCAGAAAAACCCTAGAAATTCTAGTAATGTAGCCAATATAACAAAATTGTGGGCTTTTAAAGTTGGTGAAGAAGATGCTCTTTTAGAAGAATTTTTGAATGAGCAAACCAGAAAGTTAGTTGAAAACATAGAAATTTTTAAAACGCAAGCTCCAGCTGATAATTTTGATAGCAACCAAACAGTTGTAACTGATGAATTAAATTATGTTACAAAAATTGATTTAGAATCAGCTTATGGTTTAGCTGCTAGCAATATTAGTCTAATTGATATTGAAACATATAATGGCTTTAATTCAAACGAGTTTGAAGAAAAAAGAAACAACTTGATTTCTTATGGAACTGAATATCATTCTGACGTCTGGGCTACACAATATACTTGGAACTACTATGTTTCAAACTTTTGTGCTACAGACTGGAAAAATGTTGCAGTTGCAGATGGAACATATTCTTTCCAAGAAATTTGGAATGAAACTTTTGATCTTTCTTTAAATGAAAACGAATATGTTTCTAATGAAAATGAGTTTATGCTCAAGAAAAATAGAGTCACATTTAAGTCTAATGACTATATGTATGTGAAAATTACTTTAAATGAAAACGAACCAGAATATTTAGAAGCTCATACAACTTACAATTTGACAACCGATGGTTTTTGCAGTGTGGCTGAAAGAAAAGAAACTACTTATTATTTTGATAAAGCAGGCACTTATCAAATTGAAATGGTTAATCGTGCAGGCAGTAAAATTACAAAAAAATTAACAGTTCACGATGATAGAGATTTAATGTTGGAAATTGATAGAGGAACTAACTATGAATTTAAGTTCCATATTTCTAATCCATCTAAACTAGACATTAAATTTTCAAATATTAAAATTTATAGTGTTGATAAACAAGAATATTTTGATGATCGCTTTCATATTGAGCCGTTAGACTACACTCCTGATGTTGATGAAAAAGATAGAATTTTGGTAGATGATGTTGGCACAGAAATTGATAAAAATCATAAAAGATACCAGTTCTATATGGATGGAAACTACGACAATAACCAATTCCATTTATGTTACTATGTTGAGACTACTCTTAAAAATGTAACAAAAAGATATTATGTTTTCTGGAACTACATTCAACCAGATGCTAACAATTTATCCGTTGATTGTAAAACTTGGGAAAAGAACGTAGGTTATGAAACTGAATATTTTCTTACTTTTACATATGGAACTACTGGGCCAAATAATAACCAATACTATGATGTGCCTAATTTAACAGGACAAGACTATGTTATCGAAGTTGATAAAGAGGGCATTGTCGAGATAGATAAGAGCAAGAAAATAATTAGAGCAGTTGGAACTGGCAGAGTTACCATTACTTTTACAATGCTCGATAAAACCACTGGCGAAAAAATGTATGATGATGAACTCGGAGATTATATCTATGATACGTTAACTTTTACAATTACTGATAAATACGAATTAAGAAAAGAAATTAGAACAAGCAAAGAAGAAATATATTTGCAACTTGGTGAAGTTCAAGTTCTTGATGCTTGGGTTAATCCAGATTGGAAGAACCAAACTTTAGATTGTATCAGCAGTGATCCAAACATTGCATATTATGAAAATGGCAAAGTTTATAGTGCTAGACCAGGCACTGTTACACTAACTTTCAAGAGTTCAGATACTGAAATTGCGGATAAAACTGTCACGGTAGTTGTTGGCAACTGTGTTGGCTTAATCAACAACGATGCAAAAATTATGTATGTTGGTGATAAAGAAGCTGTATCTAGCGATGTATGGAACAAAAGTAAATTAGATTTCACTTGTTCTAATGATTGTATGCATTACGCTGATGGATATTTGTATGCCGATGCAGAAGGTGAGGTTTCTGTTGCGATTGAATACTATGGTCAAGTCGAAACTATCAAATACAAAATCATCTCCAAGACTACAAGTGCAACATTCATAGATAGATTTGGCAACGAATTGAATCCATCAACTAACGATGATGGTTCATTAACATTCGGCATTGAAGGAATTAATAGTATAGCAATGGAAGATGGTGCAACAGCAACACTCAACGGCCAACCATATAGTGGTGGTGCTATTGTTGAACCAGGTAGTTACAAGCTAATCGTTAATCGCACAATTAGTGGTGATGATTACTCTAATTCATTGCTACAAACACAAACATATAACTTTAAAATTCCATCAGCGGATAATTTAGTTTCTAATGTAAATAAAATTGTCTATGTTGGAGACAGTGAAACATTAATAGACACTGTATCTGATAGCGAGTCTATCCATATCGAAATAAGTGGAGACTGCATCGAACTTGCAGAAGACGGTAGAACTCTTGTTGCCGTCAAAGAAGGAGAGGCAACTGTCACGATCACTTATTACGGCCAAACACAGACATTAAAATATAAAGCTATTTCTAGTAGCTTAACTGCAAATTTCTTTAATCAAGATGGAACAGTTATTCCAGAATCTAATATTTCAACAACGGAAACAATGACTTTTGCAGAAGAAGGTATCTCCTCAATAGAGTTACCAGTTGGATCTTCTGCAACACTAAATGGCGAGACATATAGCGGTGAACAAGTCATTGCTCCTGGAGACTATGAGTTGATTATCAACCGCACAATTAGTGGTGATGATTACTCTAATTCATTGCTACAAACTGTGACTTATGAGTTCACAATACCTACTTCTAGTAGTTTAGTAGCTAATGAAAACACAATCTATTACATTGGTGACACTGGAACAATTATTCCGACAGTCAATTATGAAGATGCAATGCAAGTCACAACCGATAGTGACTGCATCCAAATTGCTGATGATGGCAAATCTTTCGTTGCACTTAAAGAAGGAGAAGCCACAATTACCATTACTTATTTCGGTCAAACTGAAACATTTAAGGTAAAAATCATCTCCAAGACTACAAGTGCAACATTCATAGATAGATTTGGCAACGAATTGAATCCATCAACCAATAATGATGGTTCATTAACATTCAGCATCGAAGGAATCAACATCGTTGAAATTTCTAGTAATTCTTCAGCTACTTTGAATGGCGAAACTTATAATGGTGAACCAATCATTAAGCCAGGAACATATACTCTCACTGTAATTACTACAATTTCAGAAGAAGGATATGTGAACACATTGGAACAAACAATTACATACGAATTTGTTGTTCCTACAAAGAGCGGTGGTGTCACAACAAACACAAGCAAGATTATGTTTGTTGGAGATTCAGAAACACTCATACAAGATGTTTCCGACACTGACTCTATCCATATCGAAATAAGTGGAGACTGCATCGAACTTGCAGAAGACGGTAGAACTCTTGTTGCCGTCAAAGAAGGAGAGGCAACTGTCACGATCACTTATTACGGCCAAGTTCAAACTCTTAAATACAAAGTATTCTCAACTGAGTTTGAAGCTACTTTCTATGATGATAATAGCGTTGAGTTGAATCCATCGGTAAATGACGATAACTCACTTACTTTCGGCATTGAAGGTCTTTCATCCATAGGATTACCAAATGGATCTAACGCAACACTCAACGGCCAACCATATAGCGGTGGTGCTATTGTTGAACCAGGCAATTACACATTAACCATCACAAGAACTATCGCAGTTGATGGCTATTCTAATGAATTAAACCAAGAAATTACATATAGAATATTTGTTCCTTGGGCTGATAGTCTCGTTGATAACGAAAACAAGATTCTATACATCGATGATGTTGAACAATTAATTTCTTCGGTTTCTAATCCAGATATGTTGCAAGTAACAATTTCTGGTGACTGTTTAACTCTATCCCAAGATGGTATGAGTTTAATAGCTACTAAAGAAGGTGTAGCTGAAGTTACCATAAATTATTATGGCCAAAGCCAAGTTTTGAAATTCAAAGTAATTTCTAAAACTCTTGATGCAACATTCTATGACCAAACTGGCAACATAGCACAACCAACTACTGCGGAAGATGGAACAATGACTTTTGCTGAAGAAGGTATCTCTTCAATAGAGTTACCAGTTGGATCTTCTGCA
>JAILIF010000057.1 GCA_024695405.1 Bacilli bacterium
CTTTGATAAGAATATCTATACCAAAGGTCACTTCTATAATAATCCTTTATAATTATTTATCGTCTTTCTTTATTTCTTCTGCAATCTTACCAATAGTCTTTTTAAGTATAAAGATAACTACTTGAACTATAACTGATAAGGCTAGGAAAGTAAGCGATAAAGCTTTAATTAATGTTGGATGCTCTAAGTTAACTGTCCAGTTATTATTAAACGATAATAATGGTAAAAGAATAATAAAGAACTTAACCAATGTATATAGGAACGCTAATAATTTCTTTTTATTAGTTTTCTTTTTAGAATCTCTTTTTAGTCTAGGTCCAACTATATATTTCCAAGTAGTTAAGATTAAGAATAATAATGCAAAAGAAAATACAATAATTGCATAAGGAATACTTTCTTTAGTACTTAATAATGCCACACCAAAAGTAATTAAAGTAAAGATGGTAATATAATCCCATCCAATAGATAGAGTTCTAATTACTTTGCTCAGTTTGCTTTCCTTGGTCTTCATCGTCTTTATCTAAAGTTAATAGTTTAATAATCTCATTATCTTTATATTTTTCAATAATCTTTTTAACAATTAATTTACACGGGAAGTATGCAACAATTGCTAAACCAAAGCCAATAACAGCGTCAATAAAGTAATGTTGTTTAACAAAGAATGTAGAACATGCAATACCTACGCCAAATATCATCGCAGTGATTCTTAAAGCGATTGGCATATGTTTTTCTTTTCTTCCTAATGGGCATCCTGAAAGGAATACTAAACCCGCAAATAAAGCGTGCAGGCTAGGAATGCCATTTCTTGCAAATGGATCAACAACATATTGGAAATGTACTAAGGCTAAGAAGAACTCATGCACATTATGTATACTTCCATCAAAGAACCAATATGCAGCAACTTCATCTTCTGGACGTATCATTTGTACGTTCCAAATCAAATAAACAATTAAACATAAAATAACTGTTATACATCCATCTATAAATATAGCGTCAAACTTCTTTTTGTCATAAAAAGATAAAGCATATAAAAATACGAATGGAGTAGCATAGAAAGTTGTATAAAAGAAACAAAATTCCGGAATTAAAGGAATAGCATCATCAACAGCCATATATAAATGATGGTTTTCGATGAATGGCACTATTGCTGTAATTTCATATACAAGTCCATTTAAGATAAATAACGCTAATACTAATATGAAGAAGTTGAAGTGATACTTTAAGCAGAATGCCTTTAGTTTCTCTCTTTTTTCTGGATTTTTCATAATTGGCTATTAGTATACACTAAATAGTTTTAGATTAATAACGAAATATTATGAAAATATAAAAAACGCGTTATTTTCAACGCGCTTTGTTAACTTATTTTTTTGCCACAATTACATCTTTAGAAAGCTTATAGTCGCCATTTTTAATCTTGGCTAATAATTCTTCATAACTATAAGGTTTTCCGTATAGATATCCTTGTAAACGTCCACAGTTAGCATTTTCTAAGAATTCTGCTTGTTCCATTGTTTCAACACCTTCACATAATGTCTTCATGCCAATATCTTCTGCCATATTAACGACAGCACTTATTAAAGCTTTTTCTTTAGAAGAGCCGGTAAATCCTCTTATGAAGTCCATATCAAGCTTTAATACATCGAATTCAAAATCTTTAAGCGAATTTAAAGAAGAATAGCCAGAACCGAAGTCATCAAGCCATACAGCATAGCCGTTTTTGTGTAATTCGGTAATAGTCTCTTTTAATAAATCCTTCTTTTTATTTAATGCAGACTCAGTAATTTCAACATGGATTAAATCATGTGGAACTTTATATTTCTCTGTAATTTCATTGATTGTCTTGACGATATTAATGACACCAAAATCAGCACGCGAGAAATTAATAGATACAGGTATAACTGGAAGGCCAGTATCTAAATTAAGACGTATCTTTTCGCATACAAGTCTTAAAATTTCTTTATCTAATTTATAAATTAAGTTAGAACTCTCAAGAACAGGAACGAATACTCCAGGAGATAAGAAACCATACTTAGGATCAATCCATCTAGCAAGTGCTTCTACTCCACATAATTCCCTACCTTTTGACCAAACAACTGGTTGGAAATATGCTTTAATATATCCATTTTCAATAGCTTCATCGATATGAGTTGCTACGTATTGAGCTTTTGTAGTGTCATCATGCATTCTCTTATCAAAGAAAATAATTCTTTCTTTTTTATGAGTATTTTTAATCTCAGTACATGCATAACGTGCCTTTTCAACGCCTACTTGTGGTTCATATAAAGATTCAAGTAACAAACATGCACCTACATTTAAACCAACTTTAACAATAGGAGTTCTTTCAAGTAGCATCTCTGCGGCTTTATCAACTTTTTCTACGATTCTACCTGTTTTAGTAAACGCCATAAAGTGGTCATCTGATTGACGTGTTAGTAATGTGTCTTCGCCAAAACACTCTTTAAAAATATCACCAGCATCTTTTAATAATTGATTACCCGCAAGATAACCTTTTTGGTCGTTATAAATTTTAAAGTGTCTTAGGTTGATAAACAAATATGAATATTCTCCACCTTTTAAATCTTCGTGTTTAATCTTTTCAGCACATTGTTCTAAGAAATAACGATAAGAATATAAGCCAGTAAGCGTATCCTTAGTAGCCATATCGATAAGTTCTTCGTCTTTTTTAGCTTCTCTAATACGTTGATTGTAAATGGAAATAGCAACCATAGTTAATGAAATAAAGAAAGTAATATAGTTTAACTTATCAGCTTCAGGGAATGCTCTTCCACCACCTTCATCTTCAATATTTTCGACACCTGCTAAAATAAAATAGAAAGAAAGAAAAACAACGCCAAGAATTCCAATAGAAATATATGGCCTCCAGATTAACAAGCAAGCAACATAAAGAATCATTGTTAGGAAGCAAATAATCTGTTTTATTTCTGTAGTGCTGACAAAATCTGCATATGAAACTTGAACACCAAAAGTTAAGCAAACTAGCGCAAACAATGAAATTGTTATAATCGTGCTTATTTTGAAAAATTCGATGTTTTTATATTTTAAAATAGAAGAAAGAATAATTGAGATATTAAACAAAATTACAGAAGTGTAAAAAATGATTGTTAGCCAAGATCTAATTTCATATATCTTATTATTGAATTTTAAAACTCCATAATTAAAGCAAAGAGGAAATAAAAGTGCAAATGTTAAAGATATTCCAGCAAAAACAACAGTTAAAATCATTTTTCGTTTAGAATGAGATTTATCTAAATACTGCAAGCAATAAAAAAGCATTGTAGCGCCAAAAAACATTAACAAAACGTAATTATAGAGAATTTTTAAGAAGACAAAAATAAAACTATTCCCAGCGTTCAATAAATCGATTGCGTATTTATCTGTTTGCCTTATTACAAGCCAAGATTCTAGAGCAATAATAACAACAGACATAAAAACGCCAGAACGCATGTTAGCGTTATTTAAGTAATCGTCAATGTATTCGCTATTTTTATGAATACCAAAAATATTTCTAAAACCATCCCAAACTTTTTTAAGAAATGTCATATATACAATTATTATATATTGAAATCTCTATTTGAAAATATTTTTTATCTAAATGTAGTATAAAAAAACACGATGGTTAGTCGTGTTTAATTTAAGCAAATTAATAAAGAAATAAAACTATTTCTTTTCTAAAAGCATTTTAATTTCTGTTAATAGTTGTTCGCTTCTAGTTAGTTTATTTGCTTCTTCTTCAGCTTTTCTCTTTTCTTCTTCAGCAGCAAGTTTAGCAGCTTCTAGATCAGCAAGATATTTTTGTTCTTTCTTACTTAATTTCTTACCAGCAGCTTGTTTCTTTGTGATTCTTTCTTCAATCTTAGGATCTTTTGCAGCATCTTTTGCTTTATTAATTGCTTTTATAATAATAAATAAAATAAGAGCAACTAAGAAGAAGTTAATAATTGCAGAAATTAATGCACCCCAGTCAATGTAGATTGATGCAGCCATATCAACTACACCATCAGCATCATTAACTACTTTTAAGAATGTATAAATACCAGTAGCGTCATCTCCACCAATAATTAAAGAAATAATAAAATTGATTAATGGTTTTAAGATTCCGTTAGTTAACGCTGTTACGATAGCAGTAAAAGCACCACCAATAATAACGCCAACTGCTAAATCAATTACGTTACCTCTTGAAATAAACTTTTTGAATTCACTAAAAAACTTTTTCATGTAATAAAGCCTCTCCTCTAATTTAAGTTAATGTTAGCACCAATTTTTTGTATTTAAAAGGTATTTTATTACATAGATATTCTAATATTTTATTCAATTGAGTTGCCCACGAAAAACACTTTAATTAAAATAAGTTTAAGGAGTCTTGTTTTTTACAAACTGAGGAGTATTATTTTTTAAATATGAATAAGTTAGATTATGTTTTAGACTTTTGTAAAGAATTCGCTAAAGACATGTTAGTGTCTGGTGCACATATAGAAAGAGTTAATCTTCAAATAGAAAAATTATGCCACGCATATGGCTTACATGATGTCACATGCGCGAACTTTTCTACTAGAATCTCTATATCTGCAAAAGACGAGAATCAGAACTATTCTCAAAGACAAACAGATGTTCCTCCACTATCAATTAATTTAGAAAGGCTTAAAAAACTTAATCATTTGTATTATAAAATCAAAGAACAAATGCCAGATGCTTCTACTTTAAGAAGCTTATTATCCGCTATCACCACTAATGATTTTCCTATGTGGGCTATATTGCTTGGCAACATTATTGCTATGTTAGGTTTAGGAAGAACTTTTGGTGGTACTTGGCCTGATTTAATAATGATTGTTGTTAATACACTTGTTATTTTCTTTGGCATAAAGTTGTTTAATAGAATTAAACTAAACAAAGTGATTGTTAACTTCATAACAATGTTTATTTGTTCAGTAATGACGTTAGGCCTATATAAAGCTGGATTTGTTCATTCTTTCTTTATAGTTCTTATAACTAATACATTCTTATTAATTCCTGGTATTCCAATGATTAACTGCGCTAGAAACTTCTTATGTGGCAGCGAAGCTAATGGAATTATCGAATTACTAAAAGTATTTCTCGAAGTATGTACTATTGTTGCGGGTATAGCAGGAGCGTATTTCTTCTTTGGTGATTTAAATGTAGAACTTATTAATGAATTTGCACCTAAAGATCATAGTTTCTTAGAAAATGTTGAACTAACCTTCTTAACATTAATGGCCACAACCGGATTCTCTATTGGATTTAATATTCATTTTAAAGACTTACCATTCGCAATGATTGGTGGAGTTATTATTAGAATCTGTTATATCGCTTTCCAAGCAATATTCCCTGATTATAGATTGTTCTATTGCTTACTGGCTAGCTTCTTCGCTGCTTTATATAGTGAAATTCTCGCGATTACAAGGAAGAATCCATCAACACTATATTTGTATCCATCTATCATTCCTTTGATTCCTGGTGACCTTATTTGCTTAGTTTCATTAGGAGTTATTTGGCAAAATACAGACTTATTAAAATTAAGTGCTGATTTAGCATTCGCATTAGTAGGCATTTCATTTGGATTCGTTGTTTGTTCTACTGTAGTCCACTATGTTAGAAAATTCAGATTCAAAAAGATTGTTAATGAAGCTGAAATAAAGCAATAATTATTAAATATAGATTATTTAAATTAGAAGACTAAAGTCTTCTTTTTATTTACTTTAGTAAAACGAATCACAATCTTTAAAACGCTTTAAAAAACGTGAAAATTTGTTTTTAAAGAGATTAAAACTGTTATACTTTATGCCAATATCCCCATTGGAATGAACAGCTTTTTAAACAATGTTTTATTAGACGGTTAATTAATTCTTAGGTGATTAAAATAAGTCAAATGAAAAAGCATTCAATTTTCGATTTTGAATGCTTTATTTTTTTGAATCGATTATTTATTAGCTAATTAGCAAACAAGTGCAAGATTACCTAAAATTAAGTTATTTGCAACACCTGTAATAACAACAGTATGTTCGCCTACGCTTAATTCACCTAAATCGCCTAATTTAACAAAGTAGTAATTAACTCTATTGCTACCACATGAGCCAAATCCAGCAGCTTCAAATGTTAAATCAGGAATTGTAACATCGTTTCCATCAATTGTTGCGGAAATCGATGTGCCAATTTTCTTTGAAGTAGTTTGTTCGCTGTTACCGAGATAAGCATATAAAGCTTTTTCACCTGCTTTAGTAACATTGAATTTAGCCTCAGCAGAAACCCCGTTACCCATTTTTACAGAATATTCAGGAGCATTTCTAGCAATTAAGCTTGATTTATCTTCGTGTTCAACAGTTGCACCTGTTACAGTCATTTTGCTAGGTGAAACAGCAACTTGACCATTATCATTAACTGGTTTATCGCCTTCTACTAAATTATCAATAACAGCAGCAAGTGTTTCTTTTGTTAAACCGATTGAAAGTAATACATTATAAACTTTTTCTTGGAAGTTTTTGCCAGGAGCAGCTTCAATTTCAGAAATATAAACTGAAATATCGTCTTGGCCAGCTTGTGAACCAATATATCTCTTTTCACCAATCTTACCGAAGTTAGAGAATAAGTAATCTTGGTAGATTTCGTTGAGTTCAACACCTAATAAACCATTAACTAAGATAGCAATTAAACCTGTTCTATCAGTACCAATACGGCAGTGATAGTATACTGGATAATTATCTTTGTCTGCCAAGATTTTGAAAGTGTTAATAACATTTTCAGTATTTCTTGAGAAGTGATGCTTTGATTTAGTTTGGCCTTTATAGTCCATGTAGTCTTTGTAAACTGTAGTACCTTCAAGGTTGAAATTGAATCCGTCATCATTATGCAAAACAATTTCTGATTTAACTTTTAATTGATTGAGCATGATGTCTTTGCCTTCATCATCAATATATTGTTGATTTTGAGCGTAACCATTTCCACAAGTTCTATAAAGAAGACCTTGTCTAATAGTTCCACCGTTAGGAAGAACTCTACCGCCCATATCTCTACAGTTTGTCATTCTATTACCAACATAGAGATTTCTTGGATAAGTTGTATCAACATTTAATACGTAAGTACCAGATGTAGTTACATCATCGCCATCATAAGCGTTGATTCTATAATAGTTTGTACCTAAGAAAAGGTTATATAAATCGATGCTTTGTTCATTACTGCCCTTGATTTCAAAGCCATCTGAAAAATCAAGTTTAGTGGATATACTTACTGAGTACTTTATATCATCGTTGTGATCATCATAATCCCAAGTAACAGTTGCTTTTTTTGCTTCGACATCTTGATTTGCAACTTGAATAGGATTTGAGTTTGTTTTATTACCATCAGGATATGATGTTGTAGGAATTGTCTTATAATCACCAGTGTATTCAAGATATTCCTTTTGAGCAGGTGTATGAATTTCGACTGTTTCATCGAATTTAGTAACATCATTGAAACCATTTACACCATCAGGATTATATTCCCCTGAATAGCCACAAACAGAGCATGTTGTTACAAGTTTCCCATCTACAAAAGTTGGATCGTTGAATGAATGTTTAGAATATGAATCTTTATCATCTCCACCATCAGTAGCAGCGTGCCAGTGGCCGTTTGCGTCATTTGTCCATTCATCTTTAAATGTTTTTTTGACTATTTGATTATTATCATCGCCACAAGCTGTAATTGCTAGTAAGGCTGATACAACACACAGAATTTTAGTTTTTTTCATTTTTTAACTCCTTAACCTGTAATAACATATTAAAAGACGCGCACAATGAAAACGATAATTATTGTGTTTCTTTAGGACTATCTTGACAAAATTGTTTAATAAGTGAGATAAATTAAGCTAAAACTTTAAAGAAAAGTCAGTTAAAAAGTAATAATAATGTTCCTTATAGCAAAATTTAATGTTTTAACTCTTTTTATCACAAACGAATTGTTACCGTTTACGTAGTCGAAGTTTCCGAGGTCAACTATACCAACTCCGGAATAGCCGTCAGCAACAGGATTGGTAGTTGGGAAAAGAGATGAATAAGTGACGTTTTTATAATTCGAAATGTCAATAATATTATTATTCATTTTAAATTCAAAAATCGCAGTATCCCCAGAGAACATAGTAGCATTACCATTAGAGCTAAAGCCATCCATAGCGCCCTCAATACTAACATTAGCAGTGCCAGCACCATTCATGTTAAAAATATAAGAAATTGAATTGCCGTCTTTGTTAAGCTTCATAAATCCTTCTGCAGTACCACTTTTTAAAGTGGAGCCAGAAGCATATGTTCCATCTAGTGCTCTGAAACTTATTCTTTTTTTACCACATTCGCATTCAGAATAGTTGTACGCTACCGCCCCATTAGAAGCTGGCATTGAAGTTTCTTCACCAAAATCATGTATATGTGGCGGTATAAAATTTCCTTGATTTTCATCGACAGTTGCAGGAACACCAAAAATTGAAAGTCTTCCTAGTTTCATATCGTTAGCGACTCCGCTAATCTTTATAGTGTGCTCGCCAGCACTTAAGTTATTTACTTCACCTAAAGGAACAAAATAATAGTTAGTTCTATTTCCATCGCAATAGCCCATGTTTGCTGTTTCGAAATTTAATGTAGGAATAGTAACGTTAACATTATCAATAGAAACGCTAACCGATGTATTTACATATTTAGATGTTGTTCTTTCGTTATGACCTAAATATCCATAAATCTTAGCTGTTCCACTTTCACTAGTGTTAAATGTAAAAGAAGCTGATGTATTACTAGATAATTTCAAATAGTATTCTGGCTCTTTTCTATCAGTTATGCTGCTCCTTGGAGTATAAGTAACTTCATTACCCGTTACGACCATTTGATTAACGTTTAAACCAATTTGCCCTTGTTCGTTGTTAGGTTTTGGACCATCTGTCAACAAATTAATAACTGTGTCTAATGTAGATCTAGGAACACCAATTGCAAGCAAAGTATTATATGTCTTTTCTTGCCAATTGTTTCCAGGCATAGCGTCAATTTCGCTCATGTAATTAGCAATATCATCAATATCACCATTTCCTACAATTCTTTGGCTTCCAATGTTACCAAAATTCGAAAATAAATAATCTTGGAAAATCATATTCGATGGAACCCCTAAAATACCATTAACTAAAATAGCAACTAAACCGGTTCTATCTGTTCCAATTTTACAGTGATAAAAAATAGGATAGTTATTCTCATCAGACAAAATCTTAAATACATTTTTTACAGATTCTGTATTTCTACTAAAATGGGATCTAGAATTTGTGCTTTGGTGTTTGTTATAGTCCATATATGCATAGTACGTATTTAAACCAATTGAAGGACCAACTTCATAATTATTGGTATCAGCAATGTAAATCTCATTTTTCAAACCTAATTGATTTACCATAACCTCTTTAACTTTTGCTATTGCAGAACTATCCCAAGTACCATTTTGACCTTTACCGCTAGTGCGATAAAGCAAACCTTGCTTAATTTTTCCGCCAAAAATTGTAGTTCTACCGCCCATATCTCTACAGTTAGTCATGCCAGCAATAGTTAAGTTTCTAGGGCAAGTATCGTCTACTACAAAAGTTTTAATAGAAGAGTACTCGACACTATTATCAGTATATTTAGCGCAAATCCTAAAATAGTTTGTACCTAAAAATGGGTTATATAAATCCAAAGATTTTGATGTTGTTCCAATAAATTCGTATCCATCAGATAAATCAGCTTTTTGACCGTATATTACTGAATATTTACTAACAGTTTTACCAGAAGTAGGTGAGAAATTCCAAGCTAAGTTAACAGGCAATGAATCACTTAAATGAGACTTACCATCAGGCATGTCGCTACTTTTCATAGACTTATAATCACCGTCATAACTCAAATATTCTTTTTGTCTATCGGTGTGGATTTCCTTTGGAGTTGTTAAATCTGTAGTAACAGTAAATCTATCAGCAACTACTGTGAAATTATAAGAAATATCCGCAAATGCTTTATCTTTTCTTGCAATAGTTACTGCATGTTCGCCTTCAGTTAAACTTAATGATTTGTTAATTTCGACGCCTGATGAATTTTTTACAGATACAGTATAAGAATTAGAATCCAATACTTCTTTTGCGCCACCATTAAATTCTTTATAAACAGTTAAGCCACTACTTAAGTCATTATAACTATTCGAAGTTGTGTAGCTTAAATTTGAATCAACGTATGAAGTTCCAATTTCGTAATTATCAAAACCTTGATTATCACTCTCTAAGCATGTGTAGCCATAAACAACACTATCAATGTCCACGGAACCACCTTCCGCTTTAAATTCAATATAATGCATGTATGGTACATTAAATAAACCTGATGTGATTTCATTATTATAAGGTTTTATACAAGCATAATCGCCCCAATCTACGCCATTGTTAGATGCTCTAAACTTTAAAGATGCACCATCGCTTAATGTAAAGCTAGGCGCAAAGTAAGAAAGAGATGTTAATTGTTCAGTATTCTTTAATGTTCCTCCGTTTAAAAGAACAACATGTCCTTCAGAGGATTGAGTAGCATTTGTATAAGCAAATCTTACAAAAGCACCATTATTAGAATCTGTTGGAACATTTTGATTACCATCTACATATTTATTTGATGAATCTAGCGTTAAAGTATATTCGTTCCCAGCTTTAACACTCGTGAGATTTAATAAATCAGTAACCCCTTCTTTTTCAACCGCAATTAAAGCAGTTAATGTCCCCACAGATAAGAATAAAGAACACGCAATAAGTTTAAATTTATTTTTCATAACAGCCCCTTCACTATTAACTTAACTATTGTAATTAATACGCGTGAAATATTCGAGTAACTTTCAATATTTTTCAAAAAATACTAAAAATTATTTTTTAGAACTCCTATTAGTGTATAATGTCTTCGTTATGTTTGAACAATCTAGAAAAGCGCTTTCATCTATAATGGATTTACTCCAAAAAATGCTAGAAATCTTTAGCATTATATTATTTGTAGTATTTACTCTTTTCTACGGCTATCAAATTGTTGTCCATATTGGTGAGCATCCTGTAATCATTGTTATTTATTCTTTACTGATAATAATTCACACTGTTGTATTTATATTCTCTAAAACAAGTAAAGCAATTGGGGATACACACGCTGAAAGATACGAACAAAGAAAACAAATAAGACAAAGAAAAAGAATCTTCAAGATAATTAAATTATCTATTAATACTGCAGCGATTATTTGGAATGTTGTTGAAATATTCGTTAAAAATGTCAGCGACTTAAGAATAATGATTGTTATTATCTCTGCTGTTTTATTATTTGCTCAAATATTATTAGAAATTATCCTTTCGTTATTGTTAGTTTATTTTGATAACTTTAGAATTGCTGTAATTGAAGATATCAGAAGTATAGATATGGATAGCAATTTCGTAACCAGATTTGTTACTAAGTCTTTAGGCATTAAAAAGGCGTTAAAAACAATTAAAGATGATGACTATTTCTCTGAAACAGAAAAAGCAATCGCAGAGAAGCAAAAACAAGAAAAATAAATTAATCTATACAATTAAAAACGAGGATTTGCTCCTCATTTTTTTCTAGAATTTTTTACCGTATTTAGAACAAATTTTCTTTAATTGATAAATCTTATCTTCGGAAGGATTTTTAATTTTTCCATACATGTAATCTTTAATAGATCTTTCAGAAACATTAGGATTAAGCATTCCGCCAATTCGAGCATATGAGATTCCACAATCATAATTAAGATAGTTAATCATTTGTTGTAACAAAGACATATCTTTTGTGCTCTTTGGACGCATTGTATCAGTTCTTTGAGGATTAATGTAAGGGCGCTTAATTTGCTCTCTTACAACCGGTTTTTCGGCCTCTCCAGTAGCTTCCAAAATAAACATGCTAATAACTTGGCTTTTGGTTAATTTAACGCCTATTTCTTTACTCTTTTGTTTTGTATATTCTTCTAATTTTTTAAGATCACTTTTGCTTAAAGTAATCATTACATTTCTATTATCTTTTGAAATCATAAATCCAAACCTCGAAAAAAGTATAACACTATCTTTAGTCTAGTTTAAGACCTAATTTTTTATTTACTATAGTAAATAGATTTTGAAAAATTGAAATATTCTAAAAATGCTAAATGGACAAATTAGTTATATTTTATTTATTTTTAACTTATATTAACGCTTATTTTCAACTAATATCAGCTTATATTTATTGTCTTATATTTTATTAATTTAAATGGATAAAAAGATATTCAATAAGACTCAAAATGCTAAATCAATAATAACAAGCGTTTAAAACTTATGTTTATATCAAGTGAACAATTAAGCGTTTGTTTGTAAAACTCTTCCTAAATAGCCTAAAATGGCAAAAAATCAATAACTTAATATAGTGAACTATATTGTTCTATTCGTTTATTCAATAATTAGATAAAAAATAATCATATAATCATATGCTTGTTAAAAAATCCCCAATAAAAAAGCTTACCCCACAAGGATAAGCTTTATTCTAGTAATTTTAGAGTTAATTAAGCAGCAACTCTTAATACTGCTTTATATTGTTTGCTACTGAATGTTAAATCAACAATTTTTAAACCAGCAGTTGCAGTATCGATTTCATCTGCAAAAGCATCTTTATTAATAACTTTAACATTAGAATTACTTGAATCTAATTTAGCAGTAGCGTTTGCATAAATTGGATAAGCTAATCCTTTAGTTGTGCTCTTACTTGTTGTAAATACTGTTTTAGTATCACCAACGCTTACAGAAAGATCCATATGGTATCCAAATATAGAAGAGTTTGATTGAAGTGCTGCAGCATAACCATCTGCGTACATACAAACACCTTTTTTAGCAAATGTGTAATCATCTGTATATTCAGGAATGAAGACTACATTTGTGTAGTAATCAAAATACGAAACTTTAGAAGCAGAATCTTTAACTTCAATTAAATTATCAATCACTTTGTATTTGAATGAAGTTGTTTCATCCGTCCAAGCATTAACAACAGTTAAATCACCATTGCCAGCGAAGTTATATTCAAATTTATTTTCACCACTAACATAATGGAAAAGTTTTCCAGCAGCGAAATAACCATTTTCATCAATTTTATCTTCTACTGTAACTGCATCAGCGACTCTTAATGCAGCTTTATAAGTCTTTTTGCCGATACCGACATCAATGACTTGAACTCCAGATTTAGATGCATCAAGAACAGCAGCAATAATCATAGAGTCGTCAACAGCTTTACTATCTTTAATACCAGTTTTGATTGTTCCGTTAGCGTAAATTGGATAAGCAAAACCTTTTGTGCTGTTTTTATCTGTTGTGAAAACAGCTTTATTTTCACCAACAGCCATTTGTAAATCAATGTGATATCCAACTACTGACGAACTTGATTTTGCAGAAATAACAACACCATCTAAGTAACCAATTTTGCCACCAACGAATGAAGCATACCCGTTACGATTTGGATTTTCAGAATTAATTGGATGGTATAAAACTTCATCGCAATAATCCATATATTCAACTTTATTAGTTCTTGTGTTCTTAATTTCGATTAAGTTGCCGTTTACTTTATATGTATATTCAACAGTTTCATTATTACTAACGTTTACGGTAGTTAATTTACCATCAGTTTTAAAAGTATATTCAATTTGTATAGGAGTATTTAATTCCTTATTAGTAAAGTGATATAACTTTTCATTCCTGAAATGGCCATCAGTATCAACGCTTGTCAAATTCTTTGCATGTTCTGCGGCGTCATTGGTTTTTCTTTCGGTATCATGTGTAGCATCTTCTGCAGCTTCCCCGGCTTTTTTTCCAAAGTCACAACCAGAAAGTGCAAACATAGAAGAACACAATGTAAGCAGAAAAGCCTTCTTTAGTTTGTTTTTCATAGTTTTTTACCCCTTTTATATCTTTTTTATACTATAAAAATATATTACTTCATGCAATAACTTTTTATTAAGTATTAATTGGAGATATTTTAAAGCAATATAAAGTAATTAATGCATCTAGAGTTTTATAACACATCTTCACTTTCTGCATAAATAGAGAAGAAGAGATTCTGACCCTGAATACTAGCTACAATATGGTTAATTCTACAAGCATCTATGACAACAACTTCTCCATTGCTTCCTTTTTTAAATAAATCAGGATAATCATCAATATTCATTATATCGTCATATCCGAAGCCACTATATATAGTAAATGAATTTGAAACAGACCAATCACCATTAGCAATAAACTTAAAGGATTTACCTGGTATCAAAATTTTATTAGGCTGCCATAATAACATAGTTTTTTTGTTATCGTAAAATTCGAACTTGTAATTTGGATTAGCCATGCTTGAATCCCAAGAACCAAAAGTGGTTGTAAAATATAAACTATTAATATCAATTTGATCAACGTAATTAGGATTTAATACTTTTTCAAACTGCAAAACAAAAATTGTTTCATTAATATCATAATAATATATAGCAATGTTCATGTTATATTTATTGCTAATTGCACCTGTATAATAATAGAATCCTTCGTCATAAATTTCGTCGTTTCTAAATCCCAAACTTATAAGTCCAGAACAAAATTCATCGAGTTCATAAGACGTAGTATTATAAATCAATAAGATATCCTTGTCTCCTTCAAACATATTGGCAGTATTATTAGGATAAAAATCAAAATAAGCAGAAGCATTGTACAGTGCATAAGTAGGAAGTCCCATATCAACATATCTTTGTGGGAAAACAGTTGTTGAGTTTGCAAGATTAGACACCAATCTCTCATAAACCTTTATAGTTAAGCAATTGTTATAACGTCTCCATACTCTAATCACCAAATCGCTATGTGAGTCTAAAGATTTATAGCAAGAGAAATCTTCACTGGTATATGAATCATTATAATAAGAACATATAAATCCATTTGAAAGCAGCTTATTAAAGTAATCGCAGTATTCATTATGGGCATCTTTTGTATAAATGTCATAAATGTAATTCACAACATCGCCTTTATGTGTAGGTGAATACTTTGTGACTCTTGGTCCATCAAAAGAAGGAACACCAAGATCACTTAATTCCTGAGGGAATTCTGGTGGTTGATCCAAAAAGGATAAATCATCAGTAAATTTTAAATACAAATCTCCGTTAATTCTTATGCTTTTATCGCGAATAGTAAATCTTATTAGGCCTCCAAAATCGCTAGAATAAAGTGAGTTATCATTTGCAGCATTAAACATTTTGAATGCTTCCGATACATAATCATTAAGAGTAACTGTAATAGGTATAAATTCTTCCATATTACCTGCTTTATATGGAACAAAATAGAAAACACAATCACTTGAAATCAACTTTGAAATACTCATTTCATCTATTACTTCACCTGATTTATTTGCATAGTAAGATTTGATATAACACAATTTATTATAATATTGATCGAGGAACTCTACGAATAAGTCAAGAAATTGAATATCACCAATATAATATGGATTTTGAGCATACTTATTACCAGGATTTTCATAAAACACTATCTTCTTAGGCTCATAATCGAATGGATCTTTATATGGGTTATTTTCTTCATTAATATAACTAACATTTGAATTATATTTAGAAATTAAAGCGTATTGCATATCGTCACCTACAAGATAAGAAGTCGATACATATATATCTGGTGCAGAAAGCAATACTGCATCAGAAAAATCATTACTTTCTAACTTCTGAAGTTGAGGAGCAAAATTTATAAAAATAGCTTTATCAAAAAGACCTAAATTATATAAACAGTTACCAATTATATTTTCTTTCTCAACATCCATGTTCTCTGTTTTATAGTATGTGCCATCAACATACCATCTAGGAGCGTTAACCCTATAGGCTATCTTTTCATCAATATAATTATCAAAAGATTTATATTCATCATTCATAGTTAATTCTACACATGAATCAATAGAGAACTCTCTCCATTCAACAAGAGCGTTTTGAGAAAATTTAAAATAATCGTATTGATAATTAATGTATCTGTTATAAGGAGCGGTTCTTTCATCGTTTCTTGAAACTAGTTTTAAAACAAAAGAAGGAGATTCTTTAGAAAAGTCATAATTAATATAGAAACTTACATATTTTGTAGTTTCAAAAAGTACTTTGGAAGAATCTTCGATAGAAGTAATTTGTTTCTTAGAATAATAGTTTCTTAGAACCATATCTCCGCCAATAATTCCTTGTTTAGTGCAAGTAACATCAGCAGCAACTAAAGTAACATAATAGTACTTATTGTCACTCTTTTTGTCGCTATCTTTATTTCCCGTTTTTATATCAAAATAAACATTGCTAGGAATAACATCATAATAAATAGTGCCATAGCTTAAATCATCATCAACTTTATCGATAATACCTTTTAAGTAATAAAGTTCAATTAATGGCTCGTCATCATATCTAATATCATAAGGTATATTACCTTGTTTATCGGTTGAAGTATATTGCTCAAAGATTTCGTCATAACCATAACCAAAAGAACTGTTATAGTTATTTTTATCTATATTCATGCTTACAAAGGCATTATTAACATTATTAAAAACAGTTCGAATAGTTTCAGGATCCAACGAAGAACTTTCGTATGCAGCACACCCAGATAAAGAGAAAAAAGCTATTAATCCGCTTAATAAGCTTAGTTTCTTTTTTCTAAATATCCCCATACTCTTTAGATTCCTCGATTAAACATATAGCATATCATGCTAGTTTATAATATATTATTAAATTTTATTAACGTTAACAATATCAAAAAAAGTTTGTACCTTTCTATACATAAAGAAAACCTTTCGAGTTTTGCTCTCAAAAGGTCTTTAAATATAGTTTTTATCTTCCTAAATAATTTGATTTACGCTTTCTTAAGAAGAG
>JAILIF010000059.1 GCA_024695405.1 Bacilli bacterium
TGCTGCAAAAGCTATTAAAGACGCAAAGAAAAACAAAAGATATAGTGTTTATTCGTTTTATGTATTTCCTAATGCCAAATATCCAGCAATTCATAAGAACTCTAGATGAATAAATCTTGCTTAATAAATGCATGAATTTAACATAAAACGAATAAACACTATATCTTTTGTTTTTCTTTGCGTCTTTAATAGCTTTTGCAGCAACCTTTTCAGGAAGAGCAAGGTGATGGAACTTTACTTTCACACCATTATATTCATTCAAAAGCATTTCTGTTTTAACCCAACCAGGAGTTACACAAGTAACAGAAATACCTCTTCCTTTTAGTTCTCTACCTAATGCTAAAGAATAATTTCTTTCAAATGCTTTTGTAGAAGCATACAGATTTATGTATGGTACAGGTTGAAAACTTGATTGGCTACTTAAATTCACAATGTGAGATCCTTTATTCATAAATGGTAAAGTTATATTAATTATCTTAGCCATAGCTTTTACATTTAAATCAATCGTATTATCTATTTCATCTAATGAGAAGTTTTCACTTTTATCCATCTTTCCGATAGATGCATTGTTAATTAAGAACACTACATCCACATCATTAAGTAATAATTTATAATTATTGAATGAAACAACTTTGCTTAAATCTAAAGAAATAGGAACTATCTTATCACTAAGGTTTTTAAGTTCGTTTAATCTTTCAATGTTTCGTGCGATACACCAAACTTCGTCTAAGTTTTCTTTAATAAGTAACTTAACGAATTCCTTACCTAATCCTCCAGTAGCACCTGTAATAATTCCAATTTTTTTCATAAATACTCGCCTCACAATTTACTAGTATATATTTCACACACCTCTAGAGCAACATTGCAATATTTGCAATCTTTTTCTATTTAATTAAATATCGATTTGAAATATACTTTAGTATATGAGTAAATTCGCTCCTATTAATATTGTTTCAGGATTTTCATTCCTTCAAAGCGGTTTAACTATAGAGAAAATTCAAACCGCTATTAAGAAGAATGATTATTTTGGAATGGGCTTAGCGGATAACGAAGTAATGCATGGTATTCCTGCTTTCATTAAAGTCGCAGAATCTATTGAAAAACCTTTCATAGTTGGCCTTAGGATTGAAATTAATAAACTATCGCTTCTTTTATATTGCACAAACGAAGAAGGCTACTTAGCCTTAGTTAAAATAAATAACACTTTGCAAAATGAAGACTTTTCTTTAGAAAAGATAAATAACATTAATGCTCTTACTTGTGTATTAGAAACTAAATATGCTGGTTTTAAAGAACTATTCAGCAATATTGAAGATATTCACTCAAAACGTACTATTAATGATTTAGCACAACTATTTAAGAAATTCTATTTAGGTATTGAAGTTACTTCTAGAGAAGATATTAAATACGCTAACTCTATAAGAGAGTTCGCTCAAACTCATGCATATGACACTATTGCGTCTCCTAGAATTAGATATGTTAACAAAGATGATGCTATTGTAGTTGATCTAGTTAACTCTATTGCATCTAACCAAGAAGAAGCTTTAGAAAGAAAATCTGCTATTGGACAAGAATATTTCATGAAAGAAGCCGACTACGCAAAAATCTACACGGTTTCTGAAATGGAAAATACAGTTAATTTAGTTAAAGAAAACTCTTTTGAATTTGCAGTTAAAAGAGGAAATATGTTAAAAGTAGCTAGTACTAAATCAGTAGATATTCTCAAAGAGAAGTGTTTAACTAATTTAGAAAAATTGAATATTTCTGACGATGAACATAAAGAACGTTTAGAGCACGAACTATCAATCATAAACGAAATGGGCTACTCCGACTACTTCTTATTAGTTGAAGACTATGTAAACTACGCAAAAACGCATGGCATTTTAGTTGGCCCAGGTAGAGGTAGCGCTGCTGGAAGTTTAGTCTCATATTTACTAAATATCACTGAAGTAGATCCTTTAGAATATAACTTGCAGTTTGAAAGATTCTTAAATCCATTCCGTAAAACTATGCCTGATATTGACGTTGATTTTATGGATATCGACAGAGACGCAGTTGTTCAATACATGAGAGATAAATATGGACAAAATAGAGTTGCCAACATAGTTGCATTCCAAACTATTAAAGCAAAGCAGTCTATCAGAGATATAGGAAGAATCTATAAATATCCACAAAATCATATTGATTTATTATGTAAAAGATTAACTAACGACAAACTCTCATTGCGTGAATCATATAAAAGATTAGAAGAATTTAGAAGTCTAGTCGATAGCGATAAATATTTCTTAGAAATAGTTTCTTTAGCAAGCAAGATTGAAGGACTCCCACGTCAAAGAGGTATGCATGCTGCAGGAGTTATTTTAAATAACGAACCTTTAGATACTGTTTTACCTGTTTCCATAGAATTTAACGGAAATTACGTTTCTCAATATGAAGCAACATATTTAGAAGAACAAGGCCTCCTTAAAATGGACTTTCTTGGTTTAACAAATCTCACCACTATATTTGTATGTTTAAACTTGCTTAAACAAAAAGGTATCGATTTAAAATTCGAAGATATTCCTTATAAAGATGAAAAAGCATTAGAAATAATTCGCCAAGGACAAACAATGGGATTATTCCAAATTGAGTCTTCAGGTATGAATAAAGCTATTCGTATATTACAACCAACATGTTTTGAAGATATTGTTGCACTACTTGCTTTATTTAGACCTGGACCTATGGATTCCATACAAAGTTATAGTAAGAGAAAACTAGGAAAAGAAACAATTTACTATTATTCAGATTCCCTAAAACCTATATTGGAAGAAACATATGGGATTATTGTTTATCAAGAGCAAGTTAACTCTATTGCTAGAATAATGGCTGGCTTTTCTATGGGAGAAGCAGATTTATTCAGACGTGCTATAAGTAAGAAAAAAGTAGACCAAATGGTAAAAATGAAAGACGATTTTGTTAATGGTGCTATAAAAAAAGGCTATGACAAAAACACAATCGAAACAGTTTATAACCTGATTCTTAAATTCGCTGATTATGGTTTTAATAAATCTCACGCAGTTGTCTATGCGATTATTTGCTGTAGAATGGCATATTTAAAGGCTAGATATCCTCTAGAATTCTATTCATCAATTCTACAAACCGTAAGCACTACTAACGATACTAAGTTCAATTTATATGTTTCTGAAATGAAGAAGAGAAATTTAAAAGTTCTTCGTCCAAATGTAAATCAATCAACATATAGATTTGAAATTGTTGATGATGGGTTATTGTTCCCTTTAATTGGAATACATGGAATAAATGAACAAATAACTTTAAAAATAATGGAAGAAAGAAAATCGGGACCATTTAAAGATTTCTTTGATTTCATTATTAGAATGACACAATATAAGATTTCTGATACTCAAATTCATTCATTAATTGATGCAGGTGCTATGGATATTTTCTCATCTAGTAGAGAATCTATGAGAATGTCAGTTAGAAAAGGTATGCAATATTCTATTCTTATCACTGATGAAAATGGACAGTTAAATCTTGGAATTCCAATGCATGATTATCCAACTTTAATAGAGCAACATGATGATCCGATAGAAAATTTGAATAAAGAATATAACGCAATTGGAATTATGCTTTCAGATTCTCCGTTAGCGTATAAAAAAGATTTAATATCTTCTCAAGGTATAGTTGAGATTAGCTCAATTGAAGAAGGTATAAATAGAAACTACAAAATTTGTGGAATATTAAAAAATATAAAAACCCTATCTACAAAAAAGAAACAAACTATGGCGTTTTTAAAGGTTTTTGATGATTCTGGAGAAATAGAAGTTACTGTTTTTGCAGATGCATATCAACAATCAATAAATATATTAAAGAAAAACAATATAGTTGTTATTGAAGGATCGAATAGATTTAGAGATGGAGAAATGGACTTTATCGCTAACAAGATTTATTTATTAGAGGAGGAAGAAAACGATGCCTAGACTAATTATTATTGATGGTAACTCGCTTCTTTTTAGAGCTTATTACGCAACTGCATATCCAGGTGTTGAAATCATGAGAAGTCATGACGGAACTCCTACTAACGCTATATTTGCTTTCTCTAGCATGATTAATAAAATCTTAGGTACTTTAAACGAAGGCGAATCTATTTTTGTTGCGTTTGATACAGGAAAACCAACATTTAGAAAAAGCCAATTAGAATCATACAAAGCAAATAGAAAACCTGCTCCTGAAGACTTAGTTGTTCAATTCCCTATGAGTAGGGATTTCTTAAAACGTCTCGGAATCTTCCAATATGAACAAGAAGGTTATGAGGGTGATGATATTGCAGGAACAGTCGCCAAACTTGCAGAAAGTAAAGGATACGATGTAGAAATATACACTTCCGATAGAGACTTCTTACAATTGGTTACAGATAAAATTACAGTTAACATTATTAAAAAAGGTATGTCAGATGTTGCTGCAATGACTCCTAGTAAAGTATTAGAAGAATGGGGATTTGAACCTTTACAAATTATTGATTATAAAGGTTTAAGAGGAGATTCTAGCGATAATCTTCCTGGTATTCCTGGAGTTGGTGAAAAAACCGCTACTAAGTTAATTCAAACATATGGTAATTTTGATAATATCGTAGCTCACGCTGATGAAATCGGTGGCAAAGTTGGTCAAGCAATTAAAGACAATCAAGAGATAGGAAGAATATCTAGAGATTTAGCGATTATTCAACCTGATGTAGAACTTCCTTTTAAGATTGAAGATTTAGTTTATCCAGGTTATGACTTCAATGCAGTTAATGAATTCTGCCAAAAGTATGATTTAAAATCTGTTGTTAATAAGATTCAGTCTAAATGGAAGATTAAAAACTTAAATACACAAGATGTTAAATATGAAAAAGTTAATAGTTTTGCAAATATCGATTTAGCAGATTCTATTGGTATTGCAGTAGATTTTGATGATGATAACTATACCGATTCTGATATTTTCGGTATCGCAGTTAGTTCGAATAAAAAGCAATACTATATCGATATTGAATCCGCTAAGAAAGATGAAAAGCTATTAAACGTATTAGCTAATAAAGATATTAAAAAGTATTCCTATGACTATAAAGCAATCAAAGTAGGATTAGATAAGCTAGACATTAAAGTAGATGGAAACTATTTTGATTTATTAATTGCTGCATATTTAATTGATAGTTCTGCAAAAAATAATCTAGAACTTGTTTTAAATCTATTTGGCGTAGACTTTGCTGCAGCAGAAGAAGAGATGTCTTTATTCTCAAATGAGAACCCGCAAAAGACTTCTCAAATCGCGTTCTTTGCTAAAGAGTTATATTCCAAAGCAATGAATGAATTAATTAAAAATAATGCAGTAGATTTATATAACAATTTAGAAATCCCTCTTACCACCACACTCGCTGATATCGAAATAGAAGGATTTCCACTAGATGCTAAAGTTTTAGATTCTTATGGCGATGTATTTAAACAAAAAGCAGATGCTATTGCTGATGAGATTTACGCATTAGCAGGAGAGAAATTTAATATTGCAAGTCCAAAACAAATTGGAGAAATTCTCTTTAATAAGTTGGGTCTTGAAGGAAATAAAAAGATGTCCACTAATGTAGACGTTTTAAAAGAATTAGAAGATAAACATCCTATAGTTCCTAAGATTTTGGAATACCGTAAATATTTCAAACTCATAACTACTTATGTTGAAGGATTAAAGGTACATATTAAGCCAGATGGAAAGATCCACGCTAAATTTAATCAAGCATTAACTAGTACCGGTAGACTTTCATCAAGCGAACCTAATCTACAAAACATTTCTACTAGAGATGAAGAAAGTAAAGAAATCAGAAAAGCTTTCTATTATAAAGACGAAGATTACTCAATTTTATCACTCGATTATAGTCAAATTGAGTTACGTGTTTTAGCATCATTAAGCAGATGCAAAGAACTCAAGAGAATATTTGAATCCGGGGAAGATATTCATTCTGCAACTGCAAAGAAAGTTTTTAACCTACAAGAAGAACCAACAAGTGCTCAAAGAAGAAAAGCAAAAACTGTTAACTTTGGCATCGTTTATGGCATTTCAGATTGGGGTTTAGCGGATCAATTAGGTATCTCAAACAAGGAGGCAAAACAATTGATTGAAAACTTCTATGCTTCATTCCCAGAAATATCAATTTTCTTCCAAACTATTATTGCTAACGCCACTACTGACGGATATGTTTCAACATTATTGGGTAGAAGAAGGTATTTAAGAGAATTACACGATTCTAATTATCAAGTTAGAGAATACGCAAAACGTGCTGCAATGAACGCTCCAGTGCAAGGAACTGCGGCAGATTTAATTAAGATTGCTATGGTTAAAGTTGATCAAGCTCTCAAAGAAGGAAATTATAAATCTAAACTTGTATGTCAAATTCATGATGAATTAATTTTAAAAGTTCATAAAAACGAAAAAGATAGAGTTTATAATTTAGTTAAGAACACAATGGAAAATGCTCTTAAATTAGACGTTCCATTAGAAGTAGATGGAGGCTTCGGAAATAGTTGGTACGAAGCAAAATAATATATGCCAGAATTACCAGAAGTAGAAACAATTAAAAATGTACTTAAACCAATCGTTGTAGGAAATATAATTACAAAGATTGATGTTTTAAGAGATTCCACTATTTTGGGTGATAAAGATACTTTTGTTAAATCATTAATAGGAAAAGCTTTTACTGATGTTACAAGATATGGGAAATATTTGTTTTTCCATTTAACAAAAGATTTAGTTATTATCTCTCACTTAAGAATGGAAGGTAAATATTATCAATTAGAAGAAAATGAACCTAATACTTATTTTTCCAGAGTTGTCTTTCATTTAAATAATGGATATAAAATTTGTTATGATGACTCTCGTTGCTTCGGAATTTTAAAACTATCAACCGAGAGTGACTATAAGCAAGAACCAGAAATCGTTAAGTTAGGTCAAGAACCTTTCTATATTAATGATGTTCAATATCTACTTAACAAGAGTAAAAATTCAAATATTCCAGTTAAGACTACTATTACCGATCAAACATTAATTGCTGGTATCGGTAACATTTATGCTGATGAAATTTTATTCGATTGTAAGATTCATCCTTTGACTCCTTGTAGGTTAATAACAAAGCAACAATGGGTAGACATTATTTATTCAGCTAGAAAAATTTTAAAAGAAGCAATAAGACTTGGTGGAAGTACTATTAAGTCTTATCATCCAGGAAAAAATATCGATGGCAAATTCCAATCAAGTATCAAGGCATATGGTAGATATGGAGAAGTATGTCCTAACTGTGGAACCGCTTTTAGATTTATTAAAGTCGGGGGTAGAGGCACTACTTTCTGTCCAAACTGTCAAAAGAAGCTAGGTAAGCCATTAAGAATTGCGCTGATTGGAAAGGTAGCTGCAGGCAAATCTACAGTACTAGATGTTTTTAAATCTTATGGGGCTGATATATTTATTTGTGACAACTACATTTCTGATTTATACAAAACTAAAGAGGTTGCCTCTAAAATCGCCAAATTATTCTCTTTGGACTTTAAAGATGAAGTCGATAAGAAAATTCTTAGACAACATTTAGTAAATAATCCAAAAGATATCAAAAAATTACAATCACTTATTTATCCAATAGTGTCAGAAAAGGTTTCTTATTTCTTCAAACACTCAAAAGCAAAATTTGCTGTTTGTGAAGCACCATTACTTTTTGAAGCTAACATGGAAAATATGTTTGACGAAATTATCGCTGTTGATATTGATGAAAAAGTTCAATTAGAAAGATTACTCTTAAGAAATCCGGACACCGGAAAATTCTTGAAACAACTTAGCGATAAAAATAATTCATTTGAGAAAAATAAGAAAAAGGCCAACATTATCATTTCTAATAACGCTAGCCAATCTGAATTAATTAATGAAACAAAGAATATAATTAATGAATTTTTATGTCGCCCAGATTAATTTCTTCACCACATTCGTTTGTGATCAAGTTTGCAATTTGGCGAGCTCTAATCTCACCTGGTTTATTTATTGCATACATTGTTTTTAATTCTGCAATTGTAAAATCACTGGTAATGATTGTGAATAAATTTTTACTGGCTCTGTAGGATAATATTGGATAGATAATTGCATCCCTTATAAAATCTGTTTTGAATTCGTTTCCAAAGTCATCTAAAACCAATATTGGAACTGTCGAATATCTAGTAATTAAATCTTGTAAATCGTTACCTTTTTTAGCGTATTGTAAGTCGCCCATTTCTCTTAAACGAGTACCACAATTTAAGAAGCAAATCGGACCTAAATTTCTATTTGCAGCATCTACAGAAATAACTGCTGCAAAGAACGATCTACCGGTTCCAACGCCTCCATTTAAATAAATCCAACCAGAATATCCACCTTTTAAGAAATCAACATACTTCTTCAAAGCTTTCTTTCTTTCTTTAGTTTCTTCTAAATCTTTTGTCTTTTTATTTAGCCAATCTTCTGGGAAGTCTCTTACTTTAAATTGTTTATCAAAAGCCATCTGTTTTAAGAGTGCTTTACATGGAGTAAGCTGATTTGAAACAACTCCATTTTTATAAACAACTTTTGATATTAAAAGTGGGTTATTTTTCTTACATTCTTTTACTCCTGGGCATCTCTTACAATAATTGATGTCACAAACGAAATCGAAAACTTTAGTAATATTGTCATCAATAACGTCTTGTGGGATACCAATTTCATTGCAGTATTTAACTGCAGCTGCACATGCGTGGTAAGCTTCCTTCATAGAGGAAAGAATGTCTTCGTCTTCTTTAACTTCAAAGTTTACTTTAAGCTTTTCCATCTGCATTGTCCTCCGTACTAATTTCATCAATCAGTTGAGTCCATGAAACATCATCTTCATCATCAACTGATTTTTTGATTGTATTAACAACAATAGGCTTTTCACTTACTACTGTGGTTTTTGCTACTTTAGTAGCACTGCTTGAACGTTGTTTTTTACTAACCTTTTTAAGGTAGTTCATTGCATCGATTGTTGTTACAATACCTTCTCTAGCTAAAGAGGCTGCAATTTTTTCTGTATATAATCTAGAAAGGATGTTGTTATTACTTGCTAAGACAAAGTCTACTAAAGCATTAATAACGCAATTTTCTAGTTTGAAATTCTTTGATAAGTCATCAATAAGTTTTAAATCAGATCTTGCTGGAACTGTTCCATTTTGAAGAACTGATAAGAAATCTTTTGGAGAGATTGATTCCATTAAATTAATCTTGCTTGCTAATCCACTATCTTCAGTAACTAAGTTTGCCGACTTTCTCTCTTTTTTTGTTTCAGAAATAAAATTATAATTACTGCTTTCTTGGAAAGCTTGAGCTAATTTTGTAAAATCAACTCTTTTTCCTTTAGGAAGAGATGAGTCATAAATATTAGCAATGATATTAGCTGCATCTTTTTCTTTTGTTCCGTTTAATAATGAAATTCTTTCTATTTCTTGCATTTCTTTTGAAGAAAGATTCTTTTCATCAATGTCCGATTTAAAAGCAATTTCTTTAAAGAAAACTTCGTAATCAAAACAATTCTTAATTTTTGCTACATTTCTTCCAACTGTTTTTTCGTGCTTACCTGCAACATACATAAATGCAGGATCATCATAAGATGGTTTAAAGACATCAGTGAATTTCTCAGAAATCTCTTCACCATTTTCATCTACTGTATTATCGATATATTTACTCTTTATCGAATCAACTTCTTCAACACCTAAACACTTAATAAGCATTCCATAAAGTAATGTATTATCAAAAAATTCCTTTGGTGATTTAGGAGCGTACAAAACATAAGAATATTTCTTAGTTACGTCACTTGTTTTGACATAAGTTTTTAATAATCCAGTAGCTTCTAAAAGCTTTCTTGATTCAACAAATCTACCAGGTGCCATTTGCATTCTTCCAAATAATTGTTCATGAGTAATGCAATCAGAATATTTATTTGTAGAAGATAAGCTCCACAAGGAAAAATAAATTGCCATTGCAGTATATCCAACAATTGGTTGATAAAGATTAACTACTGTTTCTCTATCATAATCTGCGGCGAGACCAGAAAACTTAACTCTCAATAAATCTTTGCTACCAAGTACCGTCATAAGTGTCTATATTGTGCCTATACGAAGGCGTATTTTCAAGCACTAAATTTTACTAATTTTTTGTGGGTAATTTTATCCACAATACCTAATTGCCTTTTTATTAATAAAAGAGATGTAAAATTGGCCAAAATTATAGAGTTATCCACACTGAAATTTGTGGAAAAAATGCATAAGTATTTTATTTACTAAAGTAAAGTGTATATAATTATTCCGTTGAATAAATATTATTCACTGTTAGAGGTATTAGAAATGATTAGAAGAATTGCTATCTTAACATCTGGTGGAGATGCTCCTGGAATGAATGCTGCTCTTAGAGTTGCTATTCGTGCAGGTCTTTATGCTGGAAAAGAAATGTATGTTGTTTATGATGGCCTTCGTGGATTAGTTGAAGGTGACATTCACCAAGTAAATAAGGAATTTACACAAGATATCATTAATAGAGGCGGCACCATTATTAGAAGTGCCAGACTTCCTGAATTTAAACAAGATGAAGTCGTTGAAAAAGCAGCAAATAATCTTAAGGACTTTGAAATCGATGCTTTAATTGGTATCGGTGGAGATGGTACATACAAAGGTTTAGCTGCATTAAGTAGACACGGAATCAAAGTTTGTGGTATCCCTGGCACCATCGATAATGATGTTGGCAGCACCGATGAAACCATTGGTTTCCAAACTGCTCTTAACACCATTTGTGAATGTGTCGATAAATTAAAAGATACATCTGGTTCACATCAAAGATGTTCTTTAATTGAAGTTATGGGTAGACATTGTGGTGATCTTGCTATGCACGCTGCATTAGCTGAAGGTGCTGAAGATGTCATTTGTGTTGAACACCCACTTAAAGAAAATAAACTTTTCTCTAAGTTAAGAAAAATGAAAGCGCAAAATAAAAGTCACGCAATTATTATTGTTAGTGAAAACTTATTAGATATTAAAGAATTAGCAGAAAAAATCTCTAAAGAAACCGGCTTTGAAGCACGAACCGAGGTTCTCGGTAGACTACAAAGAGGAGGCGAGCCATGTGCTCACGATAGAATTCTTTCAGCAAGACTTGCTGCTGAGGCAGTACGCTTGATTTGTGAAGAAGAGGGTAGCAAAGTTGTTGGTATGAAAAAAGGCGACGTTGTTAATTACCCAATTGAAGAAGCTGTTGAAATGAAACATGAACATATTCATGGATTACGTCATTTAATTGACATGCTTCAATAAAATTTAGATATTAATTTTATATTAATATATTTTCAGAAAAGCCCGCTTTTGTATTGCGGAGGAGTGTTAAAATTATGAAAGTACAACAACATGACGGTAGTATCGTCGAAATGGACAAGAGTGCTCCAGAATCTCTTGAGGTTTTAAACCACTCTACTAGCCATCTTTTGGCAGAAGCTATCCAAGTAATGTATCCAAACGCGTTGTTTGGTTTTGGACCTGCTATCGAAGAAGGCTTCTATTATGACATCGATTTTGGTGACACAGTTATTACTGATGAAGACTTACCAAAGATCGAAAAGAAAATGAAAGAACTTGCTAGTAAAGACGAAAAGATTATTCGCAAAGAATTAAGCAAGGAAGAAGCATTAGAATTCTTCAAAAACGACAAGTACAAAGTCGAATTAATTAATGGTATTGATGAGGATATCACTACATTCACACAAGGTAACTTCACTGACTTATGCCGTGGTCCTCACATTATGTCTACAGGCCAAATTAAGCATTTCAAACTTATGAGTTTAGCAGGTGCTTACTGGCGTGGAGATAGCAAAAACAAACAATTAACTAGAATTTATGGTACATCTTGGTGGACTCAAGAAGACTTAGACAATCACTTAAAGATGATTGAAGAGAGAAAGAAAAGAGACCACAGATTATTAGGTAAACAATTAGGTTTATTCATGATTTCCGATTACGGTCCAGGATTCCCATTCTGGTTACCAAACGGTATGGTCTTAAGAGAACAAATCGAACAATATTGGAAAGCACAACATAGAAAGTTTGACTATGTTTTGGTTAAAACGCCTACAATGCTTTCTAAAGAATTATGGTTAATTTCTGGTCACTGGGATCACTATAAAGAAAACATGTACACTACAGAGATTGACGAAAAAGAATTCGCAATCAAACCAATGAACTGTCCAGGTGGAATTCTTGTATACAAAAACGAATTACATTCTTATAAAGATTTACCTATTAGAATGGCAGAACTTGGTCACGTACATAGACACGAAGCAAGTGGCGCACTTAATGGTTTATTCCGTGTTCGTGCATTCACTCAAGATGATGCTCACATCTTCTGTAGAGAAGATCAATTAGTTGATGAAATTAAGTTATTACTTCAATTCTATGAAGAAATGTATTCAGTCTTCGGACTTGATTACTACATAGTCTTATCAACTAGACCTGAAG
Organism: Bacilli bacterium; assembly: GCA_024695405.1. Lineage (GTDB taxonomy): Bacteria > Bacillota_I > Bacilli_A > RFN20 > CAG-826 > RGIG9670. The sequence goes on from JAILIF010000059.1 coordinate 12,546, forward strand.
AAGGTTATATTGGCGATATTAAGATTTGGGAAAAATCAGAAGCTATTCTTAAAGAGGCTTGCGAAAAATCCGGTCACGAATTCCAAATTAATCCAGGTGATGGCGCATTCTATGGTCCTAAACTCGACTTTAAGTTAAGAGACTCAATGGGCAGAATCTGGCAATGTGGTACTATCCAACTTGATATGAACTTACCAGAAAGATTTGATTGTTTCTATATTGATTCTAATGGTGAAAAGAAACGTCCAATCATGCTTCATAGAGCATGCTTAGGTTCTATTGAAAGATTTATTGGAATCATCATTGAACACTATGGCGGAGCTTTCCCTGCTTGGTTAGCACCGGTTCAAATCAACATTTTACCTGTTAATAACGAATTCCACTTAGAATATTCAAAAGAACTTTATAAGAAGTTTAAAGAACATGGTTATAGAGTTAATTTAGATGATTCTAATGAAAAGCTTGGTTACAGATTAAGAAATTCACAAATTAAGAAAATCCCATACACGATTGTTATTGGTGATAACGAAAAGAACAATGGTTCAGTCACTTATCGTAAATTCGGTTCACAAGAACAAATCAATGCTTCAATTGATGAATTTATGAAATTAGTTGACGATGTCGTTGCTAATAAGAAATAACTCATAGGCCTACTTAAGTAGGCCTTTTTCAAGAAATGAATATTGATAAAAAGTTTATGACATTAGCTTTAAAAGAAGCCACTAAAGCATTCTTAGAAGATGAGGTTCCTGTTGGTTGTGTTATTGTTGATGAAAACAATAGAGTCCTAGCAAAAGCGCATAATCAAAGAGAAGCTAAGTCTTCTGTCTTTTCTCACGCAGAAGTTGAAGCGATTAGAATAGCTAGTAAAAAGCGTCATGACTGGCAGCTAAAAGACTGCACTATTTATATTACTTTAGAGCCATGCATTATGTGTTCTGGCGCTATCCTACAATCTAGATTCAAAAGAATTGTATTTGGCGCGAATGATTTCAAAGGAGGAGCATTCGGTAGTTCTATTAATGTAATGGATGCAAGAAATCTAAATGTTAAGCCCGAAATTGTTCGTGAAGTGCTAGAGGAAGAATCTAGAACACTGCTTTCTTCATATTTTAAAGGAAAGCGCAAAGACCATTCTTTAGAAGAATTATCTCTTGAAGAATTATGGCAAATATTCCCAATCGAATTAATAGAACCTAATAAAGATTGGATAACCTACTATAAAGAAGAAAAGCATCTTCTCTCTAAACTGCTTTACACTTTCAAACCATTTAAAATTAATCACATTGGATCAACTTACTTTAGAGATATAAAAGCAAAGAATATCGTTGATATCTTAATTGAATTGAAAAATGCAAAAGTTATGCATGAGGCATGTAAGCTTCTTGATAATTCTGGCTATAGATTAATGTATGAAGAAGATAATAGAGCCACTTTAAACAAAGGTTATGCTCCAAATGGATTTGAAGAAAAAGTTTATCATATTCATTTAAGAGTCAAAGGTGACGCCGATGAGATAATTTTTAGAGATTATCTAGTCAATCACAACGGCTCTAGAAAAGAATACGAAAAATTAAAAGTTGCATTATCAAAAGATAATAAAAACAATCGTGATAATTACACAAATTCAAAAACTGATTTTGTAAAAAATATCCTAAAATTAGCAAAAAGCGAAAACTAATCAAAAAATATTTGACACTATTACTTAAGTAATGATAAGATTATCAACGCAAAATACGTAGAAAGCAGAGGCACCCGCTTCTCGCCAGACCGGCAAATGCTAGTTGGCTAACGCTACATCTTAGGGCTAAGATTGTTAACGGGTGCACTATTGCTCCCGTTTTTTTGACAAAGAAGGAGTGTGTTTATCATAGACAACAAAGGTAATTTTGCTGGAAACAAATTCAACAATAGACCAGCAAACAAAAACAACAACGGCGATTTGTTAAATGACGCCATTAGATTTCCACAAGTCAGATTAATTGGCGCCCAAGGTGAACAATTAGGAATTTGTTCTTCTAGGGAAGCTCAATTAAAAGCTAACGAGTACGACTTAGATTTATATTGCGTTAGCCCTCAAGCTCAACCTCCAGTTTGTAAAATCGTAAATTATTCAAAAATGAAATACGAGCAAACAAAGAAGGCTAAAGAAGCTAAGAAAAATCAAAAGGTTATTGAAGTTAAAGAAATTCAATTAACACCACAAATCGGTTCCCATGATATGGAAACTAAAGCTCGTGCGGCTGCTAAATTCCTTGAAGCAGGCAATAAAGTAAAATGCGGAGTTAGATACCGTGGTCGTCAATTAAGTCACGTTGAAGTTGGCCAAGAAGTCTTGGATAAATTCATCGCATCATTAAGTGAGATTGCAGTAGTTGAAAAACCAGCATCATTAGATGGTAAATGGTTAATTGCAATCATCGCGCCAAAGAAAAAATAGTAAAGTAGGAGGAAAAAGTTATGCCAAAAATGAAAAGCAAAAGAGCTTTAATGAAAAGAATTAAATTAACAGGCAGTGGTAAGGTTGTTCGTCACCACGCTTACGTTTCACATTTAGCCCCACACAAAACAACCAAACAAAAGAGACATTTAATGAAGTCAACATCTGTTCACCCAACAGATTACAAGAGAATTAAATTTCTCATCGTTAAATAAGGAGGACAATAGACTATGGCAAGAGTTAAAGGTGGCACAGTCACACACGCACGTCGTAAAAGAATGTTAAAAAGAGCCTCCGGCTATTTCGGAAGTAAGCACTTATTATTCAAAACAGCTAAAGAACAAGTCATGCACAGTTTACGCTATGCATATGTATCAAGAAGAACTGTTAAGAGAGACTACCGTAAATTATGGATCAGACGTATCAACGCTGCATGCAGAATGAACGATATTTCTTACAGCAAATTCATGTTCGGCTTAAAAGCAGCTAACATTAACGTCAACCGTAAAATGTTATCTGAATTAGCTATTAGAGATCCAAAAGCATTCTTTGATTTAGTTAAAGAAGCAAAGAAAAACATTAAATAAGTTTTTAAAACTTAAAGAACATCGATTAAATTCGGTGTTTTTTTCTTTATTTACAAAAAATGGGGACTATAATGGAGTTATGAAAAGAAGAAATGGATTTAAAAATTACTACTTACTTTTTTCGTTAATCCTATCACTAGTCTTCTTGCTTATTCATGAACATCACGACTGCAAAGGAGATGGGTGTTTAATATGCCTATTTTCATTATTTGTTTTCTTTATTTCTAACGCTATCTTATTAGTTAAATTTATTCCTACAGTTGTAGAAAAAATAACTTAATGAAATATTTATTTTATGTCTATGTATCAAGAAGCACTTTTAAGAGAGACTATCGTAAATTATGAATCAGACGTATCAACGCTGCATGCAGAATGAACGACATCTCTTATAGCAAATTCATGCACGGATTAAAAGTTGCTAACATCCAAGTCAACAGAAAA
>JAILIF010000060.1 GCA_024695405.1 Bacilli bacterium
CTATTTTCAAATGTTAAATGTGTTTTTCTTTTAGCCATAATACGCTCCTTTCTCAACTAAAAGGGCACACAAAAACATAATAAATCAAACTTTTCTACTTAATTGCAACATTGTGTTGTAATTAGATTGGAAATTAACAGATTAAATAAATATATAACATTTAATGATTTAAATGTGTATAATTTAGCATATGAAGAGAAGCCGATTGTTTTTTACGAATATAATTGCATTAGGCTTAGTTATTACTGCATGTAATTTTTCTGATAAAGTTATTCAAAGCGTTGATGTAACAGTAGAAGATATCGTTAGGAAAACTGGCGACTTTTTTTCTAAAGACGACATTAACGTTTATTTCACTTATAAATCAGGAAAAGAATTGATTGAACATTCAGATAGTGTTTTTAATCAATTAGACTTTGTTCTTAAATGTCCTGAATCAGGAAATGTAAGGATTACATCAGATAATTATTTTTTATCTGATATAGGTACGTATGAATTAGAAGTAACCTACAATCCTGATTCTAAATACTTATTTCCAGTTAGTGGATCTACTAGTTTTGATGTTTTAGATAGAGTTGTTCCAGCTACTTCGCTTACTCTTGGCAGCGATAGTATATCTTTATATGTGGAAAGTTCAGAAAAAGTTGATTATTTACTACAACCATTAGACGCAACTTCTGCCGTCTATTTTGAAAGCAGTGATCCTAGCATCGCGGATGTATCTCCTGAAGGTGTTGTTACTGGAATCAGCGAAGGACAATGTATTATTACCACGTTTGTTGAAGATATAAAAAAAGAATGTTTAGTTACTGTTTCCCCATCAGAAAAGATTGATTATGTTTTCCATAGCAATAAGTTTGAGGCTCAGAAAGGTAACTGGGATTTCACTATTCCAGGTAATCAGAAATTCAAAAATGGTGTAAACGTTATTTCTGAAACTACAATTACTTCACCAATAGAATTTAAAAACATCACTAAAATAAAATATAAAGTAGCGAATAATTTAGAAAACAATTTAGATTATTGTAACGCTATAATTTCTACCTATATTGGGGAGGAATTAATAGATGAATGCGTTATCGAATCTTTAAAAGAAGAATACACATGTAATTATGATATTAAAAATAAAAGTGGTTTTGTTTCTTTAAAAATAAAGCCTACTAGTTCTAATCAATTGAACGTATCTTTAGAATCAATTTCTATTGTTTATAATGGAGAAGAAGTTTATCCTACTTCCATCTCGCTTCAAGAAGGAATGAATATTCCAATAAACGCAAACGAGAAGATGACAATTTCTTTTTCTCCTAAACAAGCTAATCAAAGATTTATTGAATGGGAGTCTTCAGATGAAGAAATATTAACTGTTGGACGTGATGGAACTATCTTAGGTAAAAAAGAAGGCAATGCCATAGTTACCGCCAAAGTTAAAACAGAAGACGGTTATACTTCGTCATCGGTATCAGTAAGAGTTTATAAAGTAGTGGTTCGTTCTATTGAATTAGAAAACGATCAAATAGATTTGTTTGAAGGATTTACAAAACAAATTAAATATACTGTTTTGCCTGTTGAAGCGAGTTTTAAGGATGTTTTGTTTAGATCATCGAATGAGAATGTCGCCACTGTAGATTCTTTTGGCAACATAACAGGTAAAAAACCAGGCGAATGTATTGTTCTAGTTAGGTCAAAAGATGAACTAACTATTACTGCAAGTTGTAGAGTTGTAGTTTCAGAAAAACCTCCTCTTTCCTCTAGAACTATGTCTTATAATTTGAATGATTTTTCTAGTAACACATTCTTTAATAAAGATTCTGCACCATCTCTTGATAAAGTTAAATTCCTCGTTATCCCTGTTTGGTTTAAAGACTCAAGCGTCTATATAACTTCTAAAGAAAATGTACAGCAAGACTTACAAAAAGCTTTTTTTGGAACACAATCTGAAACAGGATGGCAAAGTGTCAAAAGTTTCTATGAAAAAGAATCGAACGATAGATTACTTTTACGAGGTGTTGTAAGTGACTGGTATGAAGTCAACTATAATCACAATGTTTTTGATTATAATTTAAATTCAGGTGCTAAAGATAACTCAAGAAGTATTGAAGGATTAGTTAATGATGCAACTGATTGGTATTTCAATAATCATTCAGATAATAGAAAAAACTATGACTGTGATGGTGACGGATATTTAGATGGTGTTGCTTTAATATATGGCTGTCCTGATTACTCTAGTTTAATTAAGAAGAACAAATTTGGCCAATATGGCGATAGCCTTTGGGCGTTTACATCATGGCTTAGAAATAAAAATACAAATGATGTGAATAAACCTGGTCCAAACGCGTTCTTGTGGGCTAGCTATGATTTCATGTATTCAGAAGAAAAAGCATATGAAAGAACTAAAAAGTCAACATATGGTTGTGGAAATACAGATAATTGCAATATTGATTCACACACTTACATTCATGAAATTGGACATATATTTGGCTTAGAAGATTATTATGACTATTCTAACAAATATAATCCTGCTGGAGGATTCTCAATGCAGGATGCTAATGTTGGAGGACATGATCCATTTTCTTGCTTGGTTTTAGGGTGGGCTGATGCTTATGTTCCTTATGAGGACTGTGAAATAACTCTTACTCCATTCCAAGATTCACATCAAGTAATTATTCTTAGTCCATCATTTAATTCTTCCAATTCACCATTTGATGAGTATTTATTGCTAGAATTATATACACCTACTGGCTTGAATGAGTTTGATGTTAAAAATCACTATAAAGAAAAATCACCTTATGGTGTAAACCAAACAGGAATTAGAATTTGGCACGTAGATGCAAGATTGGTAGAAGTGAAAAATACTTTTAATACTGCTTATTCTGAAAAGAGTTATGTTGCTCCGTTTAAAAATAACGCGTTAATGATGTCTAATACATATTATTCACCTAGCGTATATGGTTATATGTCACCTTGTGGTGAAGATTATTCAGACTTTAATTTGCTACAATTAATTAGAAATAGTTCTAAGGAAACTTACCGCTCTAAAAATGCTTTCTCTAAGGCTGATTTATTTATGGATGGTTCTAGTTTTAATATGGAAACATATAAGAAACAGTTTGTTTTCAATGGAAAACTTAATAGTGCTATTACATTAGATTGGGAATTCTCTATTAATATAAAAGGAACTAACGAAGACGCTATTGCTATAATATCTCTTAATAAAATCAATTAAAATTAACGAATATAATCATTTATTCTAATAAAAATAAAAAATTTGATATTTTTTTCCTTGACTATATCGAAGCAAAATAATAATATTGAAAAGCATTCAAAAAATGTGGGCCCGTAGTTCAGTTGGGAGAATACCTGATTTGCATTCAGGGGGTCGAGAGTTCGAGTCTCTTCGGGTCCACCAATCTTTAGTTAAAGAGAATGCAAAATAAGGGAATAACCTTATACAAGACTTGGCTGGGTGGCTCAGTTGGTTAGAGCAGTCGGCTCATACCCGGCGTGTCGGGGGTTCAAGTCCCTCCCCAGCTACCAAACAAAATTATAATAATACCTTAAAGGTATTTTTTTTATGGTTCTCAACAAAAGTGTGGGGTTTTTGTGGGGTTTGGAATGTCCTAATAGGCATTTTTGATAAAATTCACCCCACGAAATTGTCGAGTTAATATAAAAAGTCCTCTTATAATGGTTTTAGCGAAATCATTAGGAGGACTT
>JAILIF010000061.1 GCA_024695405.1 Bacilli bacterium
CTATTTTCAAATGTTAAATGTGTTTTTCTTTTAGCCATAATACGCTCCTTTCTCAACTAAAAGGGCACACAAAAACATAATAAATCAAACTTTTCTACTTAATTGCAACATTGTGTTGTAATTAGATTGGAAATTAACAAAGCAATTTATGAATAAAAAATTTTTAATTTTCGTAGTATATTAGAAACATAGGGGGAATTTTTTGTGAAAAATAAAGGAAAAATTTTATTAATACCTGCAACGGTTTTATTACTTGCTGGTTGTGGTTCAAATCCAAAACCTTATGTAGAACCTCCAAAAGTGATTGATGATAAAGACGAATCCATAAATATTAGCACCAAAAGGGAAGCTTTTGATTATGGGAATAAGGTTAATAGCGAAATCTGCGAAGAAGGGATGATTCTTCTTAAAAACGAAAATAATGCTCTACCATTAAAAAGAGGAGCAAAAGTTTCTTTTTTGGTAAAAACTCTACGAATTTAGTTTATGGTGGTTCTGGTTCAGCTGCTCCTTCTGGAAAATACGAAAAAACCACTTTATTTGACGCATTAACAAATGCAGGATTTGAAGTTAACACAAAATTATTAGATTTTTATTCAAAAAACGATTCAGGATTTGGACGCGACAATACCGGGATATTAATGGATAACGGAAGCATTTTTCCTGTTATCAAGACTGGTGAAACTCCAATTTCTTCTTACACTAGTGAAATAGTAGATTCATATAGTCAATATAGTGATGCAGCATTGGTTGTTTTTTCTCGTATTGGTGGTGAAGGTTTTGATTTGCCCCGCTTTGCTTCAGATGATTCTAACCGTCATTACTTAGAATTAGATAACAATGAAAGAGCATTATTAAAACATATTGTCGATAGTGGAAAATTCTCTCACATTGTAGTTTTATTGAATGGTTCTAACTATATCGATTTAGGATTCTTAAAGAATGGTTTAGATGGAGTTAGCGCAGATAAACTTGATGCTTGCATCAATATTGGCTCACCAGGTGCAAATGGCATTACTGCTTTAGGCAAAATCTTAAACGGCGAAGTAAACCCATCAGGACATACTGTTGATTTAGTTTACACAAATTATAAAAACGATCCTACTTGGCAAAATTTTGGTGGTAACTTTGATGAGAGCATGGATTATTATTATGCTCCAAACGGGGTTGATAAAACTGATTATCACATGATCGAATACGAAGAAAACATTTATATGGGGTACCGTTACTACGAAACACGTGGAAAAGATAATGAATCTTGGTATCAACAAAATGTTGTTTATCCTTTCGGCTATGGTTTAAGTTACACAACATTTAACGCCGAAATAGTAAATAAAGCAAACTTAGAAATTGCTACATTAGGTAGTAACAAATTCACAGTAGATGTTAAAGTCACTAATAGTGGAAACGTTGAAGGCAAACAAGTTATTCAAGTTTATGCTGAAGCTCCATATATTAATGGCGGCATTGAAAAGCCATATAAAGTATTAGTAGGTTTTGGAAAAACTGGACTTTTGGGAAAAGGCAAATCTGAAACCATTAAAATTGAAATTGATCCATATTATTTTGCTTCATTTGATAATCATGATAAAAATAGCGATGGTTTCAAAGGATTTACATTAGATTCTGGTGAATATAGATTTCATGTCGCAACAGATTCTCATAATGATATCGACATATTTACTAAAAATTTACCTTCTACGATTAACTTTGATAAAGATCCTATTACAAATACAAAAGTCACACCTTTATTCGATGATGTTACTAACGGGATGAAGTCTAATTTATCACGTACTGACTGGAACAATACTTTCCCAACAACAGCTACTATTGCAGACCGTACGCTCACTACATCGTTAAGCAAAAAATTATCATCTATAGATTCAAATAATGACGCTTCTTTTGATGATAAAGAAATGCCACTCATGGATGTAAGCGGCGATCAAATTATTACAACATATGATTTAAGAGGCGTTGCATATAATGATGAAAAATGGGATGCGTTCTTAAATCAGTTATCATTCCAAGACATGTTAGATTTATTCAATAAAGGCTGCTACAGTACTTGTACAATTAGAAAAGAAGTTAATGGGTCATACGCGATTCTTGCCTGTGGAACAACTTCTTTCGATGGGCCTACAGGTATTGTTGCTTTCTTAGGTGATCCTGCTATTTATGGAACTTGCTATTATTGTTCTGAATGTTTAGTTGCTCAAACGTATAACTTAGAATTAGCAGCAAAGCAAGCTGAAGCAATTGGCGAAGAAGCTTTAATCGGTGACGAAAAAACAGGTGTCAGTTATTCTGGCTGGTATGCTCCACGTGTAAACTTGCATCGTAGTCCATTCTCAGGACGCAATACTGAATGTTATTCAGAAGATCCATTCCTTACTGGCAGATTTGCCGCAACTGTAATTGATGGTGTTCAAAAGAAAGGTGTTTACGCTAACGTTAAGAATTTTGCACTTAATGATCAAGAAACAAATAGATCTGCTAGAGGCCTTGCAACTTGGGTTGATGAGCAAGCAATGCGTGAGTTGTATTTAAGACCATTTGAAATGGCTGTTAAGGAAGGCAAATCAAAAGGTTTAATGACTTCCTTCAACCGTATTGGTACTACATGGACTGGTGGAGATTCTAGATTATTAACTAAAATTCTCCGTGAAGAATGGGGTTTTATCGGTTCGGTTATTTCTGACTTCCATACAAGTTCAAATAGTTATATGGACAGCAAACAAATGTTATACGCAGGTGGTGACCTTAATTTAGCTGCCCAAGAACAAGCTTACTTACAAGAGGGATCTGGTGATGGAGAAGTCTCATCTACGAATAAAAAAGATGTCATCTTATTAAGAAATGCATCTCATAACTTGCTATACTGCATTGCAAACTCAAATGCGTACAAAACTAAATAAAAAACGCAATTCGTAAAGTGACAAACTAAACGCAACTTTTTAATCGAAAATAAAAATTTGTCAGATTAAACGCAACATTTTAGACTCTCAAAACTGGATTTGAGAGTCTTTTTGTATTTAGTAATACATACTTTATTATCGGATTAGGAATTTAATCCACGACAAAAAGAAGCCGCTTAATGCAGTTTGTCTAACTAAATGCAGTTAAATAATTAGTGATGTATTGGTTTAAGTTTTACCTCCTTTGCTGGAATCTTCTTTAT
>JAILIF010000062.1 GCA_024695405.1 Bacilli bacterium
CTATTTTCAAATGTTAAATGTGTTTTTCTTTTAGCCATAATACGCTCCTTTCTCAACTAAAAGGGCACACAAAAACATAATAAATCAAACTTTTCTACTTAATTGCAACATTGTGTTGTAATTAGATTGGAAATTAACAAAAATAAATAAACTGTGGAATAAATTAAGCGATATTGTTATAATATCGAGCGACAAATAAAAGGAAAATTATTATGGCTGAGAAAATTAAATTAACAAAAGAAGGTTATAAAAAACAAGAAGAAAGATTAAGACACTTAATCGATGTCGAAAGAGAAAATGTTAAAATTCAGTTAGCAGAAGCTCGTGCTCAAGGTGACTTATCCGAAAACGCTGACTATGATGCAGCTAGAGGTAAACAAGCTGAAATCGAAGCTGAAATTAAAGAAATTGAATTTACTTTAAATAACTGCGAAATTATCGATGGCAAAGCATCAACTAAGAAAGTTGCTTTAGGTAGCACAGTTACAATTAAAAACATTGATAGCGGTAAAGAAAGCACATTCATGATTGTTGGTACAGTTGAAAGCGATCCTGTAAATGGCAAAATTTCTAACGCTTGCCCATTAGGCGAAGCAATCGTTGGTAAAATGGTTGGTGACATCATAGATGTCAAAGCTGTCAAACAGTACAAAGTTGAAATCTTAAAAATCGAAATTAAATAATTTTTTTCAGAAATTTTGACGAATTTTTTAAAAAAGCCCCCTCTATATAAGTAAGGAGGTTTTTTATTATGATCAAACTCATAATTGGCGCTATTGTAGTTGCATTTGTTGTAATTGTTGGCTTTCTTGTTATTGATCCAGAAGTACAAACTACTCCGGACAATATAGCTGAAGTTGCAGATGATTCTACAACAAGCGGAAAGTATTCCATTGAGGGGGAAATCAATAAGGCTGGAACTTATTCTTTTAACGATACCCCAACAATGGGACAACTAATTTCAGCAGCAGGTGGAATTACTGCAAACGCGGATGAGCGTACATATTACACAACGTACGAGCTCACAGCAGGAAAAACATATTATATTGCTAGTTTTTATGAAACAAGCGATTTATGTGGCAGTAATGACATCGAAAAAGCAAACATTAATAAGGATGATGCAGAAAGATTATCTGAAATTAATGGAATTAGTAAGACGATTGCTACTTCAATAGTTTCCTATCGCACTGAAAAAGGAGATTTTAAATGTTTAGAGGATCTTCTCAGTGTATATGGAATTGGCAACGCAACTTATAGAAAAATAAGAAATTACGTAATTTTACATGAATGATACTATTAATTTTATTCCTTTCATTATGGCTTGGTTTATTGTGCAGGAGTAATTTAATAGTTTTCATACCGCTCCTTTGCATATTTTTGTTATTCGTTAGATATCGACTATCAAATAAACGTCTTGCTTTTCTCTCTTTATTATTAGCTTGTATTGGCGTTGGTTTGAGCTTTATTAATATTTCAACAAATCGCAATGAATGCAAAGGAGTCGTTGCTGAAAGTAAGGAAAATTATTATATTTTTGATTCATTTGGCGAAAAATTTTACATTTCTGAGAAAAATAATCAAAAAGAAGTAGGGGATTGGCTTTTTATTAAGGGTAAACAAGAGGAATTAGATTTTACTACTTTAGAAAGTGAATTCGATTTTAAAGAGTACCTAAATAAAAGCGGGGTTTATAAGAGGTTTACTGTAGAATACGAAAAAACAACTTTTAAAACTCCAATAAGAACAAAAAAAGTAAGAAATAATTTTCTTTCGCATTTCGATGAAGACACTAGAGATCTATATAGTTCTATTTTGTTTTCAAATTCTTTAAATGGGGAACTTACATCATCTTTAAGATATATAAATATAAGTAGGTTAATATCTTTTGGAGGAATTTACATATATTCTTTCATGAAAATGATAGAAGCAATCTTGCAAAAATTCATGAAAGAAAAAACGTCAAAAATTATTTCTACATCCATATTATGTTTTTATTCAATTTTTACTTTTCCTAGGTTTACAGTAATTAGAATATTGTTTTTAAATATTTTACGACTCTTTAATAAGTATAAATTTAATGGTAAATTCTCAAGTGGGACAATAATAGGATTTTCTGGTCTTATTTTTCTTTCACTAAACGCTCGTTTAGCGAATAGTGATTCATTTATAATAGGTTATTTAATTCCGATAAATAATTTGCTTTTTAGTGGCATTATCGGAAGACTTAAAGGCATAAGAAAAAGAATAATTCCATTGGTCTGGCTTTATTTTCTCTTTCTTCCATTTGAACTAAATTTCAATAATTGTACAAACTCAATTTCATTTTATGCTCAGATTTTATTATCGCCATTTTTCATCTTAAGCGGATTTATTGGATTTTTATGTTTTTTTAAAATACCGATTTATCCTGTAGCGAATCTATTTACAAATGTAATAATTTTTCTTTCTAAAGGCTTATCGTTTATATCTTTTTCTATAAATATTCCTCAATTTTCATCATATTTTATTCCGATATATTACTTTGGATATTATTTATTGATGTATTACTCGCAAATAAGGTTTATTCCAATTGTGAGGTTTTTAAAAATTTCATATGCATCAGTTTTATGTCTTTATGTACTACCTATTAAAAATGCAATTACACAAGAAGTGTCATTTATTAATGTTGGCCAAGGAGATTGCTGTTTAATTAGAGATGGAAATAATACTGTATTGATTGATACAGGAGGCTTAGCTTATAAAGATCTGGCTACATCTTCATTAATACCTTATTTTAAAAGAAAACGACTTTATAACATTGACTGTGTATTTCTAACTCATGATGATTATGATCATTGTGGTGCGTTAGATTCATTAAAGGAACATTTTAAAGTTAAAAATGTAATAAGAAAATATGATTTATTTCCTATTAAAATAGGAAAAATTACATTTAATAATTACAATATTTTCTCATACAATAGTTCAGAAGAAAACGATAATTCTTTGGTTATAGGTTTTTCAATTTGTAAGCTTAACTTTTTAGTTACTGGTGATGCTCCGATAGAAATAGAAAATAAAATAATGGAGAAATATTCTAATATTCCATGTGACATATTAAAAGTAGGGCATCATGGTTCAAAAACATCTACATCGGATAGCTTTGTTAAATATTTATCTCCGAAAGAAGCTGTTATATCTTGTGGAAAGAATAATAAGTATGGTCACCCGAATGATTCAGTAATTAAAATTTTGAATAATAATGGGGTAGTAATTAAAAGAACTGATATTTTAGGAACTATTACGTATTCTAACTACAAATTTTTGTAGTTTACATATATAATTTTCTTATGGTTTATTTTATCTATGGTAATCAATCTATAAGAATAAAATCTCAACTAAAGGCAATTATTAAAAAAGTACTTGGAGAGACCGACGAATTAAATTTTGGAAGATTTGATTTTACTCAAACTCCTCTTTTTGAAATTCTTGATGACGCTTCATATTTGCCTCTTGGCTATGAACATAAAATAGTTGTTGTAGATAACGCAATGTTCCTAGGAAAAGATAAATATAAAGATAAACTGAATAAACCAGAAGATTTTGAAGAACTAAATCAAACAATTTCTGGTAGAGATGAAAATGTCGATTTAATTTTCCTTTTATCATCAAGCAATGTTGATAAGAAAAATGAATTTTATAAACTAATTGAAGTTTATGGCCAAATATATTTCTTAGAAGATCCAGATTCAAAACAGTGGATTGATGTTGTTAAAGCATATATGGTCAATAAATTAGGCGCAACAATTGATTTTGACGCTCTTAAAGAACTTTCTAATAGAACAAGCGGGGATTATGCCTCTTTATATTCTAATGGTCAAAAATTAGTTCTTTATACTGATCATATTAAATACGCTGATGTTGATTTAATGGTTACTAAGCCTTTAGAAGATAATACTTTCCAAATATTTAATTACTTATTAAATAAAGATAATTTTTCCGCAATTGGATTATTTAGAGATTTAAAAGTTGGAAGTGTTGAACCAGTAGTTTTAATCTCTCAGTTAGCTACACAGTTTAGACTTCTTGGAGAAGTTTTGTATTTAGCTTCATGTGGCATTAATAATGATGCAATTGCAGAAGAATTAAAAATTAAACCTGTTAGAGTTCAAATAATGAGAAAATATCAATTCTCAATTTCTATTTCTAGAATTAGAAATACTTTAGATCAATTATTTGAACTCGATAAGCAAATTAAAAGCGGTCTTGTCGACCGCTATTATGCTTTTGAATTGTTTCTAATTAATTTTAAGAATAACTAATTATTTAACAGAATCAACTAAACGTGAGACTTCTGATTTTTGTCTTGCAGCAGTATTCTTGTGTTGAATACCATCAGAAACTGATTTGTCGATTAAACGGAAAGCTGCGTTTGCTGCTTCAACAGCAGCTGCTTTATCGTTAGCTGCAACAGCAGCTTTAACTTTCTTAATAGAAGTACGAACAGCACTTTTTGCGCTTGCGTTTCTGATACGTGCTTTTTCGTTTGTACCGACACGTTTAATTTGAGATTTAATGTTTGCCATATTTTACCTCGCTTATTTTAACCTGTGTAATAATACCAAAATGAATAAAATAATTCAATTATTTATTCTCTTTTTTAGAATCGTCACCTTTTACATTGATTTTTTTAAGAGTAGCGATTTCTAAAACGAAGTCATTAATACAAGTTAATTTACCGTATAATTCTTCTGGAATTACGATGTCGAATTTGTCTTGTAAGTCTCTGACTAATTCGACATAACTCATTGAGTCTCCACCAAGATCGTTGACCCAGTGTGCTGCGTCATCAATTTTGAATAATGGGAGAATTAAGATTTTTGAGAAGATTTCTCTAGTTGGAATTAAGATATCATTAATTGTCTTTTCATCGAATCCATCGAATGATTTCTTTTCTTTCTTAGCATTAATGAGAACATAATCTGGGCTATTGGATTCAATAGCTTTTTTAATCATGTAACGTTTAACTTTCATGCTGTTAGCTAATGGAAGTTTATTTTTTGATAAGTAGATGTGACCAATCTTAACACCATGTGGAAGATTAATATCATTAACTAATCCTTGGATTTCAGCAACTTCTTTTTCTGTAATTTGGTTATCTAATTCTAATACTAATGCAACGTTTTCGTCTTTAGAGTTTTTCTTAGCAATACCAAGAACACTTAAGTGAGTTACCTTAGGTAAGTCTTTAAAGAAGATTTCTAATTCATCAGGGAAGATGTTTTCACCATCAGCGTTGACGATGATATCTTTGATTCTACCTTTCATGTAATAACCGTTTTGTGCGTCACATTCAACGATATCACCTGTACGGAAGTAACCATCTTCTAATTCAGTGTATTTTTCAACTCCACCGATGATTTCTTTAATGTGGATTGTATCTGACTTAACTAATAATTCATGATTTTTCTCATCAATCATGTATTCGACACCATGCAATGGGTGGCCGATTCTACCTTTTAATCTGATTTCAACCTCAGGAGATAATTCAACTGAAGTAACACCAATTTCAGTCATACCATATCCATTATATAATGGATAACCAAGACCATTGATTGCAGTTAATGTTTCTTTTGAGAGGAAGCCACCGCCAGAAATACAGAATCTAACGTGGTGACCTAAAATCTTATTTTGTACAAATGCGATAGCTCTCTTGTTAGATGCGAATCCAGCCATATCAGCAGATAATCTACCTGTGTTATAGCCAATCATCTTATCTAAGAATGCGAGTTTTTCAGGACCTTGCATTGCCATTTTTCTTGAGATGCTTCTTGCCAATGCATCCCAGAATAATGGAACTGAGAAGATATGCGTAACTTTACATTTTTGACAAATGTATTGAATATCACTTGGTGCAGTACTTGTTGGGAAAACAATAGTTTTTCCAAAGAATGTAAACCACAAGAAGACAGCAACGAAGCCGAAGATGTGGTGGAATGGAACCATAGCTAAGATATTAAGAGCACCATATTTCTTTGGATACATAATATCTAATGATTCTTCTGGCATATCTAATGCACAGCAGATTTGGTTAACAAAGTTTTCACCGTTATAAATCATCATCTTAACGTCACCAGTTGTACCACTGGAACAGAAGACAACTTCATTTTCCCAAACAGGTGTGAATGCGTAAGTTTTTTCTCCGTAAAGAATATCATCTAATGATATCTTTAAACATTGATAGTT
Source organism: Bacilli bacterium (assembly GCA_024695405.1). Lineage (GTDB taxonomy): Bacteria > Bacillota_I > Bacilli_A > RFN20 > CAG-826 > RGIG9670. The sequence continues at coordinate 6,223 of JAILIF010000062.1, forward strand.
ATAAGCATCTTCGGTAATAATAGCAATTGCTTTACCTTGCTTAATCATGTTTTCAGTACCTTCTTTAGAAGTCTTTGCATCAATTAATAATGGTCTATAGCCAGTCATTAATACTGCCCAGAAAACTTCGCCCCAACGTGGAGTATTTGGCAACTTGATAATGATGTTTTTGTGCTTTGGCTTTTCGAATAAAATCTTACTTAATACAGATGCATGTGCATATGCATGTGCTCTAAACATTGAATATCTGTATTTTTTAATTTTTCCTTCTTCGTTTACATACTTCACAGCAACGTTTTTAACATTAGTTTTTGTGATTGCTAAAAAGATGTCTTCCATTCTTCTTGAGGTATTAAGCAATTCTTTTGCTCTCAACAAAAATGACATAGTTTTTGTGTATCGACTCATAATTCTGTTTCCTTATCTTATATTTATAAAAGTGTGTTTAACTTTCGAATTTTCAATTTCTAAAATTAAGTACGATAAGTCGTTTCCATCACGGGCGAAACTTATTGCACCGGGATTAATATATAATATCTTTCCGATTTTTTCAAATCTTCTTTTGTGAGTGTGCCCGTGACAAATGATAGTAATGTTGCTTTTTTCGGCAACAATTGGATCAACAAATGGAGGTTTATGAGCTGCAAATAAATAACCTACTTCTGTTCGAATCATGAATTTATCATCTGCATCTGAAAAATAATCACAGTTTCCTCTTACGGTAATAAAAGGTCGAAGCTGTTCTGGGGTTGCCTCGGAGTCTCCTAGGTGAAGGTATAAATCCATATCCGGATGCTTTTTGACAAGTTTGTCCAAAACTTCATTATTTCCGTGAGTATCACTTACTAAAAGGATTTTCATTCCTTTATTATATTCTTTTCGAAATTTATTCAAAACATATTATATTAATGTATAATATCGGTATGGAAATTAACGCAAAAGAATTAAAAATTGTTTTTATGGGAACTCCTGACATTTCTGCAGGTCTTTTAAGAACACTTTTTAAAAATGGATTTAATGTGGTTGGAGTAATAGCTCAACCTGATAAACCTGTTGGTAGAAAAGGCATTTTACAAAAAGTTCCTACTAAAGTAGTGGCAGAAGAATTTGGAGTATCAGTATATCAACCTGTTAAGATTAGAAAGGATTATGAATTTCTTAAAGAAATTAATCCAGATTTAATCCTTACTTTTGCATATGGTCAAATTGTACCTGAAGGAGTACTAAATATTCCTAAATACGGATGTTTAAATTTTCATGGATCTTTGCTTCCTAAATATCGTGGAGCTGCTCCTATTCAGTTCTCATTAATTAACAATGAAAAAGTGACTGGCGTTACTTTAATGGAAATGATTAAAGAAATGGACGCTGGTAAAATGTATGCTTCTAAAGAAGTTACAATTGAAGATAGTGATAATTCAACTTCTTTATTCAAAAAGATTGGTGCTGCTGCAAACGAACTTTTATTGGAAACAATAGATGACTATGTCAATGGAAAACTTCCAGGAGTTGAACAAGATGCTTCTAAAGTTACTTTTTGTCCAACAATAAAACCTGAAGAAGAAAAAATAAATCTAGATTTAAATGCGAAAGAAATATGGGGCTGGATAAGAGCGTTATCTGATGAACCAGGTGCGTTTTTATATTTAAAGAATCTTAAAGTTAAGATTTTTAAAGCTAATTTAATAGATGATAATTCTACTGGAGTTCCTGGCGAAATTATTAAAGCTGATAAGACAGGATTTGTGTTTCAAACTAAATGTGGATCAATTTCTATTTTAGAACTTCAAAAAGAAGGAAAA